>NZ_JBICXB010000023.1:0-97710 GCF_043200055.1 Streptomyces sp. NPDC048496 | reverse complement strand
GGCCGCCCCGGCCCCCCGCCACTATACCCCCCGCGGTTCAAACCGCCCGCCCCGCTTCACACACCCCCCGCCCCCCGGGCCCCGTAACGCGGGCCGCGGGGGGGGCCCGCCCCCCCCCCCCCCCCGCGACCGGGAACGCAGCGGCAACCGGGACACCGGTCGGCCGCTCCGCGTCACCTCACGAACACTCCCGCCTGGCTCGCCAGGTCGAGGAAGTACTGCGGGGCCAGGCCCAGCACCAGCGTGACGGCGACGCCGACCGCGATCGCCGTCATCGTCAGCGGGGACGGGACGGCGACTGCCGGGCCGTCCGCCTTCGGCTCGCTGAAGAACATGAGCACGATGACCCGGATGTAGAAGAACGCGGCAATGGCGGACGAAATCACGCCGACCACGACCAGGCCGGCCGCGCCGCCCTCCGCCGCCGCCTTGAAGACCGCGAACTTTCCGGCGAAGCCGGAGGTCAGCGGGATACCGGCGAAGGCCAGCAGATACACCGCGAAGACCGCGGCGACCAGCGGCGAGCGCCGGCCCAGCCCGGCCCACTTCGACAGGTGGGTCGCCTCGCCGCCCGCGTCGCGCACCAGCGTGACGACGGCGAACGCGCCGACCGTCACGAAGGAGTACGCGCCCAGGTAGAAGAGCACCGAGGAGATGCCGCTGGGGGTCGTCGCGATGACACCGGCGAGGATGAAGCCTGCGTGCGCGATGGACGAGTAGGCCAGCAGCCGCTTGATGTCGGTCTGGGTGATGGCGACGATCGCACCGCCCAGCATCGTGACGATCGCGACGGCCCACATGACCGGCCGCCAGTCCCAGCTGAGGCCTGGCAGCACCACGTACAGCAGGCGCAGCAGCGCACCGAACGCGGCGACCTTCGTGGCCGCGGCCATGAAGCCGGTGACCGGGGTCGGGGCGCCCTGGTAGACGTCCGGGGTCCACATGTGGAACGGAACGGCGCCGACCTTGAAGAGCAGCCCGGTCAGGAGCATCGCGCCGCCGATCAGCAGCAGCACGTCGTTGCCCATGGTGTCGGCGAGCGCCGGGTCGATCTGGGTGACGGAGCCGTCGACCACGTTGGCGATGGCCGCGTACGAGACGGAGCCCGCGTACCCGTACAGCAGGGCGATCCCGAAGAGCAGGAACGCCGACGAGAAGGCGCCAAGCAGGAAGTACTTCACCGCCGCCTCCTGCGACATCAGCCGCTTGCGGCGGGCGACGGCGCACAGCAGGTAGAGCGGGAGGGAGAAGACTTCCAGGGCCACGAAGAGCGTCAGCAGATCGTTGGCCGCCGGGAAGACCAGCATGCCCGCCACCGAGAAGAGGAGCAGCGGGAAGACCTCGGTGGTGGTGAAGCCCGCCTTGACGGCGGCCTGCTCGCTCTCGCTGCCGGGCACCGAGGCGGCCTGTGCGGCGAACGAGTCGACGCGGTTGCCGTGCGACTCGGGGTCGAGCCGCCGCTCGGCGAAGGTGAAGACGGCGACCAGCGACGTCAGCAGGATGGTGCCCTGCAGGAACAGGGCGGGTCCGTCGACGGCGATGGCACCCATCGCTGCGATGTGCGCCTTCGTCGTGCCGTACCCCCCGGCCGCGAGGCCGATGACCGCGGCGAACGCGGCGGCGAGGGCGACGACGGTCAGGAAGACCTGTGTGTAGTAGCGGGCCCGGCGCGGCACGAAGGCCTCGACGAGTACGCCGACGACGGCGACACCGATCACAATGAGGACCGGGGCCAGCTGGGCGTACTCGATGACCGGCGCCTTGAACTTCTCGTGCGGGGCGGCCGATGTCACCCCGCCCGCCATCGTCCACAGGCTGTGGACAGCTGTTGCGCTCACTTGGCGGCCTCCACCTCAGGCTGGGGGTCCTTCTTGTGTACGTCCGACATGGTGTGCTGCACCGCCGGGTTGACGATCTCCGTGAGCGGCTTCGGGTAGACGCCCAGGAAGACCAGCAGCGCGATGAGCGGGAGGACCACCACCAGCTCCCGGACCTTCAGGTCGGGCATGCCCCGGACCTCGGCCTTCACCGGGCCCGTCATCGTCCGCTGGTAGAGGACGAGGACATAGAGCGCGGCGAGCACGATGCCGGTGGTGGCGATGATGCCGGCCGCCGGATATGCGCTGAACGTGCCGACCAGGACCAGGAATTCGCTGACGAACGGGGAGAGGCCGGGGAGCGACAGGGTGGCGAGCCCGCCGATCAGGAACGTGCCGGCCAGGACCGGCGCCACCTTCTGCACCCCGCCGTAGTCGGCGATGAGCCGCGAACCGCGCCGGGTGATCAGGAAGCCGGCCACCAGCATCAGCGCGGCCGTCGAGATGCCGTGGTTGACCATGTAGAGCGTGGCGCCCGACTGGCCCTGGCTGGTCATCGCGAAGATGCCCAGGATGATGAAGCCGAAGTGCGAGATCGACGCGTAGGCGATCAGGCGCTTGATGTCGCGCTGGCCGACGGCGAGCAGCGCCCCGTACACGATGCTGATCAGCGCGAGGACCAGGATCACCGGCGTCGCCCACTTGCTGGCCTCCGGGAACAGCTGGAGGCAGAAGCGGAGCATCGCGAAGGTGCCGACCTTGTCGACGACCGCGGTGATCAGGACGGCGACCGGGGAGGTCGCCTCGCCCATGGCGTTGGGCAGCCAGGTGTGCAGCGGCCAGAGCGGGGCCTTCACCGCGAAGGCGAAGAAGAACCCGAGGAAGAGCCAGCGCTCCGTGCTGGTCGCCATGGAGAGCGAGCCGCCCGCGCGGGCCTCGGCGATCTCGGAGAGCGAGAACGTCCCCGCGACCACGTACAGGCCGATCACGGCGGCCAGCATGATGAGGCCGCCGACCAGGTTGTAGAGGAGGAACTTGACCGCGGCGTACGAGCGTTGCGCCGCGGCGTTCTCGTCGCTACCGGAGTGAGCCCGGTCCCCGAAGCCGCCGATGAGGAAGTACATCGGGATGAGCATGGCTTCGAAGAGGATGTAGAAGAGGAAGACGTCCGTGGCCTCGAAGGAGAGGATCACCATCGCTTCGACCATCAGGATCAGGGCGAAGAAGCCCTGGGTGGGACGCCAGCGCGAGGACTTCGTCTCCAGGGGATCGGCGTCGTGCCAGCCGGCCAGGATGACGAACGGGATCAGCAGGGCGGTGAGCGCCAGGAGCGCCACCCCGATGCCGTCCACACCCAGTTCGTACCGGACGCCGAAGTCCTTGATCCAGGCGTGCGATTCGGTGAGCTGGTAGCGGGCGCCGCCGGGCTCGAAGCGGGCAAGCACGATGCCCGCCAGCACGAGGGTGGCCAGCGAGAAGAGCAGCGCCAGCCATTTGGCGGCGGTGCGCCGGGCGGCCGGGACGGCGGCGGTGGCGATCGCGCCGATCGCCGGGAGCACCGCCGTCGCTGTCAGGAGGGGAAAGGACATGGTGATCAGACCGCCCTCATCAGCAGGGTCGCGGCGATGACGACCGCCGTACCGCCGAACATCGAGACCGCGTAGGAGCGGGCGTAGCCGTTCTGCAGCTTGCGCAGCCGGCCGGAAAGCCCGCCCATCGATGCGGCCGTGCCGTTGACCACGCCGTCGACCAGAGTGTGGTCGACGTACACCAGGGAGCGGGTGAGGTGCTCGCCGCCGCGGACCAGGACCACGTGGTTGAAGTCGTCCTGGAGGAGATCGCGGCGGGCGGCCCGGGTGAGCAACGAGCCGCGCGGGGCGACGACCGGGACCGGACCGCGCCCGTACATCGCCCAGGCGATGGCGACGCCGATGACGAGCACCACCATGGTGGCGGCGGTGACCGTCATGGCGCTGACGGGGGAGTCTCCGTGGCTGTGCCCGGTGACCGGCTCCAGCCAGTTCAGGAAGCGGTCACCGATGGAGAAGAACCCTCCGGCGAAGACCGAACCGAACGCCAGGACGATCATGGGGATGGTCATCGACTTCGGGGACTCGTGCGGGTGCGGCTCATGACCTTCCGCGTCGGGCTGCCAGCGCTTCTCGCCGAAGAACGTCAGCAGCATCACGCGCGTCATGTAGAACGCGGTGATCGCGGCGCCCAGCAGCGTGACGGCGCCGAGGATCCAGCCCTCGGTGCCGCCCTTGGCGAACGCCGCCTCGATGATCTTATCCTTGGAGAAGAAGCCGGAAAGACCGGGGAAGCCGATGATCGCCAGATAGCCGAGGCCGAAGGTGACGAAGGTGACCGGCATGTACGTCCGCAGGCCGCCGAACTTCCGCATGTCGACCTCGTCGTTCATGCCGTGCATGACCGAACCGGCGCCGAGGAAGAGCCCGGCCTTGAAGAAGCCGTGCGTCACCAGGTGCATGATCGCGAAGACATAGCCGATCGGGCCGAGCCCGGCGGCCAGGATCATGTAGCCGATCTGCGACATCGTCGACCCGGCGAGGGCCTTCTTGATGTCGTCCTTCGCGCAACCGACGATCGCACCGAACAGCAGCGTGACCCCACCGACGACCACGACGACCAGCTGCGCGTCCGGGGCGGCGTTGAAGATCGCACCGGAGCGGACGATCAGGTAGACGCCCGCGGTCACCATGGTGGCGGCGTGGATGAGGGCCGAGACCGGGGTCGGGCCCTCCATCGCGTCACCGAGCCAGGACTGCAGCGGCACCTGGGCCGACTTGCCGCAGGCGGCGAGCAGCAGCATCAGGCCGATCGCCGTCAGCTTGCCCTCGCCGGTCTCCCCGGTCGAGGCCAGTACGGGGCCGAAGGCGAACGTGCCGAACGTGGTGAACATCAGCATGATCGCGATCGACAGGCCCATGTCGCCGACCCGGTTGACCAGGAACGCCTTCTTGGCGGCGGTGGCCGCACTGGGCTTGTGCTGCCAGAAGCCGATCAGCAGGTACGACGCCAGACCGACGCCCTCCCACCCGACGTACAGCAGCAGGTAGTTGTCGGCGAGGACCAGCAGGAGCATCGCGGCGAGGAACAGGTTCAGATAGCCGAAGAACCGGCGCCGGCGCTCGTCATGCTCCATGTAGCCGATCGAGTAGAGGTGGATCAGGGTGCCCACACCGGTGATCAGCAGCACGAACGTCATCGACAACTGGTCGAGCTGGAAGGCCGCATCGGCCCGGAAGCCCTCGACCGGGATCCAGCTGAACAGGTGCTGGTGCAGCGTCCGGTGATCGGCGCCCTTCCCCAGCATGTCGGCGAAGAGCACCGCCCCGATGACGAACGAGGCGGCGGCGAGCAGGGTGCCGAGCCAGTGGCCGGAGCGGTCCAGCCGCCGGCCGCCGCAGAGCAGCACGGCCGCTCCGAGCAGGGGCGCCGCGACGAGCAGCGCAATGAGGTTGTCCACGATTCAGCGTCCCCTTACAGCTTCATCAGGCTGGCGTCGTCGACCGAGGCCGAGTGGCGGGAACGGAACAGCGACACGATGATCGCGAGCCCGACCACGACCTCGGCGGCGGCGACGACCATCGTGAAGAAGGCGATGATCTGGCCGTCGAGGTTGCCGTGCATCCGGGAGAAGGTGACGAACGCGAGGTTGCAGGCGTTGAGCATCAGCTCCACGCACATGAACACCACGATCGCGTTCCGCCTGATCAGCACCCCGGACGCGCCGATGGTGAACAACAGGGCGGAGAGATAGAGGTAGTTGACCGGATTCACTTGGTGACCTCCTCTTCGTCCTGGTCACGGCCGAGCCGCTCCTCGGAGCGCTGCTCCAGCGCCTTGAGGTCGGCCAGCGACTCGTTCGACACGTCACGGATCTGGCCGCGCTTCCGCAGCGTCTGCATGACGGTCAGCTCGGACGCGGTGCCGTCCGGGAGCAGACCGGCGATGTCCACGGCGTTGTGCCGGGCGTAGACACCGGGGGCGGGCAGCGGCGGCAGGTGCTTGCCGCGTACGCGCTCCTCCGACATCTCCCGCTGGGTCTTGGCCCGTTCGGTGCGCTCCCGGTGGGTGAGCACCATCGCGCCGACCGTCGCCGTGATCAGCAGGGCGCCGGTGATCTCGAAGGCGAAGACGTACTTGGTGAAGATGAGGCTGGCCAGCCCCTCGACGTTTCCGCCGTGCGCGGCGTTCGCGGTGCCGAGTCCGTCGAAGCTGTTCAGCGAGGCGTGGCCGATGCCCGCGATCAGCAGGACACCGAAGCCGAGCCCGCATCCCGCAGCCAGCCAGCGCTGGCCCTTGAGGGTCTCCTTCAGCGAGTCCGCCGCCGTGACACCGACGAGCATGACCACGAAGAGGAACAGCATCATGATCGCGCCGGTGTAGACGACGATCTGGACGACGCCGAGGAAGTAGGCGCCGTTGGCCAGGTAGAACACCGCCAGGACGATCATGGTCCCGGCGAGGCTCAGCGCGCTGTGCACGGCTTTCTTCATCAGCACGGTGGACAGCGCGCCGATCACGGCGACCGTGCCGAGCACCCAGAACTGGACGGCCTCGCCGATTGATGTGGTGGAGGCCGCTGCGGCCAGGCCGGTCATGCGTCCACCTCCTTGTCCGTGGCCGGCTGCTCCTTGGACTCACCCTTGGAGAGCGCGACCTGACGCTCCGTGCCGGGCGCCGCCTCGGTGACCAGCCCCCGGTAGTAGTCCTGCTCGTCCATGCCCGGGAAGATCGCGTGCGGAGTGTCGACCATGCCCTCCTCCAGGCCCGCGAGCAGCTCGTCCTTGGTGTAGATGAGGCTTTCGCGGGTGGTGTTGGCGAGCTCGAACTCATTGGTCATCGTGAGCGCCCGGGTCGGGCACGCCTCGATGCACAGTCCGCAGAGAATGCAGCGCGCGTAGTTGATCTGGTAGACGCGCCCGTAGCGCTCACCCGGGGAGTAGCGCTCCTCGTCGGTGTTGTCCGCGCCCTCCACGTAGATGGCATCGGCGGGACAGGCCCAGGCGCACAGCTCGCAGCCGACGCACTTCTCCAGGCCGTCCGGGTGACGGTTGAGCTGGTGCCTGCCGTGGAAGCGCGGCGCCGTCACCTTCTGCTGTTCGGGGTACTGCTCGGTCAGCCGCTTCTTGAACATGGCCTTGAAGGTCACGCCGAAGCCGGCCACAGGATTCTGGAACTTGTCCCCAGTGGACTCCGATGGCTCAGACACCGTCAGCCTCCTTTCCGTCACTCGGACTTCCACCAATCTGACTGCCGTCACTCTGAGTGTCCGACCCGCCACTGACAACGAGCTCCCGCTCGTGCCGTGGCGTGCGGCGCGGTACCGGCGGCAGGGTCTGTCCGGGCAGCGGCGGCACCGGGAATCCGCCCGCCATCGGGTCGAACTCCGGCCCGGGTCCGGCTTCTGTCCCGGTCTCCCCGGCCGCCTTGGCCGAGCGGTCCCGGAAGATATCGGCGACGAAGGAGATCAGCAGGATCGCGATCACGGCCCCGGCCACGTACAGCACGATCTTCGAGAAGTCGTAGCCCTCGTTGCGCAGCGCCCGCACCGTTGCGACCAGCATCAGCCAGACCACGGAGACCGGGATCAGGACCTTCCAGCCGAGCTTCATCAGCTGGTCGTAGCGGACGCGGGGCAGCGTGCCGCGCAGCCAGATGAAGAAGAACAGCAGCAGCTGGACCTTGAGGACGAACCAGAGCATCGGCCACCAGCCGTGGTTCGCGCCCTCCCAGAAGGTGCTGATCGGCCACGGGGCCCGCCAGCCACCCAGGAACAGCGTCGTGGAGACGGCGGAGACGGTGACCATGTTGACGTACTCGGCGAGCATGAACATCGCGAACTTGATCGACGAGTACTCGGTGTTGAAGCCACCGACGAGGTCGCCCTCGGACTCCGGCATGTCGAACGGGGCGCGGTTGGTCTCACCGACCATCGTGACGATGTAGATGATGAACGAGACCGGCAGCAGAATGATGAACCAGCGGTCCTGCTGCGCCTCCACGATCTTCGAGGTCGACATCGACCCGGAGTAGAGGAAGACGGAGGCGAACGCGGCGCCCATCGCGATCTCGTACGAGATCATCTGCGCGCAGGAGCGCAATCCGCCGAGCAGCGGGTACGTCGATCCGGAGGACCAGCCGGCCAGCACGATGCCGTAGATCCCGACCGACGCGACCGCGAGGACGTAGAGCATCGCGATCGGCAGGTCGGTGAGCTGCATCGCCGTACGGTGGCCGAAGATCGAGACCTCGTTGCCGGACGGCCCGAACGGGATCACGGCGATCGCCATGAACGCCGGTACGGCGGCGACGATCGGCGCGAGGACGTAGACGACCTTGTCCGCCCGCTTGACGATGACGTCTTCCTTCAGCATCAGCTTGATGCCGTCGGCGAGCGACTGGAGCATGCCCCAGGGGCCGTGCCGGTTGGGGCCGATGCGCAGCTGCATCCAGGCGACGACCTTGCGCTCCCACACGATGGAGAACAGCACGGTCACCATCAGGAACGCGAAGCAGAACACCGCCTTGATGACGACGAGCCACCAGGGGTCGGTGCCGAACATCGACAGATCCTCGGCGGCGAGTACGGCACGGTCGGGGGCCGCGGCCAGTTGAGCGAGGGCAGTCACGCTCGCACCTCCGGTGTGACGTCGGGAGTACCCGGTGCGGCGGGGCCGATCCGGACCAGACCGCCGGGGTGGGCGCCGGTGTCGGCCGGTACGCCCCGCCCGACGGAGTTCAGCGGCACCCAGACCACCCGGTCCGGCATGTCGGTGACCTGCAGCGGGAGTTCGACGCTGCCGGACGGTCCGGTGACGGCCAGCAGATCGCCGTCCTTCACACCCGTCTCGGCGGCGGTGACGGCGGAGAGCCGGGCGACCGCGGCGTGCCGGGTGCCGGCCAGCGCCGCGTCGCCCTCCTGGAGCCGCCCCTGGTCGAGCAGCAGCCGGTGGCCCGCGAGGACCGCCTCGCCGTCGCCGGGCCGGGGCAGCGGCTGCGCCGACTCGTGCGGGTCGGTGGCGTGCGTACCGGTCCAGCCGCCGAGCCGGTCCAGCTCACGGCGTACGGACTTCAGATCCGGCAGCGCGAAGCGACTGGGTTCATCAAGGCCTCCGGCGTGGGCGAGCGCGTCGGCGAGCATGTGCAGCACCCGGGCGTCGGTCGGCGCGAGTGTCCGCGTCATCTGCTCGGGCTTCAGCGCCGCCTCGAACATCCGGGCCCTGCCCTCCCAGTTGAGGAAGGTGCCGGACTTCTCGGCCACCGCGGCGACCGGGAGAACGACGTCGGCCCGCTCGGTGATCTCGCTGGGCCGCAGCTCCAGCGAGACGAGGAAGCCGACCCGGTCCAGCGCCTCCAGGGCGCGGGCCGGGTCCGGCAGATCGGCGGTCTCCACCCCGGCGACAAGCAGCGCGCCCAGTTCGCCGGTGGCGGCGGCCTCGACGATCTGGCCGGTGTCGCGGCCGAACCGGGAGGGGAGTTCGGCGACGCCCCACACGGCCGCCACCTCGTCCCTGGCACGCGGGTCGGTGGCCGGGCGGCCGCCGGGCAGCAGCGACGGGAGCGCGCCCGCCTCCACCGCACCGCGCTCGCCGGCCCGGCGCGGGATCCACACCAGCCGGGACCCGGTCGCGGTGGCAGCCCGTACCGCGGCGGTCAGCCCGCCCGGTACTCCGGCCAGCCGCTCGCCCACCACGATCACGGCGCCCTCGCCGCGCAGCGCCTCGGCCGCCGCGGCTCCCTCGCCGTCGAGTCCGACGCCGCCCGCGATCGCGTCCAGCCACTCGGTCTCGGTGCCGGGCGCGGCGGGCAGCAGCGTGCCGCCCGCCTTCTCCAGACCGCGGGTGGCGTGCGAGGCGACGGCGAAGGTGCGCTGGCCGTGCTTGCGGTGGGCCTTGCGCAGCCGCAGGAAGACGCCGGGCGCCTCCTCCTCGGACTCGAAGCCGACCAGCAGGACGGTCGGTGCCTTCTCCAGCGAGGTGTACGTGATCCCGCTGCCGTCCAGGTCGCGTCCGCGCCCGGCGACGCGGGCGGCCAGGAAGTCGGCCTCCTCGCTGCTGTGCACCCGGGCCCGGAAGTCGATGTCGTTCGTATCGAGGGCGATCCGGGCGAACTTGCTGTACGCGTACGCGTCCTCGACGGTCAGCCGGCCGCCGGTGAGGACGCCGGTCCTGCCGCGTGCGGCGGCGAGCCCGGCGGCCGCGGCAGCCAGTGCCTCGGGCCAGCTCGCCGGTTCGAGGACACCGTCCGCGTTCCGTACCAGCGGCGTGGTGAGCCGGTCCCGCTGCTGCGCGTAACGGAAGCCGAAGCGGCCCTTGTCGCAGACCCACTCCTCGTTGACCTCGGGGTCGTTGGCGGCGAGCCGCCGCATGACCTTGCCGCGCCGGTGATCGGTGCGGGTCGCGCAACCGCCCGCGCAGTGCTCGCACACCGACGGCGACGACACCAGATCGAAGGGGCGGGAGCGGAACCGGTACGCCGCCGAGGTGAGCGCGCCGACCGGGCAGATCTGGATGGTGTTGCCGGAGAAGTACGACTCGAAGGGGTCGCCCTCGCCCGTGCCGACCTGCTGGAGCGCGCCGCGCTCGATCAGCTCGATCATCGGGTCGCCCGCCACCTGGTTGGAGAACCGGGTGCAGCGCGCGCAGAGCACACACCGCTCACGGTCCAGCAGCACCTGGGTGGAGATCGGGACGGGCTTCTCGTACGTCCGCTTCTTTCCGTCGAACCGGGAGTCCGGGTCGCCGTGCGACATCGCCTGGTTCTGCAGCGGGCACTCGCCGCCCTTGTCGCAGACCGGGCAGTCCAGCGGGTGGTTGATGAGCAGCAGCTCCATCACCCCGCGCTGCGCCTTGTCGGCGACCGGCGAGGTGAGCTGCGACTTGACCACCATGCCGTCGGTGCACGTGATGGTGCACGACGCCATCGGCTTGCGTTGGCCCTCGACCTCGACGATGCACTGGCGGCAGGCGCCGACCGGGTCGAGGAGCGGGTGGTCGCAGAAGCGCGGGATCTCGATGCCGAGGAGTTCGGCGGCGCGGATGACCAGAGTGCCCTTGGGCACGCTGATCTCGATGCCGTCGATCGTCAGCGTGACAAGGTCCTCGGGCGGGACCGCCGCCTCGCCGCCCCCGGAGGGCGCACTTGTGGTGACTGTCATGCGTTCACCCCCTGGTGAGCGTTCTTGTCGTCGGCCCAGGCGGTCGACTTGGCGGGATCGAAGGGGCAGCCCCTGCCGGTGATGTGCCGCTCGTACTCCTCGCGGAAGTACTTCAGCGAGGAGAAGATCGGCGAGGCGGCGCCGTCGCCGAGGGCGCAGAAGGACTTGCCGTTGATGTTGTCGGCGATGTCGTTCAGCTTGTCGAGGTCGGCCATCTGTCCCTTGCCGGCCTCGATGTCGCGGAGCAACTGGACGAGCCAGTAGGTGCCTTCACGGCATGGCGTGCACTTGCCGCAGGACTCATGGGCGTAGAACTCGGTCCAGCGGGTGACGGCCCGCACGACGCAGGTCGTCTCGTCGAAGCACTGGAGCGCCTTGGTGCCGAGCATGGAACCGGCGGCGCCGACGCCCTCGTAGTCGAGGGGCACATCGAGGTGCTCGTCGGTGAACATCGGGGTGGAGGAGCCGCCGGGGGTCCAGAACTTCAGCCGGTGGCCGGCGCGCATGCCGCCGCTCATGTCGAGCAGCTGACGCAGCGTGATGCCGAGCGGGGCTTCGTACTGTCCCGGGCTGGCGACGTGTCCGCTGAGCGAGTACAGCGTGAAGCCCGGGGACTTCTCGCTGCCCATCGACTTGAACCAGTCCTTGCCCTTGTTCAGGATCGCGGGAACCGAGGCGATGGACTCGACGTTGTTCACCACAGTGGGGCAGGCGTACAGACCGGCGACCGCGGGGAAGGGAGGCCGCAGCCGGGGCTGGCCGCGTCGCCCTTCGAGCGAGTCGAGCAGTGCGGTCTCCTCACCACAGATGTACGCGCCCGCGCCCGCGTGCACGGTGAGCTCCAGGTCGAGCCCCGAGCCCAGGATGCTCGTCCCGAGGTAGCCGGCCTCGTACGCCTCGCGCACGGCCTCGTGCAGCCGCCGCAGTACGGGGACGACTTCACCGCGCAGATAGATGAAGGCATGCGAGGAGCGGATCGCGTAGCAGGCGATCACGATGCCTTCGATGAGGCTGTGCGGGTTGGCGAAGAGGAGCGGGATGTCCTTGCAGGTCCCGGGCTCCGACTCGTCGGCGTTGACCACCAGGTAGTGCGGCTTGCCGTCGCCCTGCGGGATGAACTGCCACTTCATGCCGGTGGGGAAGCCCGCGCCGCCGCGGCCGCGCAGGCCGGAGTCCTTGACGTACGCGATGAGGTCGTCCGGAGACATGGCGAGGGCCTTGCGCAGCCCCTCGTAGCCGCCGTGCCGCTTGTAGGTGTCCAGGGTCCACGACTCGGGCTCGTCCCAGAAGGCGGAGAGGACGGGCGAGAGCAGCTTCTCGGGGCCGGCCCCGCTGCCGTTGCCGCCCCCGTCATTGATTTCGGCTGCCAACGTCATCACTCCCCCTCCTCTGCTGCGGTACCGGCCGAGTGGTCCGGGTCCTGCGGGGCGTCGGTGCGGGCCGGCTCGCCACGCGGGGCGACGACCTTCGGGTGCAGCTCCTCGCCCTTCGCCAGCCGGAGGCCGACGAGCGAGGCGGGTCCCGCTCCACCGGTCGCCTCGACGGCGCCGGGGCGCTGGTCGGGGAAGCCGGCCAGGATCCGCGCGGTCTCCTTGTACGAGCAGAGCGGGGCGCCGCGGGTGGGTTCGACGGTGCGCCCGGCGATCAGGTCGTCGACGAGCTGCGTCGCGCTCTCCGGCGTCTGGTTGTCGAAGAACTCCCAGTTGACCATCACCACGGGTGCGAAGTCGCAGGCCGCGTTGCACTCGATGTGTTCGAGGGTGACCTTGCCGTCCTCGGTCGTCTCGTTGTTGCCGACGCCGAGATGCTGCTTCAGTCGGTCGAAGATGGCGTCGCCGCCCATCACCGCACACAGCGTGTTGGTGCAGACACCCACCTGGTAGTCGCCGCTCGGCTTGCGCCGGTACATCGTGTAGAAGGTGGCGACCGCGGTGACCTCGGCGGTGGTGAGGCCGAGCAGTTCGGCGCAGAGTGCCATGCCGGTACGGGAGACGTACCCCTCCTCGGACTGCACCAGGTGCAGCAGCGGCAGCAGCGCGGAGCGGCTGTCGGGGTAGCGGGCGATCACCTCCTTCGCGTCCGCTTCGAGCCGGGCGCGCACCTCGGCCGGGTAGGCGGGGGCGGGGAGCTGCGGCATCCCCAGACTGACTTCCTGACGTGCTTCGGTCACCGGTCGACGCCTCCCATCACGGGGTCGATGGACGCGACGGCGACGATGACATCGGCGACCTGGCCGCCCTCGCACATCGCCGCCATGGCCTGCAGATTGGTGAAGGACGGGTCGCGGAAGTGGACCCGGTAGGGGCGGGTTCCGCCGTCCGAGACGATGTGCACGCCGAGCTCGCCCTTGGGCGATTCGACGGCGGTGTACGTCTGTCCGGCCGGGACCCGGAAGCCCTCGGTCACCAGCTTGAAGTGGTGGATCAGGGCCTCCATGGAGGTACCCATGATCTTCTTGATGTGGTCGAGCGAGTTGCCGAGCCCGTCGGGTCCCAGCGCGAGCTGAGCGGGCCAGGCGATCTTCTTGTCGGCGACCATGACGGGTCCGGGGGCGAGCCGGTCGATGCACTGCTCGATGATCCGCAGCGACTGCCGCATCTCTTCCAGACGGATGAGGAAGCGGCCGTAGGCGTCGCAGCTGTCAGCGGTGGGGACGTCGAATTCGTAGGTCTCGTAGCCGCAGTAGGGATCGGTCCTGCGCAGGTCGTGCGGGAGTCCGGCGGAGCGCAGGATCGGGCCGGTGGCGCCGAGCGCCATGCAGCCGGTCAGGTTGAGATAGCCGACGTCCTGCATGCGGGCCTTGAAGATGGGGTTGCCGGTGGCGAGCTTGTCGTACTCCGGCAGGTTCTTCTTCATGGTTTTCACGAACTCGCGCAGCTGGTCGACCGCGCCCGGCGGCAGGTCCTGGGCGAGTCCGCCGGGCCGGACGAACGCGTGGTTCATCCGGAGTCCGGTGATCAGCTCGAAGAGATCGAGAACGAGTTCACGATCGCGGAACCCGTAGATCATGATCGTGGTCGCGCCGAGTTCCATGCCGCCCGTGGCGATGCACACCAGGTGCGAGGAGATCCGGTTGAGCTCCATCAGGAGCACGCGCAGGACACTCGCCCGGTCGGGGATCTGGTCCTCGATGCCGAGCAGCTTCTCGACGCCCAGGCAGTACGCCGTCTCGTTGAAGAACGGCGTCAGGTAGTCCATGCGCGTAACGAACGTGGTGCCCTGCGTCCAGTTCCGGAATTCGAGGTTCTTCTCGATGCCGGTGTGGAGGTAGCCGATGCCACAGCGGGCCTCGGTGACGGTCTCGCCGTCGATCTCCAGGATCAGCCGCAGCACGCCGTGCGTGGACGGGTGCTGGGGACCCATGTTGACGATGATGCGCTCGTCGTCGGACTTGACCGCGGACTCGACGACCTCGTCCCAGTCGCCGCCGGTGACTGTATATACAGTCCCCTCGGTCGTGGCGCGAGGCGTTGCATGGGGAGTAGTCATCAGGAGTACGACCTCCGCTGGTCCGGAGCCGGGATCTGGGCGCCCTTGTACTCGACGGCGATGCCACCGAGCGGGTAGTCCTTGCGCTGCGGGAAGCCCTGCCAGTCGTCCGGCATCATGATCCGGGTGAGGGCCGGGTGCCCGTCGAAGACGAGCCCGAAGAAGTCGTAGGTCTCGCGCTCGTGCCAGTCGTTGGTCGGGTAGACCGCGACGAGCGACGGGATGTGCGGGTCGCTGTCCGGGGCCGAGACCTCCAGCCGGATCAGCCGGCCGTGGGTGATCGACCGGAGATGGTAGACGGCGTGCAGCTCGCGGCCCTTGTCGCCGAGGAAGTGGACACCGCTCACCCCGGTACAGAGCTCGAAGCGCAGGGCCGGGTCGTCGCGCAGGGTTCGCGCCACGGTGAGCAGGTGCTCGCGGGCGATATGGAAGGTGAGCTCGCCGCGGTCGACGACGGTCTTCTCGATGGCGTTCCCGGGAAGCAGATCCTGCTCCTCCAGGGCCCCTTCGAGCTCGTCGGCCACCTCGTCGAACCAGCCGCCGTACGGCCGGGACGTGGCTCCCGGCAGCGTCACCGTGCGGACGAGCCCGCCGTAGCCGGAGGTGTCGCCGCCGTTGTTGGCGCCGAACATGCCCTTACGTACGCCGATGACCTCGCCGGTCTCGTCGCGCGGCGCGGGTACGCCGTTGTTGTTCTGCTCGTCGCTCACCGCAGCAGCCCCTTCATCTCGATCAGGGGAAGCGCCTTGAGTGCCGCGTCCTCCGCCTCGCGGGCGGCCTCCTCCGCGTTGACCCCGAGCTTGGAGCCCTGGATCTTCTGGTGGAGCTTGAGAATGGCGTCCATCAGCATCTCGGGGCGCGGCGGGCAGCCCGGCAAATAGATATCGACCGGAACAATGTGATCAACACCTTGCACAATGGCGTAATTGTTGAACATTCCACCCGATGATGCGCAAACCCCCATGGAGATAACCCACTTGGGGTTCGGCATCTGGTCGTAGACCTGCCGCAGGACGGGCGCCATCTTCTGGCTGACCCGACCCGCCACGATCATCAGATCCGCCTGCCGCGGCGATCCGCGGAAGACCTCCATCCCGAATCGGGCCAGGTCGTAGCGCCCGGCTCCGGTCGTCATCATCTCGATGGCGCAGCAGGCGAGGCCGAACGTGGCGGGGAAGACGGAGGATTTCCGCACCCAGCCGGCGGCCTGCTCGACAGTGGTCAGCACGAAGCCGCTGGGCAGCTTCTCTTCGAGTCCCATGGTGTGCCCCTCAGCCCCTCAGTCCCATTCCAGGCCGCCGCGACGCCATACATACGCATAGGCGACGAAGACGGTGAGCACGAAGAGCAGCATCTCGACGAGCCCGAAGATCCCCAGGGCGTCGAAGGTGACCGCCCAGGGATAGAGGAAGACGATCTCGATGTCGAAGACGATGAAGAGCATCGCCGTCAGGTAGTACTTGATGGGGAAGCGGCCGCCTCCGGCTGGAGTGGGGGTGGGTTCAATACCGCACTCGTACGCTTCGAGCTTTGCTCGGTTGTATCGCTTCGGGCCGATAAGCGTGGCCATGACCACGGAGAAGATCGCAAACCCTGCCCCGAGGGCGCCGAGCACGAGGATGGGCGCGTAGGCATTCACGCTCCTCGCTCCTTCCAGTCGTCCTTGACCGTTGGACCGCATCGGGCGACCGGCTCGCCACCTCACCAAGATCGTGCACATGTGAGGCAGTTCACAAGCCCGACTGCCCCGCATCCTATGCCTGCCGTCCTGTGATCTGCGACACGGGGTACTACACCGACTTTGTGATCTCCACCACCCGGCGAAGGATCATGAAGCCGGATGAGGGGTGATCTTCGTACACAAAGGGGCCGCGTGATCACGAGACGTGACATCTGGCGTTGTTCTTGCTGGTCAAGGCGATGCTCCTCTAACAATCAGACGCCTCGACCGGCAAATTGGCAATGGACGGCAGGCGGGTGATAAGAGGATCCGCCCCACCCTGGGGTCACCCGCACGAGGGGCGCGCGGGGAGCGATGTGGACGGCTGCGCACATTCGCGACTTTCCGGACGAAAGGTCACTCACTGCTCCGGCCACCGCGCCGACCGTTACGCCATCGCGCGTCGGCCGCCCGCATGCCCGCCACGTCACCGTCGTGCTGTGACCTGTGTCACTCTGTGCAGCCCTCAACAAAAGCGGGCTTGGCCATCGGTGCGAACGGATGGTAAGCGGCGGGCAATTCGGGCGAATTGCTGAAAGTCCGTGATCACAGCGGTGATCACGCATGACCGATTTGCCCGTTACGGCGTCAATAAGGGTCGCCGGAAAGCGGATTCGCGGATTCCGAACGTAACTGTGTCGCAACACACGTTTCTTGAAGGGGACCCAGGTGCCCTGATAGCGCTAGTACTCATGTCCCTCACCGCTCACATACCCAGCCACCGGAAGCCCCGTCGAAGCGCCCCGAAGTCGGCGCTGCGGGCCGGAGTTGCCGGTGGCGTCCTCAGCACCATCGCGGTCGCAGCCGCTGCCGGTCCTGCCCAGGCCGAGCCGGTGACCCAGACCATCGAGATGCCCACCCTCACCTCCGGGCTCTCCACCGCCGTCGCCGCGTCCGCCGAGGCCACGCAGCAGGTCGCCCTGGACCTGGAGACGCAGGCCCAGGAGGACGCCGCGGCCACCAGCGCGGCCAAGGCCGCCACGAAGGCCAAGGCCGAGGCGGTCCGCAAGGCAGAGGCCAAGGCCAAGGCTGAGGCGGCCGCCAAGGCCAAGGCGGAGGCCGCCCTGCGCGCCTCCCGCTCCGAGGCCCGTACGACGCTCAGCACGTCCGGTGCCACCGCCGTGGCCCCCACGTCTGCTTCGTCCTCCTCCTCATCGAGCGCCACCGGCTCCGCCGCCTCCGTCATCGCGTTCGTCCGGGCCCAGGTCGGCGACGCGTACGTGTCCGGCGGCACCGGCCCCAACTCCTGGGACTGCTCCGGCCTGGTCCAGGCCGCGTTCCGCACGGTGGGCGTCGACCTGCCGCGCGTCTCGCAGGCCCAGTCGACCGCCGGCACCCAGGTCTCGCTGAGCAACCTCCAGCCGGGCGACATCCTGTACTGGGGTGGCGCGGGCTCCGCTTACCACGTCGGCGTCTACGTGGGCGGCGGCCAGTTCGTCGGTGCGCAGAATTCCAGCACCGGTGTGGTGCAGCGCCCGCTGAGCTACGACCCGCCGTCGGGCGCGGTCCGCGTTCTCTGATTCACAAGCGCGCGAACACGGCGAAGGGCCGTCACTCCCCCGCTCGGGAGCGACGGCCCTTCGTCGTGGAACGGCGGGCCCGGAGATTTTTCCTACCACCGGTGTTACGTTTTAGGTATGAGTAGCGACGTATCCCACCAGGCGCCCGAGCGGGCCGGTAAGAGATCCGTCTCGCTGGCGCAGTCGTTGATCAAGGAAGTCGAGGAGCGGACCGGGAAGAACGGCTTCTCCTCCGTCGTGGCCGAAGCCCTGGAGGAGTGGCTCGCCGCGGCCAAGCTCCGCGAGGTCGTGGCAGCTGACCGCAAGGCATTCGGCTCCGTCTCCGCCAAAGCGCGGCGGCAGGCGGAACAAGAGTGGTGAGCAAGCGCCTCAAGATCAAGGCCAAGAGTGAGGGCACGCTCGTCCTGGATACCCAAGGCCTCTCTCCGCACGTCGACGGCGACGAGGGCATGCGTGCGCGAATCGAAGTCGCCCAACAGAGCGGCCGACGCGTGGCGCTGTCCGCCCTGACGCCCTTGGAAGTGCGCCGAAGCGGGGATGCCGCCAAGCGGCTTCATTTCCTACTGTCCCGGTTCGACGTGAAACCGGTCAGCGACGCGGTGATAGACGCCGCGGAGAAACTTCTCGACACCTCAGGCCTCGACGGACACGAATGCCTGGTCGACGCTCTTGTGGTCGCCACGGCCGCGCTCTGCACGCCCCCCGTACTGCTCGTGACGTCCGACAAGTCGCACATCCCGGCCCTGTGCAAGGCCGCCGAGGAGCTCCCCGGCTCGCCAAGGGTGAAGATCGTCAATGTCTGAGGGTCAAGCCGTCGTGAACGTGGTCGAGCAACGGCTCAAGGTCTGGTTCAAACGGCTTGAATGATCAAGCTTTGGGAGCCACCTTCGAGAGGCCGTTGATGATGCGGTCCATCGCGTCGCCGCCGGTCGGGTCAGTGAGGTTGGCGAGCATCTTCAGCGTGAACTTCATCAGCAGCGGGTGCGTCAGACCGCGCTGGGTGGCGATCTTCATGACCTTCGGGTTGCCGATCATCTTCACGAAGGCGCGGCCCATCGTGTAGTAGCCGCCGTAGGTCTCCTTCAGGATCTTCGGGTAGCTGTGCAGCGCCAGTTCGCGCTGGGCGGGGGTCGCGCGGGCGTGGGCCTGGACGATGACGTCCGCGGCGATCTGGCCCGACTCCATCGCGTACGCGATGCCTTCGCCGTTGAACGGGTTGACCATGCCGCCCGCGTCACCGACGAGCAGCAGCCCCTTGGTGTAGTGCGGCTGGCGGTTGAACGCCATGGGGAGCGCGGCGCCGCGGATCGGCATCGTCATGTTCTCCGGGGTGTAGCCCCAGTCCTCCGGCATGGACGCGCACCACGCCTTGAGGACCTCCCGCCAGTCCAGCTCCTTGAACGCGGACGACGAGTTGAGGATGCCGAGGCCGACATTGGACGTGCCGTCGCCCATGCCGAAGATCCAGCCGTAGCCGGGCAGCAGCCGGTCCTGGGGGCCGCGCCGGTCCCACAGCTCCAGCCAGGACTCCAGGTAGTCGTCGTCGTGGCGCGGGGAGGTGAAGTACGTACGGACCGCGACACCCATCGGGCGGTCCTCGCGGCGGTGCAGACCCATGGCGAGCGACAGCCGGGTGGAGTTGCCGTCGGCGGCGACGACGAGCGGGGCGTGGAAGGTGACCGGGGTCTTCTCCTCGCCGAGCTTCGCGTTCACACCGATGATGCGGCCGGTGCGCTCGTCGATGATCGGGGCGCCGACATTGCACCGCTCGTACAGCCGGGCGCCCGCCTTCTGCGCCTGGCGGGCCAGCTGCTCGTCGAAGTCGTCGCGCTTGCGGACCAGTCCGTAGTCCGGGTACGAGGCGAGATCCGGCCAGTCCAGCTGCAGCCGGACGCCGCCGCCGATGATGCGCAGCCCCTTGTTGCGCAGCCAGCCGGCCTCTTCGGAGATGTCGATGCCCATGGCGACGAGCTGCTTGGTGGCGCGCGGGGTGAGACCGTCGCCGCAGACCTTCTCGCGCGGGAAGGCGGTCTTCTCCAGCAGGAGAACGTCGAGTCCGGCCTTGGCGAGGTAGTGCGCGGTCGTGGAGCCGGCTGGGCCTGCCCCGACGACGATCACATCCGCGCTGTGTTCGGAGAGGGGCTCGGTCACGGTCGGATCTCCCGAAGACTCGAAATCGCGTGCCGCGCGGCACATGTCCCGTGCAGTCTATGGGGGGCCACCTGGAGCCGGAGGGCGGGTGGGTGCGGGTGAGTCGCGGCCGGCCCGGTCCGGATACCCGTTGCCCCCCGTGTCCGCCTCCGGCGCGACCGTACGGATCGACGACATCAACCGGGATCCGGGCCTCGCCCGGGGCTGTGCACGCGACGCCGAGGACGTGGCCGTGACGGGCCGGTCGGGGCTCTACACCGACCCGGACGAGATCGTCCTGTTCACGGACGACTACGCGTTCCCCGTCCCCAAGCCGGGCATCGAGCCGAACATCACCGCTGACGACGACCCCGGCTTCGAGGTCGTCCTCGATACGAACGGTGTCGTCACCGTCGACGTGCTCAACCTCGACGGCGGCGGCTCCACGACGCTCCTGACGGGTACGGAGGTGCAGACGCCGCCGACGGACGCAGGCAAGAATCCGGACGGACCGAAGTACGTCCACCGGCGGGTCGCCGACGCGGTGTACACGGGTGTCGGCCGCTACGGCATGTACGCGAAGTAGGGCCTGGGGCTTCAGACAGCCTTGGAACCCCGGTGGAGCGCGACGATGCCGCCGGTGAGGTTCCGCCAGGCCACCTTCGACCAGCCGGCCTTCTGGAGCATGTTCGCGAGGGTCGGCTGGTCGGGCCAGGACTGAATGGACTCGGCGAGATAGACGTACGCGTCCGGGTTGGAGGAAACGGCTCGCGCCACCGGCGGCAGCGCACGCATCAGATACTCCTCGTACACCGTGCGGAACGGCGCCCACGTCGGATGCGAGAACTCGCAGATCACGACACGACCGCCGGGCTTCGTCACCCGGTACAGCTCGCGCAGCGCCGCCTCGGTGTCCTGAATGTTGCGCAGGCCGAAGGAGATCGTGACCGCATCGAAGACGTCGTCACGGAAGGGCAGCTTCATGCCGTCGCCCGCCGTGAACGGCATCCACGGGTGCCGCTTCTTGCCGACCTGGAGCATGCCGATCGAGAAGTCGCACGGCACGACGTAGGCCCCGGCGTGAGCGAACGGCTGCGAGGACGTCGCCGTGCCCGCGGCCAGGTCGAGGACCTTCTCCGCGGGGCGGGCGTGCACCGCCTTCGCGACCTCCTTGCGCCACAGCCGGGCCTGGCCGAGCGACAGCACATCGTTGGTGAGGTCGTAGTTCGCCGCCACGTCGTCGAACATCGAGGCGACTTCGTGCGGCTGCTTGTCCAGGGATGCTCGGGTCACCCACCCATTCAAGCAGCCCGGCCGCGGACGCCTCGCGCCGGTCGTGCGTCGGCGCCCGGAGCCGCTCGGAAACCGGCTTCAACCTTTTGGGCGTGAGGCCACTCAGTACAGGGGCGAGAGACCACCGAGAACCGGAAAGGGGGACAGATGACCGCAGACCGCACTCGGAACGCCACCGACTTCGAGGAATTCGCCCGGGCGAACCAACGGCGTCTGTACCGGACCGCATATCTGCTGTGCGGTGATGCGGAGAGCGCCCGCGATCTGACGCAGACGACGCTCGCCAAGCTGTTCCAGCACTGGCACCGGGCGAGTGCCGCCGACCATCCCGCCGCCTATGCGCGCACCGTCCTCACCCGGACGTATCTCGCCGAGCGCCGCCGCCGGCTCCGCGACTTCCTGGCCCACAGCCATGTCGATGTCCCGCCGCCCGCGGCGGGACCCGAGCTGACGGTCACGCTGCTGTCCGCACTCGCCGAACTGCCGCCCCGCGCCCGGGCGATGGTCGTCCTGCGCTACTGGGAGGACCTGGGCGTGCAGACGGTCGCCGAACTGCTGCGCTGCAGCGAGTCCACCGTCAAGAGCCAGTGCTCGCGCTCGCTCGCCACGCTGCGTACGCGGCTGGGCGACGCACATCTCTACACCACTCGCAGCTGAGGAGAACCGTCATGGACATGCTTTCGGAAGGCGCGCCGGAGGAGACCGGGACGCGGCGGATCAAGGAGGCGATGACGGAGGCGGCCGAGGGGGCGCCACCGCTGCCGGACCTGCTGCCGGTCGCGCTTGCCGAGGGGCGCAGGCGTCGCACCAGGGCGCGGGCGGCCATCGGCGCGGGGGTGGCCGGGGTAGTGGCGCTCGGGGTATTCGGTGCGACGCTGCCGTCCTGGGGCACGGGCAACGGCACCGGCACCGGTGCGAAAAACGGCACCGCACAGGTCGGGGCGCCCGCCCCGGGCCGCAGCGACGCGACCACGTCGCCCGCCCCTACCGGGACCGCGAGCGACTTCGTCAAGCCGACCGCCGTTCCCACCGAGCCGCCGCGCACGCCGGTGCACGTCGTGCCCACCCCGGGCGAGTCGTCCATGGCGGACCTGCCCGCCGCCGAGCGCAGGCGGATGGAGCAGTTCCAGCAGGCCGCGGCGGCGTTGTTCGACACGATGCTGCCGGCGGCGTTCGGTACCGTCCGCCCGGTCGATCTGGCGGTCAGCCGGTACCAGGGCGCGTCCAAGGGCAGCGTCTTCCCCGTCGTCTTCTCCGTACGCCCCACCGGTGACTCGTCCGGCGGCCCGGAGGTCCCCTGCGCGTACGGCCCGACGAAGAAGTACCGGTGCGAGAAGGCACAGCTGCCCGGCGGCATCGTGGCCCGCGCCGTCACCACGACCGGGAACTCGAAGGGCGGGAAGGACATCGTCGGTGTGAGCGTCCGCTTCGAGTTCGGGGACAGCACCGTCCTCCTCTCGGCGGACGGCGACGACTCCTCCATGGTCTCGGCGCCGGTCACCGTGGACCAGTTGCTCCACATCGCACGGGACCCCCGCTTCCTGAACCTGGTGCGTTATGCGGACGCGTACCCGATGGAGCCGAAGCAGGAGTCCGTCCGTGGCGGGTGAGGCACGGGGGCGCCGGGCGCGTGGCCGCGGCCGAGGCGCGGCCCGGCGTGCCCGCCGCCGACGGACCCGGATACGGGTGGTGGGCGCCTTGCTGGTGCCGGGCGCGCTGCTCTGCGGGGCGCTGGTGTGGGGGCCGTGGGGCGGTGGGGACGGGGCGTCGGCAGCGTCGAACGCCCCATCGGTCCGGCCGTCGGTGACCCGGTCGGCCACGGCCGTCGAGCCCGACTCCCGTTCCGTGCCCGGCAGTCCGGAACCCGCCGGCTCGACGGCCGGTTCCCGCGACGGCAGGAAGAAGCGGGCGGCCGGAACGCGGAACCCGTCCGGGTCCGTGCCCGGCCACGGCTCCGGCACGTTCATCACCGCCGCCCCGGCATCCGCGGCCGCTCATGGCACGGGCACCGTCCACCGCTACCGCGTCGAGGTGGAGCGGGGCAGCGGTCTGACCGCCGGCCCGGCCGCCGCCGCGGTCTCCGGGGTGCTCGCCGCCCCCCGCGGCTGGACCCGCACCGGGCACGACGCGTTCCGGCAGGTCGGCCCGGGCCCGGCCGGTCTGGTGATCCGTATCGCGACGCCGGACACCGTCGACCGGCTCTGCGGGGCGTACGGGCTGCACACGCGGGGCGAGGTCAACTGCCGCGTCGGCAGCACGGTCGTGGTGAACCTGAAGCGGTGGATACAGGGCTCGCCACAGTTCGGCGGGCCGCTCGCCGAGTACCGGGCGCTGATCATCAACCACGAGGTCGGCCACTGGCTGGGCCATGGCCACGAGACCTGCCCGGGGCCGGGACGCCCCGCGCCCGCGATGATGCAGCAGATCGACGGGTTGCGCGGGTGCGTCGCCAACGCCTGGCCGTACACGGCCACGGGCAGGTACGTAAGTGGCCCGTCCGTTCCCTGACGGGGTCCGGAGCGCCTACCGCCGCCGGTACACCAGCCGCCCGCCCAGCACCGTGGCGATGCACGCCCCGGCGCCCGCCGCGCAGAGCGCGTCCTCGTCCGGTACGTCGAAGACGGCGAGGTCGGCGCGGCCGCCGACGGTGAGCGGGCCGTGCACGGAGCCGGGCAGGTCGTAACCCTCCGCGAACGGGTCCAGGCTCGGTTCGCCGACCAGGATGCCGGGGGCGCCGACGGCCGATACCTCGGTCAGCCCCGAGCGGTCCACGGCGGTGCGGACGAGCGGGTCGTGGAACCGGCCCGCGAGGTGTGTGGTGCCGTGCCGCAGCATCTGCTGCAGTCCGCGCCGTACGCTGCCCGCCCGCCGCGCCGCGTCCATCTCCCCGGCCAGCCGCTCGAACTCCTTGCCCCACAGCGGCCGGTCGCCGAGCTCGTCCGCCTCGCGCGGGTCGGGGTGGTAGCAGCGGGTGAGCAGCCACAGCCCGTGCCACTGCCGCAGTCCGGGCGTGAGGACGCCCGGCCACTGGCGGACCCGGGCCGTCGGGCGGTCGGCGACGACCTCGTCGTACGGTCCGAGGGCGACGATCCGGTCGTGCTCCACGGCGACCGCGCCCTGCGCAATGGCAGCCGCGCCGACCGGAAGAACCAGCGGCGCGGCGTGAACGGTCAGCACAACAGCCCCAGGCCGACCGGCACATGGGGGGCGGCGTCGCGGGGCTGGGCACGCACATCTGCCGCGTTGTCATCACTCACCATGGCTCCGCCATGCCTCAATCCTCCGCCTTGCAGCTGCACGCACCCAGCCCCGCTCCTTCTCCCACCCCCCATGTGCCGGTCGGCCTCAGAGCCTGTCGGGTGACCTTCGATCGGAAAGCGGACGCGGTCTGGTGCGTGCGATTCCAAGGCGCTGGAAGGTCCTCGTAGCGGAGCTACTAGGGCATTTCGGCAACGCGGGAAGCGTGCGTGCCAGGGCGTGGCCGCCCGATCAGAGGTCACCCGACAGGCTCTCAGTTGGCGCTGAGGAGCTTGAGCTCCGGGTGTGCGGTGCCGCCCTCGATCGCGGTGGACGAGATGTGCGAGACGACGCGCTCGTCGACCGGGTCGTTCGCCGGGTCGTCGTGGACGACGAGGTGCTCGTACGTCGTGGCGCGCTGCGCCGGGACCCGGCCCGCCTTGCGGATCAGGTCGATGATCTCCAGCCGGTTGGAGCGGTGCTTGGCACCGGCGGAGGAGACGACGTTCTCCTCCAGCATGATCGAGCCGAGGTCGTCGGCGCCGTAGTGCAGCGACAGCTGGCCGACCTCCTTGCCGGTGGTCAGCCAGGAGCCCTGGATGTGGGCGACGTTGTCGAGGAAGAGCCGGGCGATGGCGATCATCCTCAGGTACTCGAAGAGCGTGGCCTGCGTCCGGCCCTTCAGGTGGTTGTTCTCCGGCTGGTACGTGTACGGGATGAACGCGCGGAAGCCACCGGTCCGGTCCTGTACGTCGCGGATCATCCGCAGGTGCTCGATACGCTCGGCGTTGGTCTCGCCGGTGCCCATCAGCATCGTGGAGGTGGACTCGACACCGAGCCGGTGCGCCGCCTCCATGATCTCCAGCCAGCGCTCGCCCGACTCCTTGAGCGGGGCGATCGCCTTGCGTGGCCGGGCCGGCAGCAGCTCGGCGCCGGCGCCCGCGAAGGAGTCGAGACCGGCGGCGTGGATCCGCTGGATGGCCTCCTCCACGGAGACCTTGGAGATCCGGGCCATGTGCTCGACCTCGGAGGCGCCCAGCGAGTGGATGACCAGCTGCGGGAACGCCTTCTTGATCGCGGAGAAGTGCTCCTCGTAGTACTCGACGCCGTAGTCCGGGTGGTGTCCGCCCTGGAACATGATCTGCGTGCCGCCGAGCTCGACGGTCTCCGCGCAGCGGCGCAGGATGTCGTCGAGGTCGCGGGACCAGCCCTTGGCGGTGTCCTTCGGTGCGGCGTAGAAGGCGCAGAACTTGCAGGCCGTGACGCACACGTTGGTGTAGTTGATGTTGCGCTCGATGATGTACGTCGCAATGTGCTCCGTACCGGCGTAGCGGCGTCGGCGCACGGCGTCGGCGGCCGCGCCCAGCGCGTGCAGGGGCGCCGACCGGTAGAGGTCGAGGGCCTCCTCCGGAGTGATCCGGCCGCCTTCGGCGGCTCGGTCGAGGATGGGCTGGAGGTCGGCCTTCTCGGTCACCGGGCTGTCACCTTTCGGCGGTTTTTCAACGGATCCATGGACCGGTTCAGCCTACGCCAGCCCCTCCCGGGGTCAGTTGCCGGACCGGGCGAGTGTGCCGTACGGAAGCCCCGCGCCCCGCTCCTCGGACCGGAAGCGGAGTGTGCCGTCCCCGGCGAGGGTGAAGGTGACGTCGGTCGTGGTGTCCGTGCAGAGCCCGGCGGTTCCGGGCCGGTCCGGGTCGGCGCGCTCCCGGAGCGTCAGTTCCTCGGCGGTGCCGGAGGAGAGCTTCGCGATGCTGTTGCAGCTGACGGTCACTCCGAGGGTGGAGAAGGTGGTGTTCATACGGACGACGTCCGTGCCCTTCTTCCCCTCGGTGAACACCGCGGTGAGGGTGCCGTGCGGCTGTCCGGTCGTCTTCTCGGTCAGCTGCCCCTTCCAGGTACCGACGAACCTCCTGGGCAGCGCGGTGACCTGGCCCGCACCGCCGGTGCCCTCGTCCGCAGGGTTCGGCGACGCACTGTCGGACGCAGCAGGGGGTCGGGCGACCCGGCCGTGCTCGGCGTCGCTGCCACCGATGCCCGGCAGCAGGTCGAAGAGGAGGGCGCCACCGACGGTCACGGCGGCGAGCGCGCCCGCCACGGCGAGGGCGACGGTGCAACTGAGCCTGCGGCCGCGGTTCCGGCCGGCGGGGCCGGGTCCGGAGTCGGCGCCGACGGAGAAGCGGGAATCGGGGGTACGGGGGCCGGGGAGCCCGTCCGAGTCGTGGTCCCCGGTCTCGGCCGACGGGAACGTCCGGGGTGGGCGGGTCGGCTCGACCGGCGGCCCGAACACTCCGCGCGCGCCGTTGCTGTCGGCGGAGCCGTGGGCGGCGAGGGAGGCGTTGCTGAACGGCACCGGTCCCGACTGCACGGGCCCGTCCTGCGGCTCCAGGTCCAGCAGCGCCACTGCCGAGCGGCTGACCTCGCGCACCAGCGGTCCGGGCAGCCAGCCGGCCGCCACCGCCGCCGCCGCCCCGCCGGGTGCCAGCTGTCGGGCGAGCTCCGTCGGGGTGGGCCGACGCGCCGGGTCCTTCGCCAGGCACGTGGCGATCACGTCCCGCAGTTCGCCCTCGATCTCACCCAGCTCCGGCTCCTCGTGCACCACCTTGTAGAGGAGCACCGCCGAGGAGTCGCCGAGGAAGGGGGCGTCGCCCGTCGCCGCGTACGCGAGCACCGCGCCGAGCGAGAAGACGTCGGCGGCGCCCGAGATCTCCAGACCCCGGATCTGCTCCGGTGCCATGTAGCCGGGCGAACCGACCGAGACCCCGGTGGAGGTGAGCGAGGCGGTGGCGTCGATCGCACGGGCGATGCCGAAGTCGATGAGGCGGGGGCCGTCGAGGGCGAGCAGCACGTTGGACGGCTTCACGTCGCGGTGGATGAGCCCCTGCCCGTGCACGGCGGCCAGGGCCTCCGCGAGTCCGGCGCCCAGGGTCCGTACCGCCTGCTCGGGCAGCGGCCCGTGCTCCGTGACCGCGGCCGACAGCGGGGGCCCGGCGACATAGCCGGTGGCGACCCACGGCACGGGTGCGTCCGGATCGGCGTCCAGGACGGGCGCCGTCCACTGGGCGCCGATCCGCCGCGCCGCGTCGACCTCGCGCCGGAACCGGGCACGGAACTGTTCGTCGAGTGCGAAGTGCGGATGGACGACCTTGACCGCGACGGTGCGTCCGCCCGCGCTGCGTCCCAGGTACACCCGGCCCATGCCGCCCGCACCGAGTCTGCCGAGCAACCGGTAGGCACCGATGGTGAGCGGTTCGCCGGCTTCCAGCGGCTGCATATGGACTCCCCCTGTGGACCGGCCGGACCTCCGACCGAAGCCTAGGGGTCGGAGGTCGTGCGATCACAGAGAAACCATCGGCCGATTTCGCCCCTATGGGAACGAACCGCGGTTTTCGACACAGTAAAAGGCGCGAATGAGTCGTTCACCCGATCGAATCCGGGACTCGACCTGGACTCACCCCGTACGCCGTCCGCTATTCGGGACAGGACGTGCGAGCTGTCCGGCCGCGGCATTCGTGGCATTCACCGGAAAGGAATCCACGGGGCAGTGCGATAAACAGCACGGGAGGAAACGGGGAAGCCAGGAGAAGGTTCAGCATTCACCTATTGCCCGGGCCCATTCCCTCCCGCACAGTGGCCGGTGCCGGATCAGTGGTCGAGCAGCTCGACGTTCACGTCCACCGGGAAACCGGTCGTCGCCCCGGTCCGGCGGGCGAACTCACGTACGCCCGACAGCTGGTCCGGACCGAAGCGGAAGTCCAGCGTCGTGAAGTACCGCTCCAGCAGTTCCGCGTCGAAGACCTCCCACCGCGCCGCCGTCTCGGCGACCTTGGTGACCTCTTCCAGCGACAGGTCCCGCGAGGCGAGGAACGCCCGGTGCACCTCCGCCACCACGGCCGGATGCGCGGCCAGATAGTCCTTGCGGGCCGCCCAGACCGCGAAGACGAACGGCAGCCCCGTCCACTCCTTCCACATCTGCCCCAGGTCATGGACCTGCAGACCGAGGCGCGGCGCGTCGTGCAGCGAGGCGCGCAGCGCGGCGTCGCCGATCAGCACGGCGGCGTCCGCCTCCTGCATCATCAGGCCGAGGTCGGGCGGGCAGGTGTAGTAGTCGGGCGTCACCTCATACCGCTCGGCAAGCAGCAGCTGAGCGAGGCGTACGGAGGTGCGCGAGGTGGAACCGAGTGCCACCCGGGCCCCGTCGAGCTGCTCCAGGGGCAGCTGCGACACGATCACGCACGACATGACGGGCCCGTCGCAGCCGACCGCGATATCGGGGAAGGCGACGAGCTGATCGGCGTTGCGCAGGTACTCGACGAGGGTGATGGGGCCGATGTCGAGGTCACCGCGTACCAGCTGCTCGCTGAGCTTCTCCGGGGTGTCCTTCGACAGCTCCAGGTCGAGCAGCGTTCCGGTCCGTGCCAGGCCCCAGTAGAGGGGAAGGCAGTTCAGGAACTGGATGTGGCCGACGCGCGGCCTGCTGCGACGGTCGTCGCCTGCTGCGGGGGAGACGGTTGAATTGTCCACATCGCGAGGCTAGACCCGTGCGGGCATCCCGCCGCCACCGGGGCGCGGAGGGGCGCGCCCTCCCGCCCCTCCGCGCCTGCCGGTCCCGCGCCCCGGCGTGTCTCCGCGGCCACCTCCGCGCCACCCGAACGACACCCCCGGGCCCCCTTCCGACCGCTATCTCCGTCAGCCTCTCGGCAGGGCAATCAAACATCCGGGTGAAGTGATCTTTCCCTCTACCGTTCCGCACACGCTGCGTGCTAGGCTCGACGCAAGTTGCAGTTTGGTTTCCCTTGCAGTACAGAGCCTGCGGAGCATGTAACCCGCAGGCTTTTGTAGTTTTCAGACTTCTTTGCAGGTTCTGGAGCAGGGCAACCCTTTGGCCCAAGGAGGGCTTATGGCTACCGGAACCGTCAAGTGGTTCAACGCTGAAAAGGGCTTCGGCTTCATCGCCCAGGACGGCGGCGGCCCGGATGTCTTCGTTCACTACTCCGCGATCAACGCGTCCGGGTTCCGCTCCCTCGAGGAGAACCAGGTCGTGAACTTCGACGTCACTCAGGGGCCGAAGGGCCCGCAGGCTGAGAACGTCAGCCCGGCCTAGTTGCCCGGGTCGGCCGATCGCGGCCGGCATGCAGTACCCAAGGAGCTCCGCTCCCCCGCCTCGGTGGGGGAGCGGGGCTCCTGCCTTGTGATACCCCGCCCGGTGCCGCCGCGGACGGGAGCCGGCCCCGTGCCGCACCACCCGCCGGCGGGCCTACGGCCTCACGCCCCCGGCCCCGCCCACAGTCCCTCGTCCGTGAGCCCCAGCAGATCGATGGCGTTGCGGCGCACGATCAGGTCCACCACGTCCGGGTCCAGGTGCCCCATCTGCGCCTCGCCGACCTCGCGCGACTTGGGCCAGGTCGAGTCCGAGTGCGGATAGTCGGTCTCGTACAGGACGTTTCCGACGCCGATCGCGTCCAGGTTCTTCAGCCCGAACGCGTCATCGAAGAAGCACCCGTACACATGCTCGGTGAAGAGCTCCGACGGCGGTCGGTGCACCTTGTCGGCGACACCGCCCCAGGCCCGGTTCTCCTCCCAGACCACGTCGGCCCGTTCCAGGATGTACGGGATCCAGCCGATCTGACCCTCCGCGTACATGATCCGGAGGTTCGGGAACCGTTCGAACTTGCCGCTCATCAGCCAGTCGACCATCGAGAAGCAGCAGTTGGCGAAGGTGATGGTGGAGCCGACCGCGGGCGGGGCGTCGGCCGAGGTGGACGGCATCTTCGAGGACGAGCCGATGTGCATCGCGATCACGGTGCCCGTCTCGTCGCAGGCCCGCAGGAACGGATCCCACTCGTCCGTATGTATCGACGGGAGTCCGAGATGTGGGGGTATCTCGGAGAACGCGACGGCACGCACCCCGCGCGCGGCGTTCCGCCGGACCTCGTCGGCGGCGAGCTGTGCGTCCCAGAGTGGGACGAGGGTCAGCGGGATCAGCCGTCCCTGCGCGTCGGGGCCGCACCACTCCTCCACCATCCAGTCGTTGTACGCGCGCACGCCGAGCAGCCCGAGTTCACGGTCCTTCGCCTCCGTGAACGTCTGGCCGCAGAACCGCGGGAAGGTCGGGAAACAGAGCGCGGACTGGACGTGGTTGATGTCCATGTCGGCGAGCCGGTCCGGGACCGCGTACGAACCGGGGCGCATCTGCTCGTACGTGATGACTTCGAGCTTGATCTCGTCCCGGTCGTAGCCGACGGAGGTGTCGAGCCGGGTGAGCGGCCGGTGCAGATCCTCGTACACCCACCAGTCGCCGATCGGCCCCTCGTCGCCCTTCGCACCCATCACCGGTGCGAACCTGCCGCCCAGGAAGGTCATTTCCTTCAGCGGGGCGCGGACGATGCGCGGGCCGCGGTCGAGGTACTTGGACGGGAGCCGGTCCCGCCAGACATGAGCGGGCTCCACCGTGTGGTCGTCCACCGAGATGATCTTCGGGAAGGTCTCCATGTGCACCACGGTAGCGCCGATCTGACATACCGTCAGCTATCTGGACCGCGCCTCGGCTCCAAATCGTTGTCGAGGGCTTGTGCAGAGCGTCACCCACTGCTGACGTGTCCGCCCATAACAAGGCAGACTGTTGACCGCGATACCGGCGGTAGGTCGTCATCCGGATCCACCCGGACCACATCGGCGCAGCGGCGGTTTTTCCGGGCAGAGGCACCAGCGGGACCATCAGGATCAGCAGCACCAGCGGGATCAGCGCGACCGGCAGGACTGGCGGGGCGACCAGGACAGGGGGCATCAATGGGCCGTGACCACGGGCCACGTGCGCGCGTTCCGGAGCAGCGCGCTGCTCAGCAGCAGACGACCGGGGCCGGTCTGCGGTTCGCCGTGCTCGGCCCCGTACGCGCCTGGCGCGACGACGAACCGCTGGCGTCCGGCTCGCCGCAGCAGCGTGCCCTGCTGGTCGCGCTGCTGCTGCGCGACGGACGCACGGCCACCGCCGCCGAACTCATCGACGCCATCTGGGGCGACGAGCCCCCGTCCCAGGCGCTCGCCGCCGTACGGACGTACGCGTCCCGGCTGCGCAAGATCCTCGACCCGTCCACGCTGATCAGCAACGCCGGCGGATACGCCATACGGACCCGGCCCGACGCTCTCGACCTCACGACGGCCCAGGAGTTGGCCGCCGACGCGGAGAAGGCGCGGGCGGGCGGGGACCGGTGCCGGGCCCGCACCCTGCTCAACGAGGCGCTGGCGCTGTGGGACGGCGAAACCCTGGCCTCCGTTCCGGGCCCCTACGCCGAGAACCAGCGCACCAGGCTCGCCGAGTGGCGGCTCCAGCTCACCGAGACCCGGCTCGACCTGGATCTGGAGGTCGGCAGCCACGCGGAGGCGGTCTCCGAACTCACCGCACTCACCGCGGCGCACCCGCTGCGGGAGCGGCTGCGCGAACTGCTGATGATCGCCCTGTACCGCAGCGGCCGCCAGGCGGAAGCGCTCGCGGTGTACGCCGACACGCGCCGGCTGCTCGCCGACGAGCTGGGCGTCGACCCGCGCCCCGAGCTCTCGCAGCTCCAGCAGCGGATCCTGCAGGCCGACGAGGACCTGGCCCACCCGGCCGACGAGGCGACGCCCGCGCCCGCCGCCGTCCGCCCGGCCCAGCTCCCGGCGACGGTGCCGGACTTCACCGGCCGCGCCTCCTTCGTACGCGAACTGGGCGACCGGCTGGCGACGGCGGAGGGTTCGGTCATGGCCGTGTCGGCGCTCGCGGGCATCGGCGGCGTCGGCAAGACGACCCTCGCCGTGCACGTCGCCCACCAGGCGCGCCCGCACTTCCCGGACGGCCAGCTCTACGTCGACCTGCAGGGCGCCGGCGCACGGGCGGCGGAGCCGGAGACGGTGCTCGGCGCGTTCCTGCGCGCCCTCGGCACCGCCGACTCGGCGATCCCCGACTCATTGGACGAACGGGCGGCGCTGTACCGCTCCACGCTCGACGGCCGCCGCATCCTGGTCCTCCTGGACAACGCGCACGACGCGGCGCAGATCCGCCCCCTGCTGCCCGGCACGGCCGGCTGCGCGGCCCTGGTGACCAGCCGCGTCCGCATGGTCGACCTGGCGGGCGCGCACCTCGTGGACCTGGACGTGATGTCCCCCGAGGAGGCACTCCAGCTCTTCACCCGCATCGTCGGCGAGGAGCGCGTCAACTCCGAGCGCGAGGCCGCCCTCGACGTGGTCGCCGCCTGCGGCTTCCTCCCCCTGGCCATCCGCATCGCCGCCTCCCGCCTGGCCTCTCGCCGCACCTGGACGGTCTCGGTCCTGGCGGCGAAGCTCGCGGACGAGCGGCGCCGCCTGGACGAGCTCCAGGCGGGCGACCTGGCGGTGAAGGCCACCTTCGAACTCGGCTACGGCCAGCTGGAACCGGCCCAGGCCCGCGCGTTCCGCCTGCTGGGCCTGGCGGACGGCCCGGACATCTCCCTGGCGGCAGCGGCGGCACTGCTGAACCTGGAGGCGCATGCGGCGGAGGACGTACTGGAGTCCCTGGTCGACACGTCGCTCCTGGAATCGGCGGCGCCGGGCAGGTACCGCTACCACGACCTGGTGCGGCTCTACGCGCGTGCGTGCGCGGAGCGGGACGAACAGCCGTCGGAGGAGCGGGAGTTTGCGCTTTCGCGGCTGCTGGACTTCTATCTGGCCACGGCGGCGGGGGTGTATGCGCTGGAGCGGCCGGGGGATCGAACCGTGGATCACTTGGAGCCCACCCAGTACCCGGGGTACGCATTTGCCGACCGTCCTCGAGCGCTCGACTGGCTCTATGCCGAGGCAGACTGCCTGCTCGCATGTGTGCTGCAGTCCCTCGGCAAACAGACCCTGCGGCGGGCAGTCGATCTGTTGATGGCAGTCAAGGACCTCGCGGAATCAGGAGCAAATGCTCGCAGGTACGAAACAGCGGCCACCGCACTGCGCGAAGCTGCCATCGCGGCGGGCGACCCCCGCGCAGAAGGTCGGGCACGCACCACGCTTACGCAGGTGTACAGCAACGCTGGCCTGTTCGAACAGGCCGATGTCGAGGCGCACCACGCCATGGCGCTCGGCGTCACAGCGGAAGATCCGTGGACAAGTGGCAACGCCCCCAATGAACGCGGCATCCTCGCCATCTACCGCAATCACCACGCGGAGGGCGAGGCCTACCTCCAGAAGGCCATCGAGGCTTTTCGTGCGGATGGCAACAGGCCCGGCGAGGCGAGTGCACTGTGCAACCTCTCCAGGATCCATCTGGCTCTGTTCCGTACAGACAGCGCTGTGGATCTCGCTGAGCAAGGGATCAAAATCTACGACCGACTGGGCTTGGCCCTGCGTCTCGCAAATGGGCGATATGCCCTCGGCCTCGCACTCACCCAGGCCGGGCGACTGCCTGAGGCGCTTGATCAGCTGACCCAGGCGCTCGGCATCTTCCACGAGAACCGCCAGCCGCTATGGGAAGGTGTCACTCACTTCAGGCTCGCCGAAGTACATCTCGCCGCACGGCGCTACACACTTTCCGCAGCCCATGCCGAACAGGCAATCGCCTTGCGAGGTATCGGAGGTGAGTGGCGTCGCGGCACGGTGCTCACGGTCCTGGGTCGGGCACTGAAGCAGATGGACCAGCCGGACCGCGCCAGAGCCTGCTGGAGCGAAGCCTTGGCAATCTACGAACACCTGGGTTCCAGCGAGGCCGAGGAGGTTCGCAGTCTGCTGTCGCCCATCGTGGCTGCGTGAGTTCCCTCTTCGGCGTTCATCGTTCGTTTATCGACTGACGGCACTCTTATACCCATCGAGCCGTCGCGTCGGGGGGCAGACGGATCGACGAAGGGCCACCCCACTATGGTGAACGGCCCAGAGATGCCCGTCCGGCGATCCACGGGGGAACCGCCGGGCGGGCATCACCCACCGTCTGCATCAAACGAATCACGGGAGTTGACCACGATGAGCGACGCCAAGAAGCCCGTCATCAAGCCGCTGGACAGCCACGCCTCCGGCGAAGAGCTCACCGTGCAGGACAGCCACGCCTCCGGCAGTCCCATCAAGCCGCTGGACAGCCACGCCTCCGGCGAAGTGCTCACGGTCCAGGACAGCCACGCCTCTGGCGAAGAGATCACCACCCTCGATAGTCACGCATCGGCTCCGAAGCCCAACTAGTCCTAACTCGCATGGGGAGTGGCCGCGGCGGCGCGGAGGGGGAGCCGTCGCGGCCGCTGCATGTTCGCACACCGGCTCACTTATTCGCGCCAACGTTCGACCGCTTCCCGCCAACGGGGTCCACCATCGCCCCCCCTGTCACTACTGTCACTTCACGTCCGGAAGCTCTCTCCTCACACAGGAGTTGGAATGACCCGCACGAAGAAGACGCTCGTCGCCGCCGCGTTCGCCGTGGCCCTCGGTCTCGGCGCGGCCAGCCCCGCCCTGGCCGACAGCCACATGACCGGCGCCACCCCCGTCACCACTCAGGACATGCACGCCACCGTGGTGACCCCGCAGGACATCCACGCCACCTGAGCCACACGCGCAGGAAAGAGGGGCCCGAGCCGTCGGCTCGGGCCCCTCGCGTTGTGTGCTCCCGGTCGCCCCTAAAGCCGCCGCACCAGCACCCTCGCCTCGCACAACTTCCCCATGTCGTCATCGTCCGACGTGAAGACCACCACTCGCCCCGGCTGACGCCCCGCGATCACCGCCAGGGCCGCATCGATGGCGTACTTATGGCCGTGCAGCCCGGTCTTCCCCAATAGTTCAATCGCCTCGTCGGCGATTTCCTTGGTCACGGGCTCGACCACCACCCGCGCCATCGCCCAGTTCCAGACGGGTCGCCGAATCTTGCTGTGATACGCCTCAATGAGTGTCATGGAGCTGGTCACCACGCGGACACCGGACTGATGAGCCTTCGTGAGGATGGCGGTCATGGCCCTGTCGCGGAGTACGGCCCTGGACAGTGCCTCGCTGTCCAGCACAAAGCAGGTGTCTCCCATCAGGCAGCTGCCGCCCCGCCCTGCGCCCCGGATTCCCGCTCCTCGAACCACCGCTCGATGTCGCGGAACTCCGCCGCAGCCGCGGCCTGCTCCTCCTCTGTGAGCGGCCCGCCCTCTTCCTGCATCCAGGCGACCAGCTCCCCCAGCCGGTCGTGCTCGCGCTGGCGCTCTATGGCGCGCGTGACATACGCGCTGAACGCACCGGGGCCGACCTCGCTGCGGATCTCCTCCGCCAGCTCCTCCGGCAGGGTGACCGTGTATTTCTTAGTTGCCATACCAATCACCATACTGCCGCGATCGTGCCCGCATCACCCCATTCCCCCCATCCGGTGAAGCACATGCGCCGCCGCACGCCTCTCCCGTACCGTGGCTGCGAAGACGCGCGAAGGGACCGGAATGACCGCACAGCGCATCGACCCCGCGGGGCCCCTCATCCCCCGCCCGCAGCGGACCCCGGCGGCGCTCCGAGTCACCCTCGCGCGGGTGGCTCCGCACCGGCTGGGCGAGATGGAGCAGCAGAAGGACGCAGCCATCGCGCTGGCTGCGGAGACCGGCAGCCTGGGGCCGATCATGCAGTTCCTGGAGGCATGGGCCGTCGCGGTGGAGATCGCCCGGCTTCCTGTTGCCGCCGGCCGCCTGCACTCTGCCGAGTACGCGGTGCAGAACCTCGACAGGGATGCCCCTGCCTGGCGGGCAGCCATGGACGAGATCCGGAGCGTGCACGCGTCCGCCCGGGAGCCTCTCGCACATGAGTGAGTGGCGGTGGGAGTACGACCCGGACGAGACCCACGTCATCTGAGGCGCCACTCCGCCCCCGCCCGTCTTTGTCGCCGAGGTCGAGAAGCGCGCCGACGAGCTCGTGTGGGCCGCGTCCGCGCTGCACCTCGACGGCACGTCGTTCCAAGGGGCGGGTGGCGGCGTGCAGACCACATTCGTGCCGGGCGGGATGTTCCTCTGCCTCACCGTCATCCGGCACCAGTGCGTGTACGTGCTCCAGGTGACAACCCGGCCCTCGAGCTGAGCCCGCCTACCCCCGCCCCCGCAGCTCCCTCCAATCGGTCTTGCCCACCCAAGGCTCTGCCATCGCCCTGACCTGCGACCTCGCGCGGACCGAGGTACGGCGTGCGCTGCATGCTGTGGGCGTGGACCCCGATGTAGCCGCGGAGGCCGAAAGCTGGCTCGACGAAAGCGCCCTCATCCGCATACCGCCCCTGCTCTTCGACCGCGCGGGCAGCCTGTCCCCCGGGCACCGGCTCCGTTCCCTGGATGCTCTGCATCTGGCCGCAGCGGCGGGGCTGGGACGGGCGCTCACTGCGTTCGTGGCGTACGACAAGCGGCTCGTCGAATCCGCACAGTCCCTGGGGCTGCCGGTCCGGAGCCCTGGCTCACCGTGAGCCGTCAGGACCCCGCCCGCCCCCGCAGCTCCCCCTTCACCACCTTCCCGCTCGCGTTCCGCGGCAGCTCCCCCACGAACTCCACCGCTCTCGGCACCTTGTAGTTCGCCATCTCGCGCCTCGACCAGGCGATCAGGTCGTCCGCCGTCAGCGTGGTGCCCGCGCGCCGGACCGCGTACGCCTTGCCGACCTCGCCAAGCCTCGGGTCAGGGATGCCGATCACCGCCACGTCTGTGATGTCCGGGTGGAGGCCCAGGAGTTGTTCGATCTCGGCCGGGTACGCGTTAAAGCCGCCGACGATGAACATGTCCTTGATCCGGTCCGTGATGCGCAGGTTGCCCGCCTCGTCGAGGATGCCGATGTCGCCGGTGCGGAGCCAGCCGTCCTCGGTGATCGTGGCGGCCGTGGTGTCCGGGTCCTCGAAGTAGCCCCGCATCACGTGGAAGCCGCGGACCAGGACCTCGCCGGGGGCGCCCGGGTCGGCCAGGACGCGGATCTCCGTGTCCGGGATCCCTCGGCCGGAGGTGGAGGCGATCGTCTCGGGCGGGTCGCCCCTTCGGCACATCGTGACGATGCCGCTCGCCTCGGAGAGGCCGTATGCCGTGAGGACCGTCTCGATGCCCAGCTCCGTGCGCAGGCGTTCCACCAGTCGGAGGGGGACGACCGCCGCACCCGTCACCACCAGGCGCAGGGCCGAGAGGTCGTGCGTCGCCCGCGCCGGGTGGTCCAGCAGGGACTGGTGGAGGTTGGGCGGGCCGGGGAGGACCGAGATGCGTTCGGCGGCGATGTTCGCCAGGACGGTGTCCACGTTGAACACCGGCTGCGGGATCATCGTCGCGCCCCGCATCAGGCACGCGATGATGCCCGCCTTGTAGCCGAAGGTGTGGAAGAACGGGTTCACGATCAGATAGCGGTCGCCCTCGCGCAGGCCGGCCAGCTCGCTCCAGATCGCGTAGCAGCGCAGGGTCTGGGCGTGGGTGATGACGGCGCCCTTGGGACGGCCTGTGGTGCCGGAGGTGTAGATGATGTCGGACGGGGACGAGGAGGCGACCGCGTCGGCCCGGTCCCGTACCGCGGCAGGTGATATCCGCTCCCCCGCCGCCAGGAAGTCCTTCCAGGTGACGTAGGACTCGGGTGCCGTGTCCGCAAGCACCACCACCCGCTCCAGGTGCGGGAGTTCCGCCGCCGCGCGGCGCAGTGACGCCACGTACGACGTGCCCAGGAACGTGCCGGTGATGAAGAGCATTTTCGCCCGGCTGCGTTCCAGGATGTACGCCGCCTCCGCGCCCTTGAAGCGCGTGTTGAGGGGGACCAGGACCGCGCCCGCCGTGACCGCCCCGAGCGCGGAGACGATCCAGTCCAGGGTGTTCGGCGCCCAGACGGCGACCCGGTCGCCGGGCTCCACGCCCGAGGCCATGCACGCGGCGGCGGCGCGTTCGACGCGGTCACCGAGTTCGACGTACGAGATGCGGGTGCGGCCCTCGACGACAGCCTCCCGCTCCCCGTACCGCTGCGCCGCCGCCCGCACCAGCCTCGGGATGCTGCCCCATTCCTCGTCGCCGCGCATCGCATCCCCTCCCACCGAACCGCAATAGCTGACTATCCGTCAGATTAGCTGTAGCCTCTGCCGCTGTCAGCAGTCATGACGATCGCGGAGGTGGCGGGTGGCGACGCTCAAGGACGTGACGGCGATAGCAGGGATCGGACAGACGGCCTTCGCGAAACAACTCCCCGAATCCGAGAAGACCTTGGCCTGCCGGGCCATCGTGGCGGCGCTCGACGACGCGGGCATCGCCGCGTCGGAGGTCGACGGGTTCGCCTCGTACACGATGGAGGAGACGGACGAGGTCGAGGTCGCCAAGGCGATCGGGGCCGGTGATGTCACCTTCTTCTCCAAGGTCGGCTACGGAGGCGGTGGTTCGTGCGCGACGATCGCGCATCTCGCCGCCGCCGTCGCCACCGGACAGGCGAGCGTCGGGGTCGCCTGGCGCTCGCGGAAGCGCGGCTCGGGGCCGAGGCCCTGGAGGAACACCACCGCCCAGCTGCCCACCCCCGCCCAGTGGACCCGCCCGTACGGGTTGCTGCGGCCCGCCGACGAGATCGGGATGCTCGCGCGGCGGTACATGCACGAGTACGGGGCCACCCGCGACCATCTCTTCAATGTCGCGCTGGCCTGCCGCAACCGCGCCAACCAGAACCCGGACGCGGTGATGTACGAACGGCCGCTGACCCGCGACATGTATATGACCTCCCGCTGGATCAGTGAGCCGCTCTGTCTCTTCGACAACTGTCTGGAGACGGACGGGGCACTGGCCTGCGTCGTCGTCTCCGCCGAGCGGGCCCGGGACTGCCGCCAAAAGCCCGTCTACATCCACTCCGTCGCCCAGGGGCTGCCCGCCCAGCACCACGGGATGGTCAACTACTGGAACGACGACCCGCTCACCGGCCCCGCCTGGACGGCCGCCCGACAGCTGTGGAAGCACGCCGACTTCGGGCCGGACGATGTCGATGTCGCACAGATCTATGACGCGTTCACCCCGCTCATCCCGCTCTCCCTGGAGGGTTACGGCTTCTGCGGGCGCGGTGAGGGTGCCGCGTTCACCGAGGGCGGGGCGCTGGAGAGTGGCGGCCGGCTGCCGATCAACACCGGGGGCGGCGGGCTCAGCGAGGCGTATGTGCACGGCTTCAACCTCATCAACGAAGGGGTGAAGCAGCTGCGCGGGATCTCCACCGCGCAGGTTCCGGACGCCGCCACCTGTCTGGTCACCGCCGGTGAGGGCGTGCCGACCTCCGCCGTACTGCTGAGGAGTTGAGAGGACCATGGATTCGCTGCTGCTGCCTGTCGCCGACGAGGACGGTGCCCCCTTCTGGGAGTACGCCGCCCGGGGCGAACTCCGTGTCCAGGCGTGCGCCGCCCCCGCTTGCGGCGCCCTCCGTTTCCCGCCGCGGCCCTGCTGCCCGCACTGCCAGTCCTTCGAGAGCGAGTGGCGGGCGATGAACGGGCGCGGCCGGATCTGGTCGTACGTGCTGCCGCATCCGCCGCTGCTGCCCGCGTACACCGCGCAGGCCCCGTACAACGCGGTGGTCGTCGAACTCGCCGAAGCTCCGCGCATCCGGCTGGTCGGCAATGTGGTCAGCGGCCCCGAAGCACCGCTGAACTCGGTCGATCCGGCGCGGCTGCGGATCGGGGCACCGGTGAGGGCGGTCTTCGCGCCCGTGAGCCCGGAGCTGACCGTGGTCCGCTGGCTGCTGGAACGGTGAGCGGGCGACGATGACGCTGCGGACGGAGACCGACAAGGAGACCGGGGTCGCGGTCGTCACCCTCGACCGGCCGGAGAAGCTGAACGCGATCGACCTGGCGACGGCGGACGAACTCGCCGCCGCGTGGCGGGCGTTCCGTTTCGACGACGGGGTGCGGGCCGTCGTCGTCACCGGTGCGGGCGGGCGCGCCTTCTGTACGGGGATCGACCGGGACGTGGCGGTGCCGCAGCCCTCGTCCCCGTACACGATCGACGATCCGCTGCTCGCGATCGGACCGAAGACGAACGACCTGTGGAAGCCGGTGATCGCCGCCGTGGAGGGGATGGCGTGCGGCGGGGCGTTCTATCTTTTGGGCGAGGCGGAGTTCGTCATCGCGTCGGAGGAAGCGACGTTCTTCGACCCGCATACGACATACGGCATGGTCAGCGCGTACGAGGCGATTCACATGGCGCAGCGGATGCCGTTCGGGGAGGTCGCCCGGATGTCCCTGATGGGTACGGCCGAACGGGTGACGGCCCGGCGTGCGTACGAGACCGGGCTGGTCAGCGAGGTGACGGCGCCCGGCGGCGCGGTGGCGGCGGCGGTGCGGGCGGCGGCCGTCATCGCGTCGTACCCGACCGGGGCGGTGCAGGGAACGGTGCGGGCGGTGTGGTCCGCCAAGGAAGCGGCGCGCACCCAGGCGCTGGCCCACGCCCCGCACCTGATCGCGCTCGGAAACCTGCCGGTGGAGCGGCAGGGGGAGCTGTTCAAGGGGCGGGGGCGGGGCGACAGCGGGTTCGGGCTGCGGTGAGCGCGGTCAGTAGCTGAGCGTGGCCTCGACCCGGCACTTCTTCACCCGGGACACCTTGCCCGGGGTGTCCATCCGCACGGAGAGGGTCCGGCTCGCGCCGCCGTCGACCTCCACGCTCGCCTCGCCGGTGTCGACGGTGCTGCCGGCCGCGTCGAGGAAGGTGACGTCGATGTCGTACATGTGCGTGTCGTACGCAACGGCCGCGATGCGGACGGTGGAGGCCGTCACGGCGCGCCGCTTGCCCTTGCGGGGCTGCGCGCAGCGGACGACGGTCACCTGGGGCGCGTCGGTCGCCGTGGCGCCGGGGGTCGCGGTCTCGTAGGTGGAGCCCCCGGACGAGCTGCTCGACGAGTTGTCATCGTCGTCGTAGTCGTTGTGGTGGTAGCTGCCGTTGCTCTTCTTGGAGTTGGAGCAGCCGCCGCCGCTACTGCTCGAACCATGGCTCTTGCTGCCGCGACTCTTGCCGCCGCGGCTCTTGCCACCGTGGGTCGAGGTCGAGAAGCCGGTCAGCGCGAGCACCACCGCCACCAGGACCGCCGAGAGTTTCAGATGCTGCCGCATCACCGATGCAGCCCCCCTTGTGTTGTTGTCATGTTGCTGTCGAACGACCGCGCGACACCGTAACGCATGGCACACGGGAAGGGCCGTCCGGCCGGTGCGCTCCTGCATGGCGGGGGCCAGGGGCCCGGCGTAGCGTCGACGCCGAGAGCGGTGCTGACGCGCGACGCCGGTCCGCACGACCGCAGGAGGCCGATGATGATCCGCAACGTCCTCGGCTCGACCGTCGCTCTCGCAGGAGCGGCGGCCGCCGTGCTGAGCCCCTTCCGTGACTGGTACGACGGCCGCCTCGGGCGGCAGTACCGGATCGCAGACCTCTTCAACGGCATCAGCGGTGCGCGGCCGGGACCGTGGGGGTCGGTCTGGCTGCCGCTTCTCTTCGCTGCGGCCGTGACGGTGGTGGGTGTGGTGCTCCGGTCCCGGCTGCTGGTCGCGTGCGCGGGGGTCGTCGTCCTCGGCTTCACCGTGCTGTGGATGGTGCGGCAGGGGCAGGCGACCGGGAGCCTGACGGTGGCGGCGGACGGGTCCGGGCTGCAGGTGGGGGTGGCGACCGCCGCGGTGGGTGGGGCACTGATGCTGGTGGGGGCTGCGGTGATGCCGGGGCGGCGGGGTGGGCGCGGGCGTCTGGAGCGCGTGAACCGGAAGCGGCCCTACGCGGCACCGGGGTCGGACGATCCGGACACCTGGCCGCCGACGCAGGAGCCGGGGCCGTCGGTGCAGACGAGCCCCCTGCCGGAGCCGGAGGCGGACCCGTACACGGGCCCCGAGCCCCCGGACCCGCGCCGCCCGCCGGGCCCCTGACGCGCCGGACGAACCCGACGCCTTCCACAGCCTTGCCCCACCCATGGCGCACGGTTCCGTCCTCACACGGACGGGTCGGGGTATGCCGGACCGGCCGATACGTGCCGGACGAGCGGGGAAGATCGAGCCCGTCCGGCGATTATCGAGCCCGTCCGGCGATTGAGGACAAAGCGGCTGCCGGGCGAGCCCGGTGAACGCCTACGCCCGTGCCCGGTTCCCCGTGCCCGTCCCCTTCAGCGCGTCCAGCGCGTACACGCAGCGGTCCTTGCTGCACGCGTACACCACGCCCCCCTTCGCCACCGGCGACCCCGTGATCTCGCCGCCCGTCGCAAGCTTCCAGCGCAGCTGGCCGCCTGCCGCGTCCAGCGTGTACAGCACGTGGTCCGCGGAACCGAAGTGGACGCGGCCGTCCGCGACGACCGGCGCGCCGACGACCTCGCCGCCCGCGGCGAACCGCCATTTCGGGGTGCCCGTCACCGCATCCAGCGTGTACAGCGCGCTGCCGCTGCCGACGTGGACATTGCCCGCCGTGACCAGTACCGGTTCGATCGACTGGCGCGCCTCCGTCGCGATGCGCCACCGGTCCTTGCCGGTCGTCGCGTCGAGTGCGTACACCGTGCCGAGGTAGTCGGCCAGGTACACCCCGCCGCCGGTGACCGCGGGCCCCGGCGCGAACGCGGGCGGGGACAGGAAGACCGCGGGCGACTCGAAGTGCCACCGCACCAGCCCCGACGCGATGTCCACCGCGAGGACCCGGGTGCCCGCGGCGACGTACACGCAGCCGTCCGCGGCGGCCGTCACGCGTACCGGCACACCCCCGCAGGAGGCCGCGTCACCGATCGGGTACGACCAGCGCTCGATGCCCGTACGGGCGTCCACCGCGCGCAGCCGGGCGTCCTGCCACAGGTACACCGTGCCGTCGTGGATCGCGGGCCCGGCCTCGGCCGTCTCGAAGTCGGTCTGTACGCCTCCGGTCTCCCACAGCTTGTCGCCGGTGGATGCTTCCCATGCCTGCACGCCGCCACCGCGCGTGCCGGTGATGACGGTGCCCCGGTCGGCCTTGAGCGAGTACACCCAGGCGTCGGTCTGCAGCCGCCACCGTTCGGCGCCGGTCAGCGCGTCCAGGGCGTACAGCGAAGGGCCGTCGGAGCCGTGGATGCGGCCGCCGTCGAGCGTCATCGACCAGGCGACGTCACGGGTCTTGAACCGGCGCCGCCCGTTGCCGACGTCCAGCGCGTGCACCTCGAACGACGTCACGTACAGCAGGTCCCCGGCGACGACCGGCGTGCCCCACACGTCGTTCGACATCCGGAACCGCCAGGGCCGCCAGCGGTCCGGTTCCGCGGGCGGCGCATCGGGGGCGTGCGCCGGAGGGGGCAGCGGGGCGGCGGCCGGGACCGCGCGGTTCAGCCCGGCGGGCGGGCGCACCCACCCGGTCGCGGGACCCGCCTCCGCGCCGGCCATCGCGCGCACGTCCGCGGCACGCGGCCCGGGTCCGATCGGCACCTTCGCCCCGGGCAGCCGCACCGGACCGCCCCCGTCCGGCTCAGCCACCCGAACAGGTGAGGGGGCGGGGGACGGCGATCTCAGGTCAGCGCCGCTGCGCCACGCCGACTCCTGGTCCGCGCCCCGCGGCGGGTGCTGGGGCGGCGGCGGCGCCGGGGCGGGCGCCGCGGCGGGAACCACCGTGCGTCCCCCGCCGCGGCGCTGCTCGATCATCGCCGTGGCGGACGCCGGCAGCCAGGCCGACGCCGTACCGCTGTCGTCGCTGCCGGAGGCGAAGAGGTGCGGGGCCAGCTGGGCCTGCAGATCGGCCGGGCTGGGCCGCAGCCCGGCGTCCATCTGCATGCAGGACTCGATCAGCGGCCGCAGGTCGTCGGGCAGCCCCTCCACATCGGGGCCCTCCCGCAGCAGCATGAAAACAGTCTCGACCGGGTTCGCCCCGTGGAACGGCGCATGCCCGGTGGCGGCGAAGACGAGCGTCGAACCGAGCGAGAACACATCGCTCGCGCCCCTGACACTGCGCGAGTCCCTGGCCTGCTCCGGCGACATGTACGCAGGGGTGCCGACCGCCACGTTGGTCATGGTCAGCCGGGTGTTGGAAACTCCGGACGCGATCCCGAAGTCGATCACCCGCGGACCGTCCTCGACCACCAGCACGTTCGACGGCTTGAGGTCACGGTGGACCAGCCCCGCGCCGTGGATGGACTGGAGTGCCTCGGCGATCCCGGCGGCCAGCCAGCGCACCGCCTGGGTCGGCATCGGGCCGCACTCATTCACTATTTCTTCGAGCGAGGGAGCGGGCACGTAAGCGGTGGCGAGCCACGGCACGGCGGCGCGCGGGTCGGCGTCCACCACGGCGGCCGTGTAGAAGCCGCTGATCGCGCGGGCGGCCTCCACCTCACGCGTGAAGCGGACCCGGAAGAGCTGGTCCTCGGCGAGCTCCGTACGTACGGTCTTGATCGCCACCCGTCGGCCGGACGCCGAGCGGGCGAGATAGACCAGCCCCATGCCGCCGGCCCCGAGCCGTCCCAGCACCTCGAACGGGCCGATCCGCCTCGGGTCGTGCTGCGTCAGCTGCTCCACCACTTGCCTGCCACCTCCCCGTACGGACCTCAGGAACAGAAGTCCGCGAAAAACCCCGCCCTCTGCAGCGTCTCACCACTGGGCACCACCCGGCGGTGCGCTCCCTGATTGTTCCTGGCTGAGGCGATGGTTGCGAACCCGGGGGCGGATCGGGGTGTCACATGTCACTCTGCCCTCTTTCAGGACACCGGGGGCTGAAGTACGGCGAACTCGGCACCCTGATCGTCGTGCAGGACCGCCATCCGCCCGTACGGGATGTCGAAGGGCGGCGCGGAGACCCGGCCACCGAGCCCGACCGCCGTCTCGGCGGCGGCGTCACAGTCCGCGACGGCGAAGTAGATGAGGAAATAGCTGGGCATCTCGGCCGGGAACGCGTCGGTGATCACACTGCGTCCGCCGATCGCGGTGTCGGGGCCGGGTTCGGTGCCTTCGGGGGACCACATGCGGAAGTCGACGCCGGACTCGGAGGCGCCCGCACCGCCTGAGCCGGACTCGGAGGATCCGGAATCGGCGGCGCCCCCGTCGCCGGTGTCCCCGTCGCCGGTGCCCGGCTCGCCGTGATCGGTGCCGGACTCGCCGAGATCGGTTCCGCGGAAGCCGAAGACCTTCTCGTAGAAGGCGTCGACGCGGTCCTTCTGCCGGGTGTAGACCTCGGTCCAGCAGAAGGATCCGGGCTCGTTCTGCTTCTCGAACCCGCTGCGGTCACCGGCCTGCCAGAGCCCGAAGACCGCACCTCCGGGGTCGGCGGCCTGCGCGAGCACGCCCGCGCGGCCGACCCGGACGGGCTCGGTGATGACCTGGCCGCCCTCCTGCCGGATCAGGGCGACGGTCGCGGCGATGTCGTCGGTGGCGAAGCAGACGCCCCAGGCGGTCGGCATCCGGCCGTCCTGCTTGGCGGCGAGTGCGGCAACGAGCTTGCCGTCGCTGAGGGCCTCGGCATACGCGCTCTCGGCGGCGTCCCCGGCCCGGAAGGTCCACCCGAAGAGCCCGCCGTAGAAACGCTTGCCCGCTTCGAGATCGGGGAGCTGCGCGTCCACCCAGCACGGCGCGGAGCGCGGGAATGCGGCCATGGGCCCGGGTCCTTCCGTCGAAGTGACGCTCGTCACACCCAAAGTAGCCGCGCACCGCATGTACCGCGCAGCGAATGCTCCCAGTCGAACGAAGATTCGATATCGAAGTTCCTTGGCCGTCGCGTCACGGAAAGTTATCCACCGAAGTTGTCCACAGGCTGTTGATAACACTATTCAGGTTGTGGATCGCATCCGCCGAAATCCGGCTACTTCTCCCACGCCACCCCAGCGCACCTGCGGAACTCCCCATTTGCAGTCGGCCGAATAGCGCTCCGATCACCCCTCGGTAAGCTGACGGCATGACAGGACAAGTGCGCACCGTCGACGGCCGCGTGGCCGGTCGACGCGGACAGGCGACGCGGCAGAAGCTGCTCGACTGCCTCAGTGAGATGCTCAGCTCCTCGCCTTACCGGGACGTCAAAGTCATCGACGTCGCTCGCAGGGCGGGGACTTCACCCGCAACCTTCTACCAGTACTTCCCCGACGTCGAGGGAGCCGTCCTCGAGATCGCCGAAGAAATGGCCAAGGAGGGCGCCGCGTTGACCGAATTGGTCGCCGGCCGCTCCTGGGTCGGCAAGGCGGGCTGGCAGACCTCCGAAGAGCTCGTCGAGGGGTTCCTCGACTTCTGGCGACGCCACGACGCGATCCTGCGCGTGGTCGACCTGGGGGCGGCCGAGGGCGACAAGCGGTTCTACAAGATCCGCATGAAGATCCTGAACTCGGTCACCAACTCCCTCACCGATTCGGTGAAGGAGCTCCAGGCCAAGGGCAAGGTCGACAAGGACGTCAGTCCGGCGGCGATGGCGGGCTCGCTCGTCGCGATGCTGGCGGCGGTCGCCTCGCACCAGAAGGGTTTCCAGACCTGGGGCGTCAAGCAGGCGGAACTCAAGCCGAACCTCGCGCTGTTGGTACACCTGGGCATCACCGGCAAGAAACCGACGAGATAACGCCGGGCGCACCCTTCTTCTTGCCTCGCTTCTTCCTGTACTGGGCTCCGCACGGCAATCCCGGGCTGCCCACGTCCTGTCTCACCGATGGCGGACCACCCGATGTGGTCCGCCATCGGCGTACCCGGGCGGCCCCCGGGTCACGGAGTGTCGCGCCGCTCCAGCCGGAAGAGCCGGATCTCCCGCTCCACCCGCGCCTGATACGTGGCGTACGGCGGCCAGAACGTCAGCGCCGCCTGCCACACCTCCGCCCGCTCCGCGCCCTCCAGCAGCCGGGCACGCACGGCGATGTCGTGCCCCTTCCAGTTGATGACGGCGTCCTCCGGATGGGCCAGCAGGTTGGCGGTCCACGCAGGATGACCCGGACGGCCGAAGTTGCTGCCGATCAGAATCCAGCTGTCGCTGCCGCCGCCCTCGGAGCTGCGCTCCGGCATGCAGGCCAGTGGGGTGGTGCGCGGCTGTCCGCTCTTCGCCCCGCGCGCCGTCAGGATCATCCCCGGCAGCATCCGGGCGCTGAGCAGCACCTTGCCGCGGGTGAGCCGGTGGACGGTGCGGTCCATGGCGGGCACGACGTGCGGGGCGATCCTGGCGAAGGTACGGGTCGAGGACACCTTCTGGATCAGCCGGACTCCGGGCGCCATCAGACCGCCACCTCCGCGCGCGGATTCCGGACGCCGGGCGTGAACAGACCGGCCTGTTCGGCGGCGTGATCGCGCAGCCGGTGGACCGGTCCGAAGAGCAGCTCGTCGGCGGCGGCCCGTTTGAAGTAGAGATGCGCCTCGTGTTCCCAGGTGAAGCCGATGCCGCCGTGCAGCTGGACGGCCTCGGCAGTGGTGATCCGCAGCGCTTCCAGCGCCTGGGCGAGCGCGAGCCCTCCGGCCGCCGGGTCCCAGGCCGCGTAGTACACCGCGGACCTGGCCGCCTGCACCCGTACGTACAGGTCGGCGAGCCGGTGCTTCACCGCCTGGAAGGAGCCGATGGCGCGGCCGAACTGCTCGCGCGCCCTGACGTATTCGATGGTCCGGTCGAGTGCGCTCGCCGCGGCTCCGACCGCCTCCGCCGCCAGTGCGGCGGCGGTCGTGCGCCCGACGGCGGCGAGTACTCCGGCCGGCCCCGACACATCGACCGTGTCGTCCGCGCCGAGCAGTTCGGCGGTGGTCTCACGGAGTTCGACACGGGCCACCGGCCGGGTCTCGTCGAGCGAGGTCTGCCGGGTGCGGGCGAGCCCGGTCGCCGTGTCGGAGCGGACGAGGAAGAGGAGAGTCCGGCTGCGCGGGAAGCCACCCGCGTGGGCGGCGACCAGCAGAAGTCCGGCGCTGTGCCCGTCGAGGACCTGGGCGGCTTCGCCGTACAGCCGCCACCCGTCCGGGCCGGGCGCGGCCTGTACGCCGCCGGACCGGCCGCCGCCCGCCCAGGCGCCGCCGCTGGTGTCGTCGATGAGGCCGAGGGCGGTGGCCGGTGAGCCGCCGGGGACGGCGAGGGTCGCGGTCAGCTCGCCCGCGGCGATGCGCGGCAGCAGGGCGGCGCGCTGGGCGTCGGTGCCGACGGCGGCGATCAGCGGTGCGGCGAGCACGGCGGTGGCGAGCAGCGGCGACGGCAGCAGGGCACGGCCGGCCTCCTCGCAGGCGACGGCGAGTTCGGCGGGGCCGCCGCCGACTCCTCCGTACTCCTCCGCGAGCGCGAGGCCGGGCAGTCCGAGGTCCTGGGCGAGCTGCCGCCACAGGGTCTCGTCGTATCCGTGCGCGGTCCGTACGGCGCTCCTGACCTCGGCGGGTCCGCAGCGTCTGGCCAGCAGTTCGCGCAGGGTGCGGCGGATCTCGTCCTGTTCCGCGGTGAAGGCGGCGTCTATCGTCGGGCTCCTTCCCCTCAGGGGCCGTCGACCCCTGACCTGACGGGCCGTCATGCTAGGGGTGTTGGCGCCAGAAACCCAGACTCGCGCACACCCCCGCTCCCGGACCCGGCCCGCCCGCACACCGGTCTGTACGCCATATCTGATGTACCGTCAGATTCATGCCTTCCTCGCCCTCCTCTCCCCCGCGCAAGGTCGCTGTCGTCGGCATATCCCTCGCGGACTGCGGACGTGTCGACGGCCCGACTCCGTACGCCCTCCACGCCCAGGCCGCCCGCCGGGCGCTCGCCGACTCGGGCCTGGACCGCTCGGTCGTCGACGGTTTCGCCTCCGCCGGACTCGGCACGCTCGCCCCCGTCGAGGTCGCCGAGTATCTGGGGCTGAAACCCACCTGGGTGGACTCCACGGCGGTCGGCGGTGCGACCTGGGAGGTGATGGCCGCCCACGCCGCCGACGCGATCGCGGCAGGCCGCGCGAACGCCGTACTCCTGGTGTACGGATCGACCGCCCGCGCCGACATCAGGGCGGGGCGCCGCACGTCGAACCTGTCGTTCGGTTCGCGCGGCCCGCTCCAGTTCGAGGTGGCGTACGGGCACTCGCTGATCGCCAAGTACGCCATGGCCGCCCGCCGCCATATGCACGCGTACGGGACGACGCTCGAGCAGCTCGCCGAGGTGGCGGTCCAGGCGCGGGCGAACGCGGCGGCCAACCCGGACGCGATGTTCCGGGACCCGATCACGGTGGACGACGTGCTGTCCGGCCCGATGATCGCGGACCCGTTCACCAAGCTGCACTGCTGCATCCGCAGCGACGGTGGGTGCGCGGTGCTGCTGGCCGCGGAGGAGTACGTGCCGGACACGGCGAAGGCTCCGGTGTGGATCCTCGGCACGGGTGAGCACGTCTCGCACTCCACGATGTCGGAGTGGGGCGACTTCACGGTCTCCCCGGCGGCCGTCTCGGGCCGCCTGGCGTTCGAACGGGCCGGGGTGCGGCCGGCGGACATCGACCTGGCCGAGATCTATGACGCGTTCACCTATATGACGCTGGTGACGCTGGAGGACCTCGGCTTCTGCGCGAAGGGCGAGGGCGGCGCCTTCGTCGAGAGGGGCCGCACGGGCCTGACCGGCGAACTCCCGGTCAACACCGACGGCGGCGGCCTCTCCGCCTGCCACCCCGGCATGCGCGGGCTGTTCCTGCTGGTGGAGGCGGTACGGCAACTGCGCGGGGAGGCGGGAGACCGTCAGGTCCGGAAGACGGACGGACGGCTGCCGGAGCTGGCGGTGGCCTCGGGGACGGGCGGCTGGTTCTGCTCGTCGGGGACGGTGGTGCTGGGGCGGGGATGAGGGGGGTGCGAGGGGGGCGAGGCGACGGGGCACTCCGGGTCCTGATGTCCAATGGCCGCATGACGGATGCATCGACCTCTGCCCAGCGCACCTTCCGGGACCTCCTGCACGCCCAGCGCGTCTGGGACGTGGACCTCCCCGCCTTCGACCCGGCCGCCGCACCCCGCACCCCGCTCCCCCTCTTCCACGCCTGGTTCGCCGAGGCGGTGGCCGCCGGGCAGACCGAGCCGCACACCATGACGCTGGCCACGGCCGACGCCGAGGGCCACCCCGATGTACGGACGCTGATGCTGCACGACGCGGACGACCGCGGCTGGCACTTCGCCACCCACGCCACCAGCGCGAAGGGCCGCCAGCTCGCCGCGCGTCCGCATGCGGCGCTCGGTTTCTACTGGCCCGCACAGGGCCGACAGGTACGGGTGCGAGGTCCGGTCACCGCCTGCACCCCGGCCGAGAGCCGGGCCGATCTGCACGTCCGCTCGACCGGGGCGCTGGCCTCGGCACTGGTGGGACGACAGAGCGAGGTGCTCGGCTCGTACGAGGAGCTGAACCGCGCCTCGGACGCCGCATGGGAGCGGGCGCAGGCGGAACCGGAGGCGGACGTGACGAGCTGGACACGGTACGTGGTCGAGCCGCACGAGGTCGAGTTCTTCCAGGGCGAAGTGCGGCGACGGCACGTCCGGCTCCGCTACCGCCGGGACGGCGGCGACTGGACCCGGGAACTGCTCTGGCCGTGAGCCGGAAAACCGATTTCGACCAGAAAGGGGCACTATGGGAAGCAGGTGAGCTGCTGGAGGCATTCCATGACACGAGCCCGTTCCCGTTACGCCCCCGACCACGGTCTGACCACGCGCATGGTCACCACCATGTTCCTGATCGGACTGCTGTACGTGGTCCTCGTCGGCGTGCTCCTCGCAGTGCTGCGGGGCGCCTGGCCGATCATCCTGATCGTCGTGGGCGGCCTGTTCATCGCGCAGTTCTGGTTCAGCGACCGCATCGCCGCCTTCAGCATGGGCGCCCGCGAGGTCACCCCCGAGGAAGCACCCGAGCTGCACGGCACCATCGACCGGATCTGCGCCCTGGCCGACATGCCGAAACCCCGGGTGGCCATCGCCCAGAGCGACGTACCGAACGCCTTCGCCACCGGCCGCGGCGAGAGGACCGCCCTCGTCTGCGCCACCACCGGGCTCCTGCGCAGACTGCAACCCGAGGAGCTGGAGGGCGTCCTCGCACACGAGATGTCGCACGTCGCGCACCGGGACGTCGCCGTCATGACGATCGCCTCGTTCCTCGGCGTCATGGCAGGCGTGGTCACCCGCGTCGCCCTCTGGGGCGGCTTCTCCCGCAGCAGCCGCAGCAACGACCCCGTCGGCATCGCGATCCTGCTGATCCCGCTGATCAGCGCCGTCGTGTACTGCCTGAGTTTCCTGCTCACCCGACTGCTCTCGCGCTACCGCGAACTCTCCGCCGACCGCGCCGCCGCCCTCCTCACCGGCCGCCCCTCCGCGCTCGCCTCGGCGCTCACCAAGGTCAGCGGGCAGATGGCCCGGATCCCGACGGAGGACCTGCGGAAGGCGGAGCCGTACAACGCCTTCTACTTCGTCCCGGCGTTCTCCTCCAAGGAGAGCCTCAGCCGGCTGCTCTCCTCCCACCCGACGCTCGAACAGCGCCTCGACCAGCTGGCCCGCATCTCCGCCGAACTCGCCCGCCCGTAAGGAGTCCGCAGTGGGTCTGCTCGACACGATCCTGGGACGCAGCAAACCGGTCCGCCCCGACCTCGACCAGCTCTTCGCCGTACCGTCCGCCGCACTCACCCTCCAGGCGGGCGCGGGCTTCATCCCCACCGGTCTGGGCTCGGTCTGCTTCGCGGGCGTGGAGGGCGGCACCTTCGCCCGTATCCAGCAGGACGTACAGGAACTCCTCGACGCGGACACGGACCGGGGCGGGATCCCGGTGGAGTTCAGCCACGATTCGTACGGCTACACCTGGCTGCTCGCCCGCCACTCCCCCGACGACGTGGCCGCCCTGGTCAACGACCTGCACGCGGTCAACACCCTGCTCCAGGACGGCGGCTTCGGCCCGCAACTGCTCTGCTCACTGATCGGTTTCCGCGACGGCGGGGGGCGGTCCCTGGCACTGGTGTATTTGTACAAACGTGGTTCGTTCTATCCGTTCGCCCCGGTGCCGGGCGGCGCCGAGAGACGGGACAGCGCCCTGGAGCTGCAGGTCAGGGCGACACTGGGCGACGACTTGCGGGTCGAGCAGGATCTCGCCCGGTGGTTCCCGGTCTGGGGCGCGCCCGGCCTGTGATCATCAGGCGGTGTGTGCACCGGCCACGAAGGCGGACCAGGCGGCCGGGCCCGGTTGAGCAAGGAGCACGACTGGCCGCCGGGGGCGACCTGTCTCGGCCCGTCGGCGCGGGATCTGTACGTGGGGATCCCCGCGGCGCACGGCAACACCTATCCGCTGAGTCGGCAGTGCGGGGCGCAGGAGGAGGGGGAGTTCGTGGACGCGGAGCTGCTGCACGGGGTGGTGGTTGCGCAATTGGTACGGGAGAACTGGTGACCCGTTCCGTATCATCAGGTTCATGACTCCTGAGCGCCCGAATTCCGTCAGTCGGCTTCGTGCCTCCGACGCCGACCGTGAAGCGGTGGTGGAGCAGCTCCAGGAGGCGGCGGCCGAGGGCCGCATCGATCTCGACGAGCTGGATACGCGCCTGGGTCAGGCGCTCGCCGCCAGGACCTTCGCCGAGCTGGAACCCCTCACCGCCGATCTGGCGCCCGCGCCGCAGAACGCGATGGAGCCGCTGGTCATCGAGGGCGGCATCCACGGCCTGGCACGGACCGGACGGTGGAAGGTGCCTGCGCGCATCGACGTGGGCGGCGGCATGGGCGGCGCCAAGCTCGACTTCACGCAGACCGAGACCCGACTGCGCGAGATCGATCTGGAGGTCAACGGCCAGATGGGCGGGGTCGTCGTCGTCGTACCCAGGGGGTGGGCGGCGGAGACCGACGACGTCCGTCCCGGCATGGGCGGCTTCAAGGACCGGACCCGGGGCGAGAGGCTCCCGGGCGCACCGCTGCTCCGCCTCACCGGCTCGGGCGGCATGGGCGGAGTGGTCGTCCGCCACCCGAACATCAGGGAGCGGTGGAAGCTGCGCCGCAGCAAGCGGCGCTGAGTCCGCCGCGTCAGAGCCTGTCGGGTGACCTTCGATCGGAAAGCTGACGCGGTCTGGTGCGTGCGATTCCAAGGCGCTGGAAGGTCCTCGGATGGGGTCTCCCCTGCTCGAACGAAGCTGAGAGCTTGGGGAAGGAGCTACTAGGGCATTTCGGCAACGCGGGAAGCGTGCGTGCCAGGGCGTGGCCGCCCGATCAGAGGTCACCCGACAGGCTCTCAGGCAGCGGCTTCCGGCCGGAAGACCGGGACCGCCTCGCACCCCTCCTCCCGCCGGAAGGCGACGCGCAGCTCCATGTCGATCGCGAGGGCAGACTCCTCGCAGTCGACGATCTCCGTCATCATGCGCGGCCCCTCGGCGAGGTCGACGACGGCCGTCGTGTAGGGGACGCGGGCGCCGAACGGCGGCAGGTCGTTGCGGTGGACGACGGACCAGGTGTAGAGCGTGGCGCGGCCGCTCGCCCGCTCCCAGTCGACGTCCTCGCTCCAGCACGTGGGGCAGAACTCGCGCGGATAGTGGTGGGCGGCGCCGCAGGCACGGCACCGTAGCAGCAGCAAGTGGCCCTCGGCGGCGGCGTCCCAGTAGGGGCGGGTGAAGTCGTCCGGCTCGGGCAGGTCGAAGCGGGGGGTGGCGGCGGTCATCCGAAAAGTCCGATCGCGTGGTCGAGGGACCAGACCTGCCAGGACATGGCGAAGAGGGCGACGAGCGAGATCAGCGCCATCATCGCGTTCTGCCCCTGCTCGGCCCAGTCGTGGATCATCAGCACCAGGTGGAGGAGATTGAGGAGCAGCCCGCCGACGAGCGCGACCGGGGTGAGGAAGCCGACGATCAGCCCGAGCCCGAGGGCGAGTTCCGCGTACACGACGAGGTAGGCCATCACCTTGGGGCGGGGCGCGACGACCTTCTCGAAGCCGCTCCTGACCGCAGGCCACTTGTGCTTGCCCGCGACGTCCGCCGCCCAGGCGATGCCCGTACCGCGTTCGAACCAGCCCTTCTTGTCCTTGTGCCGCCAGCTCTCCAGCCACCACAGCCCGAGCCCTGTTCGAAGGACGGCGAGCCACTCGGCTCCGCCGAGCCAGATCGTCCGCATCAGGACCCCTCCCGCTCAACGAATCTGACGGTACGTCAGTTCACCTGATCCGACACCGCCGCGCAAGAGGTGCGCGAAGGCGCCCGTCGGCAGCCGGAGTCGGCGAGGACCCGGGCGAGCGGCACCTTCGCGGCGCCGGCGCCCTCCAGCACGGCGACGGCCAACTCGGGCTTGGGTGAAGCAGAAGTACTTCCAGGCGCCGCGCGTGGTCGCTTTCACGGTGCCGCCGGAGGAGCCGTTGACGTACGAGGAGCGCAGACGCAACCGGTAACCGGTCTCGTGCGTGCCACCGACCCGGCTCGGTCGGCCGGGTGACGAGTCGGGCCGCGCGACACCCGCACATCGTCAGGTGTAGACGACGTGAAGGGCGCGGCCGCACGCGCAGCGCATGTCATGACTGCGGCAAACCGGGGCTTTCGGGCCGGAGCCGGGGTCGCCGGCCCGGCAGGCCCGGCGGGCCCGGCCGGCCTTTGCCTGCACACCCATTCCTGACGGGGCGTCAGTTCAGTAACCTGACATAGTGTCAGCTTATGGCTGGCCGGGTACAGGCACCCCGACGGACTTCTGGCAGGAGTGGGCGGAACGATGCTTGGATCGACTCACGGCACCCTCACCACACACTTCCGCGCCCGGGTGGTGGCCTGCGGCGAGGAGCCGCACGCCGCCGTCCACAGCATGGCGGTCGCCGCCGCGGAAGGCGATCTCGATGTCAGCGGCCGCCCGCTGCACGCTCCCGTGCCGGATCTGGACCGGTTCTTCCGGCCCGAGTCCGTGGCCGTCATCGGGGCGTCCGACGCCGAGGGCCGGCCCAATACCGGCATCACCCGGCAGCTCGTCGCCTGGGCCGAGCGGGTCGGGGCGCGGCTGCATCCGGTCCACCCCGCGCGGGAGTCCGTGTTCGGCCGGCCCTGCTCCCGTTCCGTCGCGGACCTGCCGGAGCAGGTCGATCTGGCGGTGCTGCTGGTCGGCGACCCGCTTCCGGTGATCGAGGAACTCGGGCAGGCCAAGGTGAAGTTCGCGGTCGCCTTCGCCTCCGGGTTCGCCGAGACCGGCGAGGAGGGCGCCGCCGCCCAGGCGCGGCTGGTGGCCGCGGTGGAGCGGTCGGGGCTGCGGCTGCTCGGGCCGAACACCAACCTCAACGCGTTCGAGGCGTTCCGGGACGACCTGGACGGGCCGGCGATCGCCCTGATCACCCAGTCCGGTCACCAGGGCCGACCCGTGTACACCCTTCAGGAGTTGGGCGTGCGGCTGTCGCACTGGGCGCCCACGGGCAACGAGGCGGATCTGGAGACCGCCGACTTCATCTCGTACTTCTCGCAGCGTCCCGAGGTCGGGGCCATCGCCTGCTACGTGGAGGGGCTCAAGGACGGGCGTTCCTTTCTCCTCGCCGCGGACCGGGCGGCGCGGGCCGGGGTTCCGGTGGTGGCGGTCAAGGTGGGGCGTACGGAGACGGGGGCCAGGATGGCCGCGTCACACACCGGCAAGCTGACCGGCGCCGACCAGGTGGTGGACGCGGCGATGCGTCAGTTCGGCGTGATCCGGGTGGACGGGCTCGACGAACTCCAGGAGACCGCCGCGCTGCTGGCCCGGGCACGGAAGCCGCAGGCCGACGGGGTCGTCGTGTATTCGATCTCGGGCGGCACGGGCGCGCACTTCTCGGACCTGGCGACCGGGGCGGGGCTGAGGCTCCCCACCCTCTCCGAGGAGAAGCAGCGCGAGCTGCACGCGTGGATTCCCGGCTATCTGAACGTCGCGAACCCCGTCGACAACGGCGGGCACCCGGTCGGCGACTGGCGCGGCCGGAAGATCATCGACGCGATCCTCGCCGACCCGGACGTCGGGGTGCTGATCTGTCCGATCACCGGCCCGTTCCCCCCGATGAGCGACCGGCTCGCGCAGGACCTGGTGGACGCGGCGGAGACCACGGACAAGCTGGTGTGTGTGGTGTGGGGCTCGCCCGTCGGCACGGAGGACGCGTACCGCACGACACTGCTCGGCTCGTCGCGCGTCGCCACCTTCCGCACCTTCGGCAACTGCATCACCGCCGTGAAGGCCTACCTGGACCACCACCGGTTCGCCGCCTCGTACCGCTCGCCCTTCGACGAGGCACCGCGCACCCCGTCGCCCTCGTTCCGCAAGGCGCAGGCCCTGATGCGCCCGGGCCACCAGTTGAGCGAGCACGCGGCGAAGCAGCTGCTGCGGGCGTACGGAATCCGCGTGCCGCGGGAGCAGTTGGTGACGAGCGCCGCGGCGTCCGTCCGGGCGGCGGGGCTGGTCGGCTACCCGGTCGTCATGAAGGCGTCGGGCGCGCATCTCGCTCACAAGACGGAGCTCGGCCTGGTCAAGGTCGGGCTCACCTCCGCGAGCCAGGTGCGGGACGCCTATCGCGAACTGACCGACATCGCGCGGTACGAGGGCGTCGAGCTGGACGGCATCCTGGTCTGCCAGATGATCGAGCGGGGCGTCGAAATGACGGTCGGCGTCACGCACGACGCCCTGTTCGGACCGACGGTCACGGTCGGGCTCGGCGGCGTGCTCGTGGAGGTGCTGCACGATGCTGCGGTGCGGGTGCCGCCGTTCGGCGAGGACCAGGCGCGGTCGATGCTCGGCGAACTGCGCGGCCGAGCCCTGCTGGAAGGCGTACGCGGCGGACCGCCGGTGGACGTCGACGCGCTCGTCGAGGTCGTGCTGCGTGTCCAGCGGATGGCGCTGGAACTGGGCGACGAGCTCTCCGAGCTGGACATCAACCCGCTGATGGTGCTGGGGCGGGGACAGGGCGCGGTGGCGCTGGACGCGCTGGCTGTCTGCCGCTGACCGGTCACCGGGCGACCCGCCCCGCCGCCGCCCGCCACCCCACCACCCGCCAAGGAGCTGCCTCATGCCGTCCTCCCCCGAAGACACCGCCGAGCACACCGAGTACACCGGGTCCGCCGCACCGGCCGACCCGCTTGATTCATTGATACTCCACGCCACTGACAACAGCGTCTCGTGGATCACGCTGAACCGCCCCGAGGCGATGAACGCGGTCACCTGGGACCAGCGGGAACGCGTCATCACGCTCCTCGGCGAGGCCTCCGCCGCCCCGTCGGTCCGGGCCGTCGTCCTCACCGCCACCGGCCGCGGCTTCTGCGCGGGCGCCGACCTGCGCGGCGCCTCGTCGACGGGCGACCGGGTACCCGGCGACGTGGCCCGCACCATCCGGCTGGGCGCGCAGCGCCTGATCGCCGCGGTTCTGGACTGCGAGAAACCGGTCATCGCGGCCGTCAACGGCACGGCGGCCGGCATCGGCGCCCACCTCGCGTTCGCCTGCGATCTCGTGCTGGCCGCCGAGTCGGCGAGGTTCATCGAAGTCTTCGTACGCCGCGGTCTCGTACCCGACGGCGGCGGCGCGTATCTGCTGCCGCGCCTGATCGGCCCGCAGCGCGCCAAGGAGCTGATGTTCTTCGGCGACTCGCTCCCGGCGGCGGACGCGGAACGTCTGGGCCTGGTCAACCGGGTGGTCCCGAACGAGGAGCTGGAAGCGGCGGCCCGCGCGTGGGCTCAGCGGCTGGCCGACGGCCCGACCCGGGCGATCGCCCTCACCAAGCAGCTGGTGAACGCGTCGCTGGACTCCGACCGGGCGACGGCCTTCGCGGCGGAGGCGGCGGCCCAGGAGATCAATATGACGACGCAGGACGCCAACGAGGGCGTGGCGAGCTTCGTGGAGCGGCGCGCACCGAAGTACCGGGGGCTTTGAGTGCTCTGGGGGCGCTCACGTCATCCTCCCCGCCAGGGAGTGGGACTGTGGGCCACCGGCGGGTCTCGGCCGCAGTCTGCCTACCTCTCGGCGGAGACGTCCTCGGCTGACGTGGCAGTGGGGGCACGCAGGAGCCAGCGGCTCAGGGTGTCGAGGTCGGTGCAGCCTGTGATGCGTTCGCGCGCCTCGTCGGGTACGTCGATCTCGGCCTGGGCTAGGAGAAGGAGGATGCTCCTCGCAATGCCTTCCGCGCGGCCCTCTTCACGGCCCTCTGCCCGAGCCTCCTCCCGGATCTCTTCCGAGAGAGGTGACTTGTAAAAGGAAAGGTCCACGGCCACCAGGTTCCTCCGCTGTTGTGCGGCCGGGACTCATCCATCGGCGTGAGCCACCGGCGGGTCTCGGCGGCAGTCCGCCTACCTCTCGGCGAAGACATCCTCGACGGAAGCGGCGGTGGGGACACGCAGGAGCCAACGACTCAGCATGTCGAGATCAGTGCAGCCCGTGATGCGCTCGCGCGCCTCGTCGGACACGTCGACGCCGACCTGGGCGAGAAGCAGCAAGATGCTCCTCGCAATGCCTTCTGCACGGCCCTCTTCACGGCCCTCTTCACGGCCTTCTGCTCGACCCTCGTCCCGGATCTCTTCCGAGAGGGGTGACTTGTAAAAGGAAAGGTCCACGGCCACCAGGTTCCTCCACTGTTGTGCGGCCGGACGGTTGCCCAGGCCTTGCGCGGTGAGTTCGACGATGGGGTCGGCGATGGTTTCCGGTACGTCCCGCAGAGCGGTCGAGAGTGTTTTGAGTATGACACCGATGTCCGGATCGCCCGCGTGTGTGATCGCGGCCAGCGTGGCCAGTGCCAGGTCCTTGCGAGCCTCGGCCACATCCTTGATCACCGGCATGTTATGCGGGCCAGCGACGAGGGCTTGCAGAGTGAGCACGGGCGATTGCGGGTGGCCGACGGGGAAGGGGCGTGCGGCCCATTCGGCGGTGGCTCGGTCCTGGCAGACGACCAGCAGCATGGGCGGCAGTTTGTACTTCGCCTGTAAGTAGGACAGGTAGTATATCCAGCTCGCCGGTTTCTCCGGGTCCTTCTTGCCCTGGGCCTCGATCGCCAAAAGGTACGACTGATCGTCCTCCATGTCGATGCGCAGCAGGGTGTCGACACGGCGTTCGAGGGGCCTGTGCTCGGTGAGGTCCGTAGGCATGATGGTGGCCGAGGCGGGTGGTCCGATCGCGACCCCCAGTACCTCGGAGACTCGGGAGAAGAGTCCGGGGTACTCCTGGAAGATGCGATGCATCGCCTCGTGGGACGAGCTGACCATGTGGGTTTCCTAGAGTTGTTGAGCGGTCGGATGGAATTTGTCGGTCCGGCAGTCGGGGCACTCTCCTGGCTCCGCCGCGCGGAACGCCCGGTCGCAGCCGTCGCAGTTCTGTAGCGGGAACGGCCGGGTCGGGAGTTCGGCCGGGGCCCGGAACGGGGGTGGTGGCGGAAGCCGGGCGGTGAGCCGGTGGGCGAGAAGACCGGCGGGGCGGCGCAGCCCTTCGGGTGGGAGTTCGCTGGTCAGGGCGTGTTCTACGGCGGCGGGGCCGGCCTCGCGCTCCAGCCATGTGGCAACCCCCGGGGCCAGAAAGTCCACGTCCTGCGCGGAGAGCAGCAGGCGCGGGTCCTGGCGGTGCAGCCCGGTGAGCAGGTCGGCGGCGGTCCGGAGGAGGGACGCTGCGGGAAAGGCCGGCTGCGGTACGAGGAGGGGCCTGGACCGGCTGTGTGGGGCGCGCTCGCGGCGTGGCATGGGTGCGGGCTCGCGGCGTGGTGCGGGCACGGTTCGGGCCGGAGCCCTGAGCGGACGCATGTCGTCGGCTTCGGACTCCCGACAGGGTCGGAACGACGCGGGCGGCCGGGCCGTACGCTGCGGGCGCGGTGGACACTCACGGCCCGGAGCAGCTTCTGTGGTCCGCCGGTCGGCAGGCTGATTGCAGGAGACGGTACGGGTGACGATCCGGCCGTTGGCCAGGCGCGTGCGGGTGCGTCGCAGGTAGCCGTGGGCTTCGAGTTCGCGTAACGCGGCGGCGATCCGGGCCTCGCTCTCCGGGAAGCGGCCGGCGAGGTCCTTGATGCCGATCCTGGCTCCGGCGGGCAGCGACTGGATGTGTGCGGCGAGCCCGATCGCGGTGAGGGAGAGCTCGCGGTGCTGGGTGAGGTGGTTGCCCACGACCGTGAAACGGCTGGTGTGCCGGGAGTTGTCGTGCACGACACCGGAGGACGGCGTGGCGTCTCCGCGTACGTGGGACGGGGCGCGCGAGGGCGCGCTAATCTGCTGGGTATCCATCGGGAAGCGTTCTCTTCCTCGTTGGTCAGGCCCTCGATCGGGATGCCAGTCCCGGCCGGGGGCCGTCCCACGTCTGGGGTTGTTCGTCGCGGCGAGCATATGCCAACCAACCGTCCCGAATGGCAGCCAAGTTGGCCGATCTCACCCATGTGGGTGACGGGAGGCGCGGTGAGGTTGGGAAGGGTCATTTCCCAAGTTCTTCAAGGCTTTTGATGTCGCGCGGAGCCGCGTCACGGAGGACCGGATCGCGGAAATCCACGACCCGGTGGCGGCGGTTACGGTACGAGGTCGAGCTCGGCCCAGACGGCCTTACGGGGGAAGGGCCCGGGACTGACACCCCAGCGGTCCGCAAGCGCCTCGACGATCAGCAGGCCGCGCCCGGATTCGCAGTCACCGTCCGGGACGGCCGTGTCCGCCGGACCGAGCGGAAGGCACTCGCCACGGGCATCGCTCACCTCGATCCGCAGGAGCGCGCCGCCGCCGTGGACCGTGAGGTCGAGCCGGAAGTCCCGCCCCGGCACGCGGCCGTGGACCATGGCGTTGGCCGCCAGTTCGGCGACGATCTGTGCGGCCGAATCCGACGGGAGTCCCCACTCGCCCAGATGGGCGGTGGTGAGCAGCCGGGCCAGCCTGGCTCCCCGGCGGGTAGGCGAGAGCAACACGGTGAACGTGCTGCTGGGAGCTGGGGGTTGGGGGGGCGGTGATTTCTTGTTTCACGTCACTGAGCGTGGCCGGTCACGCATACGCTGACCAGTGATCAAGCGGATGCTTACGGTGACTGTCCGACGCTTGTCCGGAGTTGTCCGGGCTGTCGGGAGCGGGCGTGCGGGTAGGTGGTGCCGCGATGGTGACGGCCCGTCGGAGGTGGCGCGGATGCGGGTGGATGCGGACGGTACGGAGCGGTCCGGGGACGAGACGGACGAGCCCGGTTGGGAGGTCGACCCCGACGACGAGTCCGGCGCGGCGGTCGTTGCCACGGTGGGGCGGCAATTGAGACTGCGCCGGGAGGCGGCCGGGATGCGGGCGGCCGAGTTCGGTGTGGCGATCGGGTACGGGGAGGACCAGGTCTACAAAGTCGAGGCCGGGAAGCGGATTCCGCGACCGGAGTATCTGGACAGGGCGGACGATGTCCTGGGCGCGGATGGGCTGATCACCGCGATGAAGAAGGACGTGGCGGAGGTCCGGTACCCGAAGAAGATTCGGGATCTGGCACGGATGGAGGCGCGGGCGGTGGAGCTGCTGTCGTACGGCGACCACAACCTGCACGGTCTTTTGCAGACTGATGAGCATGCCCGAGCGCTGCTCGGGACGCGCCGACCTGCGTACTCCCAGGATGAACTGGAACGCATGGTGGCTGCCCGTACGGCTCGGCGTTCCATCTTCGACCGGTCACCCGCACCGGATCTCAGTTTTGTCCTGGAAGAAGTGACGCTGCGCCGCCCGATCGGGGGAACAATGGTGCGACGCCAGCAACTTGAACACCTGTTGGAGGTGGGGCAGATGCGGAACGTCGAAATTCAGGTGATGCCGACCGACCGCTGGGACCACCCGGGAACAGGCGGAAAGATCCAGGTGCTGAAGTTCAGTGACGGCTCTGGGGTAGGGCGTACCGAAGGCGTGCACGGCGGGCGTCCGGTCTCCGATCCGCGACAGCTTCGGGTCCTTGAGCTGCGGTATGGCATCATCCGGGCCGAGGCTCTCACTCCACGGGAGTCGCTGGCCTTCATCGAGCAAGCGCTGGGAGAGACATGATCCGCAAGACCTCCGTCGAAGACGCTCCCGAACTGAAGTGGTTCAAGAGCAGCTACAGCGACAGCAGCGACGGCAACGACTGCGTCGAGATCGCCACCACCCCCAGCACGATCCACGTCCGCGACTCCAAGAACACCCAGGGCCCCCGGCTCACCGTCGCACCCCACGCATGGACGGACTTCGTCACGTACGCCACCGGAAGCTGACCCTCAACCACTCTCCTCCCTGCCAGGCGTCCTCCCCGAGTCCTTCGCAGCGCGCCTAGGCGAGTGACTCCTCTCCGGCGCGCGGCAGAGACAAGTGGTCCGGAAGCACTGGGTGAACGAGAGCGGATTGTCAGGCCTGCGCGCTACGTTGAGCCCATGCCGTACGTAGAGGAAAAGACCGAGCGCATCAGGCCGCAGCAGTTCCATGAGTCCGTGGGCCTGGAGGACTGGCGCGTGCTGGGCGAGGGAGCTTGCGCGTACTTCCGCACCGCGTCGTTCACGGTCGGCGCCCAGCTTGTGCAGGCGATCAGCGAGCTGCCCGGCGTCGGGGCCGGCCACCCCGACGTCGATCTGCGGCACGAGGGCGTGACCATACGGCTGATCACGATCACGGACGACTATTACGGGCTGAGCAAGCGGCACATCGAGCTGGCCCGTCAGATCTCGGCAGCGGCACGGGCGCTGAACATCCCCGCCGACCCGTCCGCCGTGCAGACCGTACAGGTCACCATCGATGCCCTCGTCGGCCCCGATGTGGTGCCGTTCTGGCGTGCCCTGCTCGGCTATGCGGACCGCGCGAACAGCCCCGAGGACCTGATCGATCCGCACGGCCGCGGGGCACCGTTCTACTTCCAGCAGATGGACGCACCGCGCCCGCAGCGCAACCGGGTCCACATCGATGTCTGGGTGCCGTACGACCAGGCCGAGGCACGGATAGCGGCGGCGCTCGCCGCCGGTGGCCGCCTGGTGAGCGCCGCCGACGCGCCGTCGAACTGGGTGCTGGCCGATCCCGAGGCCAACGAGGCTTGCGTCGGCACGGCCGGCTGGACCGGGCCGTACCCCGGCCGCCGGTGAGAGTCGTAGCCGGACGAAGACATGTCGCCGGTTGAACGCAGCGGGCGCAGGGATCTCGCGGCCGTCCGCCTTCGGGCGGGAGTGGCCTTCAGCCCGACCGGCGACATCGCTTCCGGGGCGCGGTCGACACCGTCTCGCGCCCCTGGAACCCTCCTCCCCCACCCCTTCCTATCTGACGTGTCGTCAGTTTCAATGGGAGGCGTGATGGGACACGCAGGCATGGCCGCCACCGCCGTCCGGTACCTCAGGTCCGTCGGCGCCGCCACCACCGCAGGGCCGACGCCGGTCGATCCGCTGCCGCGCCCCGATCTGCGGGCCGTCGCCGACGACGAGCGGCTGCCGGTCGATCCGGGTCAATTCCGCCGTGTGCTCGGCCACTTCGCCAGCGGCGTCACCGTCATCACCGCCCACGACCCGGACGACGCGGACGGCCCTGCGGGGTTCGCCTGCCAGTCGTTCGCCTCGCTCTCCCTCGACCCGCCGCTGGTCACCTTCATGGTCGCCCGTACGTCGACGACCTGGCCCCGCATCGCCCGCGCCGGGGCCTTCTGCGTCAACATCCTGGGGGCGGAGCAGGCCGCGCTGTGCCGGGGGTTCGCGGTGAGCGGGGCCGACAAGTTCGCCGGAGTGGCGTACGAGGCCTCTCCCGCGACCGGGTCACCGCTGCTGGATTCCGTACCCGCCTGGATCGACTGCCGCATCCAGGCCGTCCACACGGGCGGCGACCATCTGATCGTGGTCGGCCGGGTGGAGGCGCTGGGGGCATCGGACGGGGACGGTCCGCTGCTGTTCCACCGGGGGGAGTTCGGGCGCTTCAGCGGGTGACGGACGACTCCGCCACCTCGCCCGATCCCCCGGCCGTCATCGGCGCGACCGCCTCAGAGCCTGTCGGCACCACCGGTTCCGGGGTTTCCGCCTTCCGCCGGATCACCAGCGCCATCAGCGCCGCCGTCGCGCACAGCGCCCCCGACGTGTACCAGACCATGTCGTACGAGCCGAACACATCACGCGCCACACCGCCGAGGAACGCCACCAGCGCCGCGCCCACCTGGTGGGAGGCGAGGACCCAGCCGAAGACGATCGCGCTGTCCTCGCCGTACTGCTCGCGGCAGAGCGCCAGCGTCGGCGGGACCGTGGCCACCCAGTCCAGGCCGTAGAACACGATGAAGAAGACCATCGGCGGGTGCACCGTCGGTGCCATCAGCATCGGCAGGAAGAGCAGCGAGATGCCGCGCAACGCGTAGTAGACGGCCAGGAGTCGGCGGGCGTCGAAGCGGTCGGTGAGCCAGCCGGAGAAGACCGTGCCGATGATGTCGAAGACGCCGATGACGGCGAGCAGCGAGGCGGCCGCGGTGATGGGCATGCCGTGGTCGTGGGCCGACGGCACGAAGTGCGTACGGATCAGGCCGTTGGTCGAGGCGCCGCAGATCGCGAACGTACCCGCGAGCAGCCAGAACGGTCCGGTGCGGGCGGCGTCGACCAGGACGCGTACGGTACGGGCCGCCGCTCCCCGGGCCGGTGCCGGCTTCTCGGCGTACGCACCGCCGTAGGGGGCCAGGCCCACATCGGCCGGGTGGTCACGCATCAGGAGCCAGACGAACGGGACGACGACGAGCGCGGCCAGCGCGACGGTGACCGAGGCCGGGCGCCAGCCGTGCTCCTCGACGATCCATGCGCACAGCGGCAGGAAGATCAGCTGGCCGGAGGCGCCGGCCGCGGTGAGGATGCCGGTGACCAGGCCGCGTCTGGCGACGAACCAGCGATTGGTGACCGAGGCCGAGAAGGCCAGCGCCATCGAGCCGGTACCGAGGCCGACGAGCAGCCCCCAATAGATCATCAGCTGCCAGGAGGCCGTCATCCAGACACTGGCGAACGCCCCCGCCGCGACCGCGGACAGGGCCACGACGACGACCCGGCGGATGCCGAACCGGTCCATCAGCGCGGCGGCGAACGGCGCGGTCAGTCCGTACAGCGCCATGTCGATCGAGACGGCCAGCCCGATCTCCCCGCGCGACCAGCCGAACTCCGTGTGCAGCGGGTCGATGAGGAGGCCGGGAAGGGAGTTGAACGCGGCGCCGCCGATGATCGTCACGAACGTGACGACGGCGACGATCCAGGCGCGGTGGATGCGAAGGCGGGAGCGCCCGTCGGGGGCTGCGGGGGTGGCCTGCCGGTCGTCGTCCCGGGCGGCGCTTTCGGTTGTCTGGGTCACGCCACTCAGCATCGGGTCACGGCGTACGCCTTCACGAGTGGCCGGAGGGACACGCTTCGCAGGAATCGGGCCATCTCGACCGACGCCTTCCGGCCCGGACGGGCTCGTATGCGCGTACGATCACCTGTCGGCCGGCGGGCGGTGCGTCCACCCCCTTCGACTTCTCGGCCCCCTCGTCCGTCCTCGGTGCGGCGCTGTTCGTCGCCGGCAGTGTGCGCAAGCAGACCAGCGCCCATGTCTTCGAGGTCATCGAGAAGCAGAAGTCCGAGGAGCGCTCCCGGCAGAAGTAGCCAGGGCCGCCGCGGCCCAGGCGCACCCCGCACCCACCGCGTACCAGAACAGATCGGGTGCGTTGAAGGTCGAGCCGAGCACCAGCCTCGCAACCGTGCTGTGCCGGGAAAGGTCCGCGGGCAGCCCGGTCAGTTGCAGCAGTTCGACCGCCCAGCTGAACGCCAGCGCCGTCCCGGCCACCGCGACCGGCCGCGTGCGGGGCGCGGCCACGACCACCAGGGTGCAGATCAGCACCGTATAGAGAGCGTCCCCGGCGTACTTGGCGACATCCCCGTCGGCCACCGCCCTGACCCCGAGCCCGGCGGCAACGGTCAGCACCGCCGCTCCCGCAGCCGCCACACGCGACACCGTCACGCCCCCCTCACCCGATCCGCTCCAGCCGGCGGATCGGCCGGGCCACCAGCAGCACACCCACCACCAGTGCGTTGATCACCGCTCCGGCCAGCAGCACCTCGGGGGCGCCCACCGCGTCCGCGACCGGGCCCGCCAGTGCCCGGCCCGCGGCCAGCATCAACAGGGAGCCCGCCACGTCGTACGCGTGCAGCCGGTTCAGGGCCTCCGGCGGGACGTGCGTCTGGACCGTCGTCGACCACATCACCAGCCAGAACGCGAACACCCCGCCCGCCACGAACTGCCCGACCCCCAGCGCGGACACCGGCAGCCCGAGCCCCAGCACCACCAGGTTCACGCACACCCCGGTCAGCGCGATCGCGCCCGCCGCGAGCGGGCGGCGCGGTCTCAGCCGCAGGGCCAGCAGTCCGCCGACCACGCTGCCCGCGCCGTTGACCGCCATCATCACGCCGTACGTCCCCGAGCCGTGCGCCTCGGTGACCTCGACCGCGGTCAGCGGGAGCATCGGGCCGATCACGGTGAATCCGTACACCGTCCAGATCGCGATCACCCCCCACAGCCAGCTGCGGGCCTTGAACTCCCGCCATCCGTCGACCAGTTCGGCGACGAATGTGCCGCGCTGCACCGTGTCGGACGGCATCGGGGCGAGCCGCAGCAGGAAGAGGCAGACGCCGGAGACCGCGAACGTCGCCGCGTTCGCCGCGTATACGGCTCCGGCGCTCGCGAGTCCGACCAGAAGTCCCGCGAAGGCCGGGCCCGCCATCGTCATCAGCGCCTCGGAGACCCGGAGCACCGCGTTGCCGCGCTGCACGTCCAGCGACACCCGGGGAACGGTCGACGCGACGCCCGGCTGGAAGAGCGCGGCACCGACGCCGGCCACCGCGCTCAGCGCGTACACCGCCCACAGCGGCGGGTTGCCGGTCGCGAAGCAGACGGCGAGCACCGATGCCCCGACCAGCCGCAGCACATCAGCGATGATCATCATTCGACGCGGCGTGAAACGATCCGCCAGCACGCCGCCGAAGAGCACGAAAAGCGCCAGCGGGCCCATCCAGGCGGCCAGTGCGAAGCCGACGGACGCGTGCGGGCGACCCGCTCCCAGCAGACCCGCGGTGAGCGCCACCGGGATCATGCCGTCGCCGAAGAGCGCGGCGGTCCGGGCGATGAAGAAGAGCCGGAAGTTACGGTTCCAGAGCTCGCTTCCCGGGCGTTCGCCGTCCCGGCGCGTGTCCAGGGGTGGCAGGGCGGGCGATGAATCCAAGGGGGACGACTGCGAGGGTGCGTTCGCGCGGGCCGTGCCGGGAATGCACTCGTGCTCTGCTGACTTTTCCTTCACGTCGGTGACATGTATCAGTTTATGGTCTATACCACTAGGGGTGAAGGGAGCCTTGCTGTGAAACACAGAGTCGTCGTCCTCGCCCTCGACGGGCTGCTCCCGTTCGAACTGGGCATCCCTCAAAGGATCTTCGGCCTGGCACGCGGTTCCGAGCCGCATGACAAGGGCCGGAAACTGTACGAAGTCGTTACCTGTTCCGTCCGCCCACCGGGACCGGTCTCGACCGACGCGGACTTCACGATCACGGTCGAGCGTGGCCCCGAAGCACTGGCCACCGCCGACACGGTCGTCATCCCCGCCTCGTACGAACTCGGCCCCGTCCACGAAGAGGGCAGGCTGACGGACGAACTCGCCGCGGCGTTCGCGTACATCAGACCGGGCACCCGGCTCGTCTCGATCTGCACCGGCAGTTACGTCCTCGCCGCCGCCGGGTTCCTCGACGGGCGCCCCGCCACCACGCACTGGTCCTCCGCCGACCACTTCCAGCGGCTGTTCCCGCAGGTCCAGGTCGACCCGGACGTCCTGTTCATCGACGACGGGGACGTCCTCACATCCGCCGGGGTAGCCGCCGGCATCGACCTGTGTCTGCACATCGTGCGCCGCGACCACGGCACGGCCGTCGCCAACGACGTCGCCCGCCGCACGGTCGTGCCACCGCACCGCGACGGCGGGCAGGCGCAGTACATCCAGCGCCCCGTCCCCGAGGCGCAGTTCGCGACCACGACCGGTGCGCGGGCCTGGGCGCTCGGGCGGCTGGACCGGCCGATCCTGCTGCGCGACATGGCGCAGCAGGAGTCGATGAGCGTACGGACGTTCACGCGCCGGTTCCGTGAGGAGGTCGGGATCAGCCCCGGGCAGTGGCTGACCCAGCAGCGGGTGGAGCGGGCGCGCGGGCTGCTGGAGTCCACGGACCTGTCGATCGACCAGGTGGCGCGCGAGGCGGGGTTCGGCACGGCGACGTCACTGCGGCAGCACATCCAGGCGGCGCTGGGGGTGTCGCCGACGGTGTACCGGCGGACGTTCCGGGCGACGGTCGGCTCACCGTGATCACAGACCGGGCACAGTACGGCCTCGCGCACACCTTGGATCTCTTCGCCGCGGGCATTCTTCCAGGAGTGTGAGAACCGGGCCGATAACAGCCACCCCCCATCACTGTGCGCAGTTCGGTGGATCGGCGAGTTGCAGCACGATTTCGTCCTCGTCGGTCACGCCGCGCCCTGCCAGGCGTCGGGGCCAAAGGTGCCCTTGATATCGGAAGCGACCGAGGTCGGGTCTACCAAGAATCCCAACTCGTACAGGACGGTCTTCGCGGGCGTCTGAACCCGCATCCGTACCGGACTCTCACCCTTGTGCGCGGCAAGGATGCGCTTCAGCTCGGCGACGGTCGACTCATTGATCTTGTGGGCGGGAAAGGACAGCATGACCGGTGGCCGGCCGCCACTCTCCGCCGAGGACACGTCAAGCACCTGAATCTCCTGTCCGAAGATGCTGACGGCCCCGTCACGGTCGTTGAGACGTCCCTGGACAGAGACGACGGTGTCCGGGATCAGAGCGTGCTGGACGAGGGTGTAGACGGCTGGGAAGAACAGGATCTCCATCTCGCCGTCACGGTCCGCAAGGTTGATGATCGCCCAGGCATTGCCCTGCTTGGTCATCCGGCGGTCCACGCTGGTGATGAGGCCGGACAGCTGGACAGTGCCTTCCGTACGGCCCGAGCCGAGGAGTTCGCTGATCGTGGTGTCACGGTTGCGGGACAGGATGTGCTCGGTGCCGTCGAGCGGGTGCGCGGACACGTACAGCCCGAGCATCTCGCGCTCCGCGGCCAACAACTGCTTGCGGGGCCACTCGCCGTCGTCGATGGGGAAATCCAGTCCGAAGGCCGGCTCGTCGCTCTCGCCACCGAGGTCACCGAACAGGTCGTCCTGCCCGATCGCGGCCTGCTTCTTCACCGGAATGATCGCGTCGATGGCGTCCTCGTGCACAGCGGACAGCCCCTTGCGGCTGTGCTGCAGCGAGTCGAAGGCACCGGCCTTGATCAGGGATTCGACAGCCCGCTTGTTAAGGGCCCCGATGTCGGCCTTGTCGAGGAAGTCGGGGAAGGACGCGTACTTGCCCTTGGACTTGCGGGAGCCCACCAAAGAGTCGATGACACCCTCGCCGACGTTACGGACCGAGCGGAGCCCGAACCGTACGTCGTTGCCGATGGCGGTGAAGTTGGCGACGGACTCGTTGATGTCCGGCTGGAGCACCTGAACGCCCAGTTTCCGGGCATCGGCCAGATAGATCGCCGCCTTGTCCTTGTCGTCCCCCACGGAGGTGAGGAGCGCGGCCATGTACTCGGCCGGGTAGTTCGCCTTCAGGTAGGCGGTCCAGTACGAGACGAGCCCGTATCCGGCGGTGTGGGACTTGTTGAACGCGTAGCCCGAGAACGGGAGCATGACGTCCCACAGTGCCCTGGTGGACTCCTCGGAATAGCCGTTCTTGTTCATCATGCCGTCGGAGAACTTGTCCCACTCCGCGGCCAGCACCTCGGGCTTCTTCTTACCCATCGCTCGCCGCAGCAGGTCGGCGCCGCCCAAGGTGTACCCGGCGAGCTGCCGGGCGATGGCCATGATCTGCTCCTGGTAGATGAGCAGGTGGAAGGTGTTGCCCAGGATCGACTCCAGGGCCTCCTTCAGTTCCGGGTGGATCGGCTCGATCTCCTGGCGGCCGGTCTTGCGGTGCGCGTAGTTCGTGTGCGCGTTCGCCGCCATGGGGCCGGGCCGGTAAAGGGCAAGGGCCGCCGCGATGTCTTCGAACCGGGAGGGCTCCATCAGCTTCAGCAGGGTCCGCATGCCGCCGCCGTCGAGCTGGAACACACCGAAGGTGTCGCCGCGCGCCAGGAGCTGGAAGGTCGTGGCGTCATCCAGAGGGATCTGCTGCGCACCGTCCGTCGGCATCGTGTCGGTGGTGATGTTGATGCCGCGGTTTTCCCGGATGTTCTGGAGGGCATGGTCGATCACGCCCAGGTTCCGAAGCCCCAGGAAGTCCATCTTGACCAGCCCCATGTCCTCACAACTGGGGTAGTCAAATCCGGTGATCTTGACGCCGTCCTTGGCGCGCATGTGGAGCGGAATACGGTCGGTGAGCCGAGTCTTCGACAGGATGACCGCGGCCGCGTGGACGCCGGTGTTACGGATCAGTCCCTCGACGCCCTTGGCACCGTCGACGACCTTCTTGACGTCCGGCTCGTTCTCGTACAGGGCCCGGATCTCGCCGGCCTCCCCGTAGCGGGGGTGGCTCTCGTCGAAGATCCCGCTGATCGGGATGGACTTGCCCATCACATCCGGCGGCAGAGCCTTCGTGATCCGCTCACCGTGGCTGAACGGGTAGCCCAGGAGCCGCGACGTGTCCTTGATCGCGTTCTTGGCCTTGAGCTTGCCGAAGGTGTTCACCATGGCGGTGTACTCGTCGCCGTACTTGTCGACGACGTAGCGCACCATCCGGTCGCGGTGACGGTCGTCGAAGTCGAGGTCGACATCCGGCGGGTTGATGCGCTCCGGGTTCAGGAACCGCTCGAAGAGCAGACCGTGCTCCAGGGGGCACAGCTCGGTGATACGGGTGGCGTACGCGACGATCGAGCCGGTGGCCGATCCACGGCCGGGACCGACGGGGATCTTCTGGTCGCGGGCGTACCGGCAGATATCCGCGACGACGAGGAAGTAGCTGGAGAAGTTCATCGGACCGATGACCTTCATCTCGGTCTCGAACCGTTCGAGGACCTCGGCCGGGATCGGGTCGCCGTAGCGCATGGCGAGGCCCTTGAGGCACTCCTTGCGCAGCCAGGACTCCTGCGTCTCGCCCTCGGGAACGCCGGGGAAGTTCGGCATCTCGTCGACGTTCTCGAAGACCGATGCGTAGGACTCGATACGCTCCGCGATCAGCAGGGTGTTGTCGCACGCCTCGGGAATCTCGGAGAACAACTCCCGCATCTGGGCGGCGGTCTTGAGGTAGTAGCCGCTGCCGTTGAACCGGAACCGATTCGGGTCGGCCTTGTCCTTGCCGACACCGATGCACAGCAGGTTGTCGTGCGCGTCGGCGTGCTCCTCCAGCACGTAGTGCGCGTCATTGGTGGCCAGCAGCGGGATGCCGAGTTCCTTCGCCAGGCGAAGCAGGCCGCCCCGGACGTTGCGCTCCAGGTCCAGGCCGTGGTCCATCAGCTCCAGGAAGTAGTTCTCTTTCCCGAGGATGTCCTGGTATTGGGCCGCGATCTCCCGGGCCTCGTCGTACTGGTTCAGACGCAGCCGGGTCTGGATGGCACCCGAGGGGCAGCCGGTCGTCCCGATGATCCCCTCGGAGTGCTCGGCGATAAGTTCCATGTCCATACGCGGCTTGCCCGCCGGGAACTGGCCCGTGTAGGAAGCTTCCGTCGACAGGTAGAACAGGTTCTGCAGGCCCTTGACGTTCTGCGCCCACATCGTCATGTGAGTGAAGCGGCCACCGCCACTGACGTCCTTTGAGCCCTCACCGTCGTCCGACATCGCCCTGACACCGCCGGGGCCCCAGAACTCCTGCTTGCGGTTCCGGCGCGAGGACGGCGCCACGTACGCCTCGATACCGATGATCGGCTTGACGCCGTCAAAGCCCTTCGCGACCTGCTGGAACTCATACGCCCCGAACATGTTGCCGTGGTCGCTCATCGCGATGGCAGGCATGCCCTGACGCGCAACCTCGGCGAACATCGGCTTGAGCCGCTGAGCACCGTCGAGCATCGAGTATTCGGTGTGATTGTGCAGGTGAACGAAGGAATTGCGGGCCACCGGGCGGCACCTCCGGGGTGGATCGGGGAAGGCCCCACCCTAGCGCTCAAGGGACCTCGGAACGGCCTCCACGACACCCTTGGAGGAAGATCAAAAATGGGCGGAACGGTGACCTTGGCGTATCACGGAAAGTAGCTCAAGACTGCTCCCCGTAGTGCTCTGCCGGTCACGGCACTAGAAGATCAGCACCCCGCGCGCCACCCTTCCGTGGTGCGCGTCGTCCGCCGCCTTCGCGAATTCCTCCACCGGGTACGTCTCCGTGACCAGTTCGTCGAGCATGAGGCGGCCGGACCGGTACAGCTCCGCGTAGAGCGCGATGTCCCGCTGCGGGCGCGAGGAGCCGTACCGGCAGCCGAGGATCGACTTGTCCAGGTACATCGACGAGACCAGGAACGACGCTTCCGCCGTCGCCGCCGGGACGCCCAGCAGGATCGCCTGGCCGTGCCGGTCCAGCAGGTCGATCGCCTGCCGGATCAGTTCCGTGCGGCCCACGCACTCGAAGGCGTGGTCGGCGCCGGTGGGCAGGATCTCGCGTACGCCCTCCGTCGACGTCAGGAAGTGCGTCGCGCCGAACTGCCGCGCCACCGCCTCCTTCGCCGGGTTGGTGTCCACCGCGACGATCGTCAGCGCGCCCGCGATCCGGGCGCCCTGGATCACATTGAGCCCGATGCCACCGGTGCCGATCACGACGACCGTGTCGCCGCGGTCGGCCTTCGCCCGGTTGAGTACGGCTCCGACGCCCGTCACCACGCCGCAGCCCATCAGGGCCGCGGAGGCCGGCGGGATGCCCGCCGGGATCTTCACCGCCTGCACGGCCTTGACCAGGGTCCGTTCGGCGAACGCGGAGTTGGACGCGAACTGGTACAGCGGTGTGCCGCCCCGGGAGAACGGCTGCCCCGGCATCCCGATCGCCTTGCGGCACATCGTCGGCCGGCCCCGGTCGCACTGGGCGCACGCGCCACAGCAGGCCAGGGTGGAGAGCGCGACGTGGTCGCCGGGCACGACATGGACGACGCCCGCGCCGACCGCCTCCACCACGCCCGCGCCCTCATGCCCGAGGACCACCGGCAGCGGGAACGGGATGGTTCCGTCGATGACCGACAGATCGCTGTGGCACAGCCCCGCGGCGGCCACCGCGACCAGCACCTCGCCCGGGCCCGGGTCGCGTATCTCCAGGTCGTCGACGACCTCGGTCTGCCTGCCGTCGAAGACGACGCCTCTCATCTCGGCTCCCTCGGTAGGCCGAGCACCCGCTCGGCGATGATGTTCCGCTGGATCTCGTCCGAGCCGCCGTAGATGGTGTCGGACCGGGTGAACAGGAACAGGCGCTGCGCTTCGTCGAGTTCGTACGGGGTGGTGGGCGACCAGTCGTCCGGACCCACGGCTCCGGCGGCGCCCCTGATCTCCACGGCGAGTTCGCCGAGACGTCGGTGCCAGCCGCCCCAGAGCAGCTTGGCGATGCTGGGGGCGCCCGCGTCGCCCGAACCGCCCAGGGTGCGCAGGGCGTTCCAGCGCATGGTCTTCAGCTCCGCCCACTGCCGGACGAGCCGCTCACGCAGTACGGGGTCGGTGACCGCGCCGCCGTCGACGGCGGCGCGGATGACGCGGTCCAGTTCCGCGGCGAAGCCGATCTGCTGGACGAGGGTGGAGACACCGCGCTCCAGGGCGAGGAGGCCCATGGCGACGGCCCAGCCGTTGCCCTCGCCGCCGACGAGCTCCTCGGCGAGCGCGCCGTCGAAGAAGACCTCGTTGAACTCGCTCGTGCCGGACATCTGGCGGATCGGCCGCACCTCGATACGGCCCGGCTGGTCCATCGGCACGAGCAGGAACGACAGTCCGTGGTGGCGCTGTGAGCCGGGGGTGGTGCGGGCGAGGACGAAGCACCAGTCGGCGTCCTGGGCGAGCGAGGTCCAGATCTTCTGGCCGGTGACGGTGCGGCGGCCGGCGCCGTCGGGTTCGGCGGTGGTGCGTATGCCGGCGAGGTCGGAGCCGGCGCCGGGTTCGCTGTAGCCCTGGCACCAGAGCTCTTCGCCGCGGGCAACGGCGGGGAGGAAGCGCCGCTGCTGTGCGTCGGTGCCGTACGCGAGGAGGGTGGGGGCGAGGAGGTTCTCGCCGATGTGGCCGACGCGGGCGGGAGCGTTGACGCGGGCGTACTCCTCGGCCCAGACGACCTGCTGGGTGAGGGTGGCGTGCCGGTTTCCGTAGCCGGCTGTCCCGCTGTCCCAGCCGAGGCCGATCCAGCCGCCGCGGCCCAGCTCGCGCTCCCAGGCGCGGCCGCCCTCGGCGGCGCAGGGCTGTGTGAGGTGCGCCTGCAGCCAGGACCGGACCTCCTGGCGGAAGGCGTCGTCCGTTGCCTCGAACGCGAAGTCCACGTCCACTCCTCGGGGTCGGGCGGATGGGTGGTTGTCGGTGCGGGCGGAGGATCAGGCCCCTCGGGCCGTCGAGGAACGGGATCCGGCGGAGCCCCGGCAGGGCTCACGCGTTGGGCCTCGCCCCGGCGGCCGCCGCGGCGGCGATCGCCTCCACCTGCGCCAGCATCGGCATCGGGTCCACCCCCACCGTCCCCGGCAGGAAGTCGGCGATTCTCTCCGGGGTCCACGCCCCCTCCGCGTACCCCGCCCGCAGCTCCCTCGGCTGGGCCCAGACAGCGATCTTGGGGCCCGCGATCGTGTACACCTGGCCGGTGATCCTCTCCTCGCGGGCCCGCTCGCTGAGCAGGTAGACGACGAGTGCGGCAACGTCCTCCGGCTCGCCGATCTCCTTCAGCTCCATCGGGACGTTCGCGGACATCCGGGTACGGGCGACCGGGGCGACCGCGTTCGCCGTGACGCCGTACTTGTGCAGGCCGAGTGCCGCGCTGCGGACCAGCGAGATGATGCCGCCCTTCGCGGCGCTGTAGTTCGCCTGGGCGACGCTGCCCTGGTGGTTGCCGCTGGTGAAGCCGATCAGCGTGCCGCCCCCCTCCTGCTTCCGCATCACCGCCGAGGCCGCGCGGAAGACGGTGAAGGTGCCCTTGAGGTGGGTGGCGACAACCGGGTCCCACTCCTCCTCGGACATGTTGAACAGCATCCGTTCGCGGAGGATTCCGGCCACGCACACGACCCCGTCGATCCGCCCGAACCGCGCCAGCGCCGTGTCCACGACGCGCCGGCCGCCCTCCATCGTGGAGATGTCGTCGGCGACCGCGACCGCCTCGCCGCCCGCCGCCCCGATCTCCTTGACGACGGACTCGGCTATCGCACTGGTCGGCTCGCCGCCCTCGACGGAGACGCCGTAGTCGTTGACGACGACCCTGGCCCCCTCCGCCGCCGCGGCGATCGCGACGGCCCGTCCGATGCCACGGCCGGCACCGGTCACGGCCACCACCTTGCCTGCCAAGAAGTTCCCCATGCCCGGCCCCTTCCCGCGGTTTCTGACGGACCGTTAGATTTTATGGGCAGTCGGCTCCGTCAGCACAAGACCCGATGCCCCACCGATTCGAGGAGGCCCTCATGTCCCTGCCCGCCGAGTTCCACGAGATCGCCAAGCGCGTGAACAACTGGGGGCGCTGGGGCGCGGACGACGAGATCGGAACGCTCAACCTGATCACCGACGCGGTGGTGCGGGACGCGGCGGCCACCGTCCGCACGGGGCAGCGGATCCCTCTCGCGCTCCCGCTCCAGCAGGACGGTGTGCAAGGCGGACTGATTCCGGGGCGGGTCAACCCACTGCACGCCATGGTCCAGATCAACCAGGAGCTCTTCGGCCCGGGCACGGTCGCGACCAGCGACGACATCGTGACGCTCGGCCTGCAGGCGGCCACCCACTGGGACGCGCTCACGCACGCCTCGCACTCCGGGAGGATCTACAACGGCCGTCCCGCCGCCACCGTCACCGCGCACGGCGGCGCCGAGTTCAGCGGGATCGACAAGCCCCCGCACCTCGTCTCGCGCGGCGTCCTGCTGGACGTGGCACGCGCCCACGGTGTCGACCGGCTGCCCGGCGACCACGCCGTCACCCCGGAAGACCTCGACGCGGCGGAGGAGTTCGCCGGGATCCGGGTCCGGGCCGGGGACATCGTGCTCGTACGCACCGGGCAGGTCCAGGTGTATCTGACCGGCGACAAGCACGCGTACGCCTATCCGTCACCCGGCCTGTCGATCCGGACGCCCGAGTGGTTCCATGCCCGCGATGTCGCCGCGGTCGCCAATGACACGCTGACCTTCGAGATCTTCCCCGCGGAGATCGAGGACCTGTGGCTGGGCGTGCACGCGCTCGACCTGGTCGAGATGGGCATGCTGCAGGGCCAGAACTGGAACCTGGAGACGCTGTCCACAGCCTGTGCGGAGGAGAGGCGCTACGGCTTCCTGCTCTCCGCGATGCCGGAACCGTTCGTCGGCGCCACCGGCACGCCGGTCGCCCCGGTCGCCCTTCTCTGACCGGCCACGGCCAGGAACGGCCGGCACATTCCGGCTTCTATGCGCGATGCGTGACGGCGCGCGACGGTTCGTACGGGCCCGTGCTCTGGGCGCCGATGCCCGGCACGCCCGGACCGTGCGCACCCGCCCGCATCTGCACCACCGGCGCGCCCCGGTCCACCTCGCACCAGATCCGCTTTCCGGCGCCCTCCGGCTGCCAGCCCCAGCGGTCGGCGAGGCCGTCGACCAGCTCCAGGCCGCGACCGCCGGTGTCCTCGCCCTCCGCGTGCCGCTGCTGCGGCGGGCGGCAGCTGGCGTCGGCCACCTCGACCCGTACGGTCCCGGCCGTCCCGGCCGCTCCCGTCGCGCCGAACAGCATGCGCAGCACGGCCGGACAGCCGGTGTGGACGACCGCGTTGGTGACCAGCTCCGAGATCAGCAGGATGAGCGTTTCGGCCAGCGGCTCGTCGTCTCTCATCCCGGAGCCGACCAGTCTCGACCGCGCCCATCTACGGGCCCGCCCGACCTCCGCGGGATCCGGACCGACCTCCAGCTGAACCTGAAGCACCTGCACCGCTCACACCATCCGAACCGGCGGACACATCGCCTCGCGCCTCCTCAGGGTCACGGAACGTGATTCCCTTACGAGACAGCATGGTTGACGTACAGTCACCGCAACAAGCGCTTCGGGCATATTCCAGCGCGAAGGAGTACGCGTGCTGCATACTGTGCGACGCACGTCGCGGGGAGTCGAACAGCAGCGCACCGAAGCCATGGGGAACGCTCCCCGGGCAGGCCCGGCACTTCTGCGTGGAACGCGAGCAGGGCACCTCGTCCGGACCGGAGTCGCCGCACGGGCAACACCCGGATCGCCAGGTTCCAGAACCACTCGCATCCAACGGAGCGTACCCGAGCAGAGGGCAACTGCGGCCCGTGACGAATCACGCAACGGACACAAGCCGGTATCGGCGCATACCGACTGCACCGGGTGACTCCGCAGCGTGAACCTCAGGGGACTCCCGCGTCACATGCGTGCACTCGGCACAGATCTGCCGCCAGGGCCTCCTCGGCCTCTGCCGCCGTCAGCCACTCACCGGCCCGCAGCCACGCCCGCTTGAGATGCAGATGAACGTCCTCCTCCCAGGTGAAGCCCATGCCGCCGTGCACCTGGAGGCAGTCCCGTGCGTTGCGGACGGCCGCCTCGTCGGCGAGCAGCTTGGCGCCGGCGATCTCGGCCGGGTCCTCGGTCACGGCTGCCGCGTACACCGCTGTACGGGCCACCTCGGCGCGCACCAGCATCCGGGCGCACAGGTGCTTGACCGCCTGGAAGGCGCCGATCGGCGATCCGAACTGCTCGCGCTCACGGGCGTGCCGGACGGCCATCTCAGTGGTCCGGGCGGCGCTGCCGACTTGCTCGGCAGCGGCCAGCAGGGCGCCTTCGAGCCGGAACGGCGTCGCACCGGGCAGCGGGGCCCCGCCCTCGACGCCCGCCGTCACGCTGTGCAGGGGCGTGAGCGGGTCGAGTGACCGTACGGGACGCGCCGTCCGTACGAGCTCCCGCAAGTCGTCCCCCTCCAGGACCCGCGCCGCCCCTCCTCCCAGGGCGATCAGCGCGTCCGCCGCTTCCAGATGGGCCACCGGCCGCCCCTCGTCCAGCACGGCGACCACCGCCCCGCCGTCCGCCGCCCCCTTCACCGCCCCCACCGCGCCCACCGCGCCCGCGGCGAGATGCGTGGCCGCCAACGGTCCGGGCAGCAGCACCCGCCCCGCCTCCTCGAACAGGAGCACGGACTCGGGCAGCCCGAGCCCCACGCCGCCGTCCGCCTCGGGCAGCCGCAGCGCGAAGAACCCGGCCGCGCCCAGCTCCCCCCACACCCCCCGGTCGACGGCCACGCCCGCGTCGAGCGCGGCCCGCATCCGGTCCCTGCCGAAGCGGCCGGCGAGCAGCTCCCGTATCCCTGCCCGCAGGGCCCGCTGGTCGTCCGAAAGCTGGAAGTCCACAGTCCGCTCAGCGCCCCTTCGGCAGGCCGAGGATCCGCTCGGCGACGATGTTCCGCTGGATCTGCGAGGTGCCCGCGGCGATCGTGTACGAGAGTGAGGTCAGCCGGTCCAGGACCCATTCCCGGTCCAGATCGGCCCCGTCCGCGCCGAGCACCTCCGCGGCCGCGTCGTACAGCTCCTGACGGGCCTGCGAGTAGCGCAGCTTGAAGACCGAACCGCCGGTGCCGGGGACGCCGCCGCTGCGCTGGGCCTCGCCGACGTTCCACTGGGTGAGCCGCCACAGCGCCCGGAATTCGGCGTTCAGCCTGCCGAGCGTCCTGCGCAGCACCGGGTCGTCCCAGCGGCCGCTGCGCCGCGCCTCGGCGGCCAGGGCGTTCAGGGTGCGGCGGCAGGCGACGACCTCGCCGACGAACGCCGTACCGCGTTCGAAGGAGAGGGTGACCATGGTGACCCGCCAGCCGTCGTTCTCGGCGCCGACCCGGTGGGAGATTGGCACCCGCACCTCGTCGAGGAACATCTCGGCGAACTCGGTGGATCCGGCGAGTGTGCGCAGCGGGCGGACGGTGACGCCGGGGGCGTCCATCCGCATCGCGAGCCAGCTGATCCCGCGGTGCTTCGGCGCCGCCGTATCCGTCCGCACGAGCAGCTCGCACCAGTCGGCGACCTCCGCGTGCGAGGTCCAGATCTTCTGGCCGGTGACGACGTAGTGGTCGCCGTCCCGGACCGCCCGGGTCCGCAGCGAGGCCAGGTCGGAGCCCGCCTCCGGCTCGCTGAACCCCTGGCACCAGATCTCGTCGCCGCGCAGCACCGGCGGCAGCCAGCGGGCGCGCTGCCCGGCCGTGCCCTCGGCCGCGATCGTGGGGCCCGCGTGCAGCAGCCCGACGAAGTTCGCGCCGATGTACGGCGCCCCGGCCCGCTCCGTCTCCTCCAGGAAGATCAGGTGCTGGGTGGGGGTGGCGCCCCGCCCGCCCGCGTCGACGGGCCAGTGCAGCCCCGCGTACCCGGCGTCGTACAGCATGCGCTGCCAGGCGGTGTCGTAGGCCCGCCGGCCCGGCCAGTCGTCGGGGCCGGGCTTCGCCGGCAGCCCGGGCAGCACCGCGGCGAGCCATTCCCGCAGCCGCGCCCGGAACTCCTGCTCCTCGTCCGTGTCCGCGAGATCCACTACCGGCCCCGGTCCCGGTCGAGATCCAGGTCCAGCATCCTGATCGCGTTTCCGCGCATCAGTTTGTAGACGGTCTCGTCGTCCAGTCCCTCGACGTGGTCGAGCGCGACCTCCTTCGTGTGCGGGAAGGTGGAGTCGACGTGCGGATAGTCGGTCTCGAAGGTGGCGTTGTCCCGCCCGATCACGTCGAGCGACGCGACCCCGTGCTTGTCGCGGAAGAAGCAGCAGAAGATCTGCCGGTAGTAGTACGTCGACGGCGGCTCCGGGATCAGATCGCGCACCCCGCCCCAGGCCCGGTGCTCCTCCCACACGTCGTCGGCGCGCTCCAGGGCGTACGGGATCCAGCCCATCTGGCCCTCGCTGTACGCCAGCTTCAGCTGCGGGAACCTCACCAGCACTCCGCTGAACAGGAAGTCCATCATCGAGGCCATCGCGTTGTTGAAGGAGAGCGAGGCCTGTACGGCGGGCGGGGCGTCCGGCGAGGCGGCGGGCATCTGCGAGCTGGACCCGATGTGCATGTTGACGACCGTGCCGGTCTCCTGGCAGACGGCGAAGAACGGATCCCAGTAGCCGCTGTGGATCGACGGCAGGCCGAGATGGGTGGGGATCTCGGAGAACGTCACGGCCCGCACCCCGCGGGCGGCGTTCCGCCTGATCTCGGCGACCGCCAGGCCGATGTCCCAGAGCGGGATGATGCAGAGCGGGATCAGCCGGCCGCCGCTGTCGCCGCACCACTCCTCCACCATCCAGTCGTTGTAGGCGCGCACACAGGCGAGCGCGACCTCCTTGTCCTCGGCCTCGGCGAAGGTCTGGCCACAGAAGCGCGGGAAGGTGGGGAAGCAGAGCGACGCCTCGACGTGGTTGAGATCCATGTCCTTGAGGCGTTCGACGGGGTCCCAGCAGCCGCGCCGCATCTCGGCCCGGGTGATGCCCTCCAGCGTCATGTCGTCGCGGTCGAAGCCGACGGCGGCGATGTTCCGCTTGTACGGGAACTTCAGGTCCTCGTAGATCCACCAGTCGGTCGGCGGCCCGTCCGGATCCATGGTGATGACGTACTTGCCACCCGTGTACGCCAGCTCGCCGATCCCGGCGGTGAGCGGCTGCGGGCCGCGGTCGCGGTACTTGGCGGGCAGCCAGGTCGAGAAGAGGTGCGGCGGCTCGATCACATGGTCGTCGACGCTGACGATCCGAGGCAGTTCCGTCATGGTGTCCCCTTCGGCGCACAAGGCATGTATCTGATGCCCCGTCAGATCTGGTTCGACTCCCAGGCTAGCCCCGCACCTCTGGACCGACAAGGCGCGGCGCTCTACGCTCTCCGCACCATCTGACTACCCGTCAGCTACGAGGGAGCGGGGAACGCAGTGAACGAGACCGCACACGCCCTGGGCGCATCGGCCACCTTCTGGGAACTCATCGAGCGCCGCGCCGCGCTGACCCCGGACCGCCCCATCCTCATCCAGGACGACCGCACCCTCACCTTCGGCGAGCTGCGCGACCGCTGCGAGCGGGTCGCGGCCGGCCTGTACGGGCTGGGCGTGCGCCCCGGCAGCGTCGTCGCCTGGCAGTTGCCCACCCGCCTGGAGACGGCGCTGCTCTCCTTCGCCCTCACCCGGCTCGGGGCCGTGCAGTCGCCCGTCATCCCGTTCTACCGGGACCGCGAGGTGGGGTTCGCGCTGCGCGAGTCGAAGGCCGCCTTCTTCGCCGTGCCCGGCACCTGGCGCGGCTTCGACCACACCGCGATGGCGCACCGGATCGCCGCAGACCTCGAGCAGCCGCCGCGGGTCCTCGAGGCGTACGAGGAGCTGCCGGACGGCGACCCCGCCGTGCTCCCGCCCCCTCCCACGGACGGCACGGCGGTGCGCTGGATCTACTGGACGTCGGGGACCACCTCCGACCCGAAGGGCGTCCTGCACACCGACCGCAGCCTGATCGCGGGCGGCTCGTGCCTGGCCCACGCACTGCGTCTGTCGGCCGACGACATCGGCTCGATGGCGTTCCCGTTCGCCCATATCGCCGGGCCCGACTACACCGTGATGCTGCTGCTGTACGGATTCCCCGCGGTCCTGTTCGAGCACTTCGCGATGCCCGGGGCGCTGGACGGCTACCGGCGCCACGGGGTGACGGTCGCGGGCGGCTCGACCGCCTTCTACTCCATGTTCCTGACTGAACAGCGCAAGGACCCGACACGCAAGGTGGTCCCCACGCTGCGGCTGCTGGCGGGCGGCGGCGCGCCGAAACCGCCGGAGATCTACCACGCGGTCGTACGGGAGATGGGCATCCAGCTCACCCACGGCTACGGCATGACCGAGGTTCCCATGATCACGATGGGCGCCCCCGACGACACGGTGGAGCACCTCGCCGAGACGGAGGGGCGGCCGCCCGAGGGCATGGAGATACGGATCACCGACGAGGATGGCAAGCCGCTGCCGTACGGGACGGACAGCGAGGTGCGGCTCCGCGGGGAAGCCGTCTGCCAGGGCTATCTGAACGCGGCCCGGGACGCCTTCGACGCGGACGGCTTCCTCGTCACCGGCGATGTCGGCCATCTCCTGGAGAGCGGCCATCTGGCCCTCACCGGGCGGCTCAAGGACATCATCATCCGCAAGGGCGAGAACATCTCCGCCAAGGAGATCGAGGACCTGCTCCACCGCCACCCCGGGGTCGCCGACGCGGCGGTGATCGGACTGCCGGACGAGGAGCGCGGGGAACGTGTCTGCGCGGTCGTCGAGCAGCCGGCCGGGGCCAGGGCACTGACGCTGGCGGAGCTGGCCGGGTATCTGCGCACGGAGGGGCTCGCGGTGCACAAGCTGCCGGAGCAGCTGGAGGTGGTGGACGCGCTGCCGCGTAACGAGACGTTGCGGAAGGTGCTCAAGTACAGGCTGCGGGAGCAGTTCTCCTGACCGGAAACGGGTCGCCGCCGCCGCTCACCGCCTGCCGGGGTCTGGGGGGCGACGGTGATCCAGTCGGCCGCCTCGCCGAGGCGGTGGCGGCCCCGTGAGGGCGGGGCCGGGTGCGGTCTCGGCGAGGCAGCCGCACCCGGCCCGGTCAGCGGCGCGCTCACGGCCTCCCTCGCGACAGGGAGTGGGCACCCTGTCGTGAGGGAGGCCGTTACGCGTCCGGCTCGATCACCGTGAAATAGACGGCGAACGCGGCAACCGCCTCGTCCTCGGCGATCTTGCCGTCGTGGTCCGTGTCCAGGCTCCGCGCGGCCAGCCCTGCCGACTCCTCGCTCGCGCCCAGGACCTTCAGCGCCCGCTCCACGGCGGGCACCGAGGCCGCGCCGTCGTCGTCGTTGTCCGCCACGGCAATCGCCGCGCGCAGGAACGGGCGGGCGATCTCCGCGAAGCGCCCGGGGTTGTCGCGCAGCCGTTTCACGGCCCCGCCCACGAACTCCTCACGGGTGACGCGCTGGTCCCCGTCGACATCGGCGATGCCTGCCATGCCCTGCCAGAACGCCTCGGCCCCGGTGTAGAGCGCCTGCCCCTTGTCGCAGCGGGCCGTCGTACCGAATTCGGCGAGCAGACGGGCCGCGGCGGCGTTGAAATCCGCGCGATCGATGTATCCGCTGCCGTCCTGGTCGAAGGCGGCGAAGCGGAAGGCGATCTTGCGCTCATACTCTGCGCTGTCCATGCGGGGAGCGTACGACGCCTGCGGGCATCACGTGTCACTTACGCGCGCCACCGGTGTGACAACCTGGCCTTGACGCCGGGTGGCGGGATGGTTTCAGGCCGAAATCGGCTGGGCTCCGTCGTCGACGGCCGCGTCCCAGTCGGGGTAGACGTCGAACAGACGGCGCACACCGAGGGCGGCGAGCACCCGGTTGACGTGGGAGCCCTCCTCCGCGCCGCGGGCCGGCAGGATCAGCCGCAGCCTCCCGCCGCAGGAGCGCATCAGACGGCGGGCCGCGATCAGCACGCCGACGCCGCTCGAATCGCAGAACAGCACCTCGGAAAGGTCGAGCACCACGTCGTGACGCCCGACGGCGACCGCGTCATGGACGGACTGGCGGACCGCAGGCGACGTCAGCAGGTCCAGTTCGCCGCGTATGTGCAGCACGGTCCATACGCCCTGCTCGGTCTCGGCCACTTTCAGAGTCACTCGACTGGGCCTCTCGTTCCGGGGAATCCGAAGATCCGGAAGTATCCGTTCCTCCTCGCGGCTGCCCCCGCCGCGCACCCATGAAACACCGACCCACAGAAGTAGACACAGACGGGTTTCAGGCAGAAGTGATCACTTCGGGTCCGATTCCAACATCCTGGGACGTCGCATTCCCTACCATCCCAGGCGTTCTCAGGGGCGTACTTGCCGCAAAGACACCTGCAGGGCGAGTGCCGCCGACTACATTCGATGTGACGAGGGGGACCGGGCTGGGGGTCCTATGGCGAAAGACGCACCGCCCCGCTGGGACCGCAGGATGCAGCAACGGCTGGCACGCGGCGAGGCGGCGGCCCTCGGCGAGCTCTACGACCGTTTCGCCCCACTCGTCCACAGCCAGGCCCACCGGATGCTCGACGACGAGTCGGCCGCCGACCTGGTGACCCGCGAGGTCTTCGGGTACGTGTGGGAGAACCCCGACGCGTACGACCCCAAGCAGGGTTCGATGCGGTCCTGGGTGGTCCGGCTCACCCACCGCCAGTCCGTGCGGCGCCTGCGTGCCGCGGAACCGTCCCCGTTCGCGCGGGGCGAGGACGGCAGCGAGGACGGCGAACACGGCGGGGGTGAGGACACCGCGGCCCGGCAGGAGCTGGAGGAGCGGGTGCGGCGCGCCACGGCCGCAGCCCGCGCCGACTACATCGTCGCCTCCATGCCCGCACCGCTGCGGGCCGCACTGGAGCTCGCGTACATCCAGCGCAGGGACTACCGGCAGACCGCGGCCGACCTCGGGGTGACCGCGGACGAGGCCCGCCGCCGGCTGCGGCTCGGGCTGCAGCTGCTCTCCACCGCCGGCACCCGACCGCTCGAGGGGTCCGCGCCGCCCGGATACGGACGGACCCTGTGACCGGCAACGACGACGCGAACATGCGCGACGACGAGGTGCGGGGCGCGCGGCGCATACCGGGACCGCGGACGGCGGCGGACGACTTCGACCTCGGAGCCGTACCGACGGCGCCCGGGCCCACGACACGCGAACCGGCGACACGCGAACCGGAACCGGAATCTCCGGCGACGCCACCGCAACCGCCTGCCCCGGTGCTTCCCCACCGCGTGCTCAAGGCCCTTCTCGGCGCCTGGGCGCTGGCCGCCTGTTCCGCCGAGGAGACCGAGGCGGTCGACGCGCACCTCACCGGGTGCGCCGCCTGCGCGGACGAAGCGCTGCGGCTGCGCGACGCGGTCGGCCTGCTGCACACCGACCGCAGCCTGGACCTCGACCCGCTGCTGCGCTCCCGGGTGCTCGAAGGCTGTCTGAGCCGTCGCCCGGCCAGGATCCCGGTACCGGGCTGGGCCGTTCCGTACGACGCGGAGACCGCCCGCCTCGATGCGCTCCTCCGCGACATCGGCGGTTCGGAATGGCATGCGCCGGTGCGGCTGAGGTGGTTCGAGGGTGAGCGACAGGTCAACCGCAAGACGACGGTCGCCGGGGTGATCGGCCATCTGATGACCGTCGACGGGCTGGTCAGCACCGCCCTCGGCCTGGACGATCCGGCCGCCGACGGCGCCGGCGGACGCGACGGGAGCGATACCGCAGCCGGCTCCGAGCTCCCGCTCGCCCCCGCCCCGCGCACCGAGGCGTACTGGTCCGCGGCCCGACGACCGCTCACCCGGGCCGTCCGCGAGCCCTGGCGCGACCAGAGCCACGCCCTCATCCGTACGGTGTCGTTCGCCGGCCGCGGGGTCGCCGAGCTGTCCGTCCCGTACGGGGACTTCGCCCTCCCGCTGCAGGACGCGCTGCTGGACCGGGCCTTCGCGTGCTGGGTGCACGGCGGTGACATCGCGGACGCGGTGGACTATCCGTACGAGGCCCCGTCCGCCGCCCATCTCCACCGGATGATCGATCTGGCGGCCCGGCTCCTGCCGGCCGCCCTCGCCGGACGCCGCCGGGCCGGGCTCGCGGCACCCGCCCGGCATCTGGTGACGGCCGGTTCGCCGGGCCGTTCACTCCATCTGGAGATCGAGGGCTCGGGCGGCGGCAACTGGTACATCGCCCTGGACTCCCCGGCCGCGCTCGGCTCGCCCGACCACGCGGTCGCGCAGGTGGCGCTCGACGGCACGGAGTTCTGCCAACTGGTCGCGGGCCATGTGTCGCCCGTCGACGCGGCGGCCGGACAGGAAGGCGACCGCGAGGCGATCCGCGACGTGCTGTTCGCGGCGGCGTCGCTCAGCCGGCTCTGACGGCCTCCCCCCGCTACGCGGAGATCACCCGCGCTACGCGAAGATCACCGTGCGGCGCCCGTTGAGCAGGATGCGTCGCTCCGCGTGCCACTTCACCGCGCGCGCCAGCGCCTGGCACTCCACATCGCGCCCGATCGCGACCAGCTCGTCCGGCGTGACGCCGTGGCCGACCCGCTCGACCTCCTGCTCGATGATCGGTCCCTCGTCGAGGTCGGCGGTCACGTAGTGCGCCGTCGCACCGATCAGCTTCACACCGCGGGCATGCGCCTGGTGGTACGGCTTCGCGCCCTTGAAGCTCGGCAGGAAGGAGTGGTGGATGTTGATGATCCGGCCGCTGAGCTGCTTGCACAGATCGTCGGAGAGGACCTGCATGTAGCGGGCGAGGACGACCAGCTCGACGTTCTCCTCGCGGACCAGCTGCAGCAGCTGTGCCTCCGCCTCCGCCTTGGTCTCCTTGGTCACCGGGATGTGGCGGAAGGGCACGTCGTACGAGGCGGCGAGCTCGGCGAAGTCCGTGTGGTTGGAGACGACCGCCGCGATGTCGATCGGCAGCGCGCCGATGCTGGAGCGGAACAGCAGGTCGTTGAGGCAGTGGCCGAACTTGCTGACCATCAGCACGACCCGCATCCGGTCCGAGGACCGGTGGATCTGCCAGTCCATCCGGAACGAGTCCCCGATGGCGGCGAAACTGGCCCGCAGCTTCTCCACGGTCACCGGGGCGTCCGCCGAGAAGTGGACCCGCATGAAGAACAGACCCGTGTCGTGGTCACCGAACTGCTGACTGTCCTCGATATTGCAGCCGGTCATGAAGAGATAACTCGACACGGCGTGCACGATGCCCTGTTTGTCCGGGCACGAGAGGGTGAGGACGTACTGCTCCGGGGTGGTCTCAGCAGGCTGCGGCGCGGTCATGTCCGTAGCGTGCCACACCGTCCCTGGTTCAGGCGGTCCTGGTCATGATGCGGAGCACATCCAGGGAGCGCGGCGGCGTGTCGGGGTCCTCGCCGTCGTTCATGGCGAGCAGCACGTGCGCCTCACGGGCGGCCCGTACGCCTTCCGGCCAGCCGTGATGCTCCAGGTAGGCGGAGACGGGGGCGTCGGCGCCGACCTGGTGCATGATGCGCAGCACCCGCAGCACGGCGACGTCGACGAGGGCCGCCTCGCTGGAGTCGCGGAAGACCGTGCCGACGTATTTCTCGGCGGACCAGTTGTCCAGCCAGGTGTCCTCGACCAGGCGGTACACGGCGTCGGTGACATCGCCGTACCCCTCCCGGCCGGCCAGCCAGCACTCGTGGTGGAAGACGGGGTCGGAGAGCATGTGCAGCGCCGAGCGCACGTTGCTGCGCCAGCGCCACCAAGGAACATCATTGAGCGGCATGCCGCCCATGGTGGAGGAGCGACGGCCGCGACGGGAAGTGTTCTCCGAACCTTGCTGCACGGTTGTCGATCGTACGTTCCCTCCCGCCGGGCTCGCACCGACCCCTGCAATTCACCTGGACGTCACCGAGCGTTGAACGGGGCACACATCGGCGTTACCCCGGGCGCGGAAATGTCCATGTCCATGACCGGATGGCGACGCCTCACTTCCCCCCACCCCTACACATTCCTCACATGTACGGCGGCGGCCGGGGCATTGCTGATCACCGGCTGCGGTGTGCTCCCTGGGGCCTCGGGGGACTCCAGGGAGCCCGTCACCGTCGTGACCTGGGCCCCCGACGGCTCCAGCGGTCCGGATACGGAGAACATGGCGGGCATGACGGCCATGGCCCGCGCCTATGCCCGCTGGGTGAACAACAACGGCGGGCTCGACGGGCACAAGCTGCGCGTCGTCACCTGCAACGAGGAGGACACGTCGACCGGCGCGGGGGACTGCGCCCGGCGGGCGGTCGCGGAGAAGGCGGTCGCGGTCGTCGGCTCGTACAGTCCGGAGGGCCACTCCTTCATGGGGCCGCTGGAGGCCGCCGGGATCCCGTACATCGGCGGCTACGGGGCCTCCGCCGAGGAGTTCACCAGCTACAACTCGTACCCCGTCAACGGCGGCCAGTCGGCGCTTCTGGCAGGCAACGCCAAGCAGCTCGCCCGCAGTTGTGAGCGGGTCTCCCTGGTGCGCCCCGACACGCTGGGCGGCGACGGCCAGGCGTGGCTCCTCAGCACCGGCCTGAGGGAGGAAAAGAAGCAGCCGGCGTCCACCGACGTCCGGGCGCCGGAGACGGCCACGTCCTACGACCAGGCGGCCGAGCAGGCGCTGGAAGGGGCGGGGCGGTCCGGCGGGTGCGTGACGGTGGTGCTCGGGGAACGCACGGAGACGTTCTTCGACTCCTTCCGCCGTCTCGAACCGTCGGAGGGGTCCGTGCGGATCTCGTCGGTCCTCGGCAGCGTCGGCCAGCCCCTGATCAACAGCACCGGCGGGCGGAACAGCCCGTTCGAGGGGGCGTACGTCACCGGCTGGTACCCCGAGTCGGGGGATGCCCGCTGGAACGAGATGCGCGCGGTGATCCGGAAGCACGCGTTCGGCGACAACCGGATCGACCCGGACGACACGGGTGTCCAGACGACGTGGATCGCGTACACGGCACTGAAGGAGATCGTGACGGCGATCAACGCCCCGGACATCACCGGCAGCAAGATCACGACTGCTCTCAACAGAGGCACCGAGGTCGACACCGGTGGTCTCACCCCGGTGCTGCGGTGGCGGTTCGAGGACGTGCTGGGCTCGTCGGCGTATCCGCGGATCGTGAACCGGAAGGTGACGTTCCAAGTGGTGCGGAAGGGGCGGCTGGTGGCCGAGAGGAAGGGGTTCGTGGACGTCACGAACACGCTGTCGGAGGCCAGCGCGAAGGGCTGAGCACCCGCAAGCCCCTCCGGAGGTCGAGGAGCGGCGCACGGGGGGTGCGGGGGTGCTGTCCAGTGCTGGGCAGCACCCCCGCACCCGCCGTCAGAGCTCCGTCGGCGCCCGTCGCGTCAACCCGTACTTCGCCGCGATCGAGTTCCACAGCCCCGACGCCTGCGCCTTCGCCTTGCTCGCCTCACGGCTCGCCCGGTCGGCCTGGGCCGACTCGGACGTCCCGCGGGCCTGCCCGTGCTTGCAGACCTTCTTGCCGTTCTTGGCCTGCGCGGCCCATGCCGCGTAGTGGTCGTCGGCGGAGGCCGACGCCTGCCACGCCTTCGTGAGCGCCGAGGTCAGCTCCGCGTTGTTCGGCAGCTTGTCGACGGTCAGCCCCTGCAGCCGCGTCACCAGCTCGCGGCGCTGCTTGGCCGCGCCCTGCAGATCGGTGACCGCCTGGTCCAGGTTGGTGCAGGACTTGGTCTTCCCCACAGCCCCGATGACCGCCGCACGGCTGTTGTTGCTGTCCGCGAGCAGCTTGTCGAGCGCCTCGGCCTGCGGCTTCGCCGGGTCGGCCGCCGTCTGCGTGGTGGGCTTCGCGGCGGGCGAACTCGCCGCGGCCACCGGCTGCTTGTTGTCCGCGCCCTTGTCGTCACCGCCACTCATCAGCGCACCCGCGCCGAGCCCGACGACGGCGCAGCCGACGACGACCGCGGTGATCAGCGGGATGTGCGACGGCTTCTTGCGCTGCCCGGCCCGACCCTGCGGCGGCTCGCTGTGCTGCGGCTGGTAGGCCGGCGCGGGCTGCTGGTGCGACTGGGCGGCGCCCTGGTACGGCGCCTGTCCCGGGTCGAACCGGGGCATCTGCTGCGTGGAGGCCGCCGGCTCCTCGGTGCGGAACAGGTTGTCGAACTCGGCGGGGGGCTGCCGCTCACCGGGCGTCTCCGGCCCGATGCCGTACGGGGCACCACCGGGCACCGGCGCAATGTACTGGGTCGCGTCGGCATCGGAGGCCGATGCGGGCGGCTGCGCGTGGGCGATGAACTGGGTCGCCTCCGCGGCACTCCCGGCCGGCACCGGCGCGATGAACTGGGTCGCGTCCGCGGCACTCCCGGCCGGCACCGGCGCGATGAACTGCGTGGCATCCGCGTCGCCGCCCATGCCCGCACCCGTTCCCGTCCCCGGTACGGCCGGGGGCAGCGGCTGGGCGTACGGCTGGGACTGTGCGTACGGCTGGGGCTGGGGCTGGGCGTATGGCTGGGGCTGCCCGTACGACTGGGGCTGGGCGTACGGCTGAGGCTGCTCGGCCGGCAGGGCCGGGCCCTGCCGGCCGTACGCCTGCCCCTGGTCGTACTGCGCGTACTGGCCCTGCGGCGACGCGTCCTGCTGCGGCGCCTGCGGCCCCCAGGGCTGACCCCATGGCTGCCCGCCCGCCGGGGCGGACTGGTCGGCCGGTCCGCCCGGCATCCAGGGCTCGCCGCCACCTGCGGGCAGCACGACACCTTCGTGCGCGGGCCGTACAGCAGGGGGCTGCTGCTCGTCACCCTGTCCGCTCTGCGTCACCGGGACTCCTACGTGTCAACCTACGGAATCGTCGGCTCACGCTATCGGGTGACAGCCGCTCTCCGCCAAGCGCCCGATATCATTCATCGCCCCTTCACAGGGGCAGTAACACGCCGGGCCCTGGCGACGCAGTTGACGGACACCCCCGACAAGTCCCCGATCAGACGCCGGTCAGGCCGCCTGGAGCTCCAGCCGCGCCCCGAACTCCCGGACCGCCGGCTCGTCGCCGTACGGGACCAGCCGCTGCTGCAGATCGTCCAGGTACTCCGCGCCCCGGCTCGACCGCACCGTCCCCAGCAGCTCCATCGCCCGCGCCCCCGTATGACACGCCTGCTCCACCTCGCGCAGCTGCACCTGCGCCGTGGCGAGCAGCACCAGACCGATGCCCCGGCGCCGGGCCCGGGACTCCGGGAGAGCGGCCAGGGACTCCGTCGCCCGGCGCGCGGCCGCCTCTGCCTGGCCGAGATCGCGGTGACAGTGCGCCAGCTCGTCGGCGAGATAGGCGGAGTCGAAGTGGACGATCCATGACGGGTCATCACCGGTGTCCGGCTCGGCGTGCTCCAGCGCCGTCAGGGCCCGGCCCGCCACCGCCTGGCAGGTCCGGGCATCGCCGAGCAACGCGTGCCCGCGCGCCTCCGCCGCGTAGAACATCGCCTCCGCGCGTGGGGTGACCCGCCCGCGCGCCCCCTCCTGCGCGGCCCGTGCCAGCTGAGCGATCTCCCGCGGGTTGCCGAGCTGCGCGGCGAGATGGCTCATCGAAGCGGCCAGCACATAGCCGCCGTACGCCCGGTCGCCCGCCGCCTGCGCCAGCCGCAGAGCCTGGATGTAGTACCGCTGGGCGAGCCCCGGCTGCCCCGTGTCCACCGCCATGTACCCGGCGAGCTCGGTGAGCCGTGCGACCGCCGCGAACAGCTGCCGCCCGACCGTTTCGCGGTAGGCCCCCGAGAGCAGCCCGGAGACCACGCTGTTGAGGTAGTGCACCAGGACCGGCCGCACATGTCCGCTGCCGAACCGGTGGTCGAGGTCGACCAGCGCCGCCGTCATCGCCCGCACCGCCTCCACGTCCGACATCCCGACCCGCGCCCCCGCCGCGCGCGCCACCTGCGGGTCGGCGCCGGTGATCAGCCAGTCCCTGCTGGGCTCGACCAGCGCCGAGGACGCGACCGCCGAACCGGACAGGACGTCGCGGCGTCCGACATCGCTGCGCCACAGCTCGCGGACCTGCTCGATCGCGCCGATCACGGTCGGCGCGAACTGCAGGCCGACGCCGGACGCCAGATTCTTGCCGATGGCCATCCCGATCTCGTCGATCGTGACCGTACGGCCGAGCTTGCGGCCGAGCGCCTCGGCGATGATTCCCGGCGCCCTGCCGCGCGGTTGCTGTCCGCGCAGCCAGCGGGCCACGGAGGTCTTGTCGTAACGGAGGTCGAGACCGCGCTCCGCGCCGACCATGTTGACTCGGCGGGCAAGGCCCGCATTGGAACATCCGGCTTCCTGGATGAGCGCCTGGAGCCGTTCGTTCGGCTGGCGTGCGACGAGAGGCCTGGCTGCCATGTTTCCCCCTGAGGCCGCAGTGATCATGAATGGATCACTGCCCGGCATATGCCCAAGAAATGCGCACATACATCGTGTTGGTGTTTTCCGTGGCGTTCACGGTGTTCACGGCATTCATGGCGCTTATCGTGTCGTTGTTCAGGTTCGGCGCGTATTCGGCATGGCGGAACTGTTCCGGGTTCCCCACATGTGGCTACCCGTCCCTCGACGCACCTCCTCATGCGCGCCCCCGCCGATGCATCCATGCGCCCCATGTGCAGGGCCGATGCACCGTGACCGCGTTCTCGACGCCCGTAACCCCAGGTGGTCGCGGAAGTTGTGACGTTCGTGGAAGAGCCCATCGGAGTCACGGAAACCGCACAGGTGGACGATCTCGTACGGAGGCTGGGCTGGAGCGCCACCGCGATCGGTCTGCTCGGCCGCGGTGGGGGCCACTACGTGGCGGGCCCGCCGACCAGGATCGGCGGGCGTGGTGCGGTGCAGTGGGTGCGCCGGCCCACCCCCGCCAACCGCTGGCTGCCCGACGCCGAAGAGGTCATCGGCCCGCTCGCCTACGCCTGCGGACGGGAAGCAGCCGACGCCCGCGCACGCCTTTCGTAGTCTGGTCCCCTCACACGGGGACATCGAAGGCAGGAGCACCATGTCGGACCGGAACACGGCGGGATCGCACGGGACGGTGGAGGCGGGCGGGGCGCGAACGGCACCGCCCGCCGTTCGCGTACAGGGCCTGTGGAAGCGGTTCGGGGAACAGGTCGCGGTCGCCGGCATCGATCTGGAGCTGCCCGCAGGCAAGTTCATCGGCCTGGTCGGACCCAACGGCGCGGGCAAGACGACCACGCTGTCGATGGTGACCGGGCTGCTCCGCCCCGACCACGGCACGGTCGAGGTCTGCGGGCACGACGTCTGGCGGGACCCGGTCGAGGTGAAGGCCAGGATCGGCGTCCTGCCGGAGGGGCTGCGGCTCTTCGAACGCCTCTCGGGGGGCGAACTCCTCGCGTACACCGGACGGTTGCGCGGGCTGCCGGGCGCCGAGGTCGACAAGCGGGCCAACCAGTTGCTGGACGTGCTCGACCTGGCGGGCTCGCGGAACAAGCTGGTCGTCGACTACTCGACCGGCATGCGGAAGAAGATCGGGCTCGCCGCGGCGCTGCTGCACAACCCCGACGTACTGTTTCTGGACGAGCCGTTCGAGGGCGTCGACCCCGTCTCGGCGCAGACCATCCGCGGGGTCCTGGAGAGGTACACCCGCTCGGGGGCGACCGTCGTCTTCTCCAGCCACGTGATGGAGCTCGTCGAGTCGCTGTGCGACTGGGTGGCCGTCATGGCGGGCGGCACGATCCGGGCGCAGGGCACCCTCGCCGAGGTGCGCGGCGACGCGACATCGCTGCAGAACGCGTTCCTCGAACTCGTCGGCGCGGGCAGCCGGGACAACGGCGACTCCCTCGACTGGCTGGGCGGCGCCCGATGAGCGTGCTCGACACACCCGTCACCTCCGCCGCCCGCCCCGCCGCCGGCGGCGAAGGGCTCGTCCGCGTCTTCGTACGGCTCAAGCTGACACTGCTGCGCAACGGGCTGCGGCAGTCCTCCGGCAGACGGGTCGCGTACATCTCGTCCGTCGTCCTCACCCTGCTGTTCGCCGCGGGCCAGACCGTCGCGCTGGCCGCACTGCGCGGCCATGCCCACGCGGGTTCCCTGACGGTCGTGCTGACCGGGGTGCTGGCCCTCGGCTGGGCGGTGATGCCGCTCTTCTTCCCCAGCGGCGACGAAACCCTCGACCCGAGCCGGCTCGTGATGCTGCCGCTGCGGCCGCGCCCGCTGGTCGGGGCGCTGCTGGTGGCGTCGCTCGTCGGCATCGGACCGCTGTTCACGCTCTGTCTGGCGGCCGGATCGGCGTTCGCGGTGGCGCACGGGGCGGCGGCCGTGGTGTGCGCGGTGGTCGCCGTGCCGCTGACACTGGGGGTGTGCGTCGCCCTGGCGCGGGCCGTCGCCACGGCCAACACCCGGCTGCTGAGTTCCCGCAAGGGCCGCGATCTGGCGCTTCTCAGCGGACTCGTGGTCGCGGTCGGCATCCAGGTCGTCAACTTCGGTGCGCAGCGGCTCGGCCGGTCCGGTGGGCTAGCCGCGCTCGACCCGGCGGCGGAGGTGGTGCGCTGGCTGCCGCCCGCCTCGGCGATCGGCGCGGTGGACTCGGCGGCGCAGGGATCGTACGGGCGGGCCGTGGCTCAACTGCTGCTCTCCGTCGCGGCGCTGGGTGCGCTGGTGTGGCTCTGGCAGCGGAGTCTGGTGAAGCTGATGACCGCTCCGGACGGTTCCACCCTGGCCGCCGCCGGAGCGGCCCGGGAGAAGTCCGGCAGGGGCGGCTCCCGGCTCTCCGCGCTGCTGCCCGAGGGGCGCACGGGGACGGTGATACAGCGCAGTCTGCGGTACGTGGCACGGGACCCGAAGACCAAGGCCGCCTGGGTGACGGCGCTCGCCATCGGGCTGATCGTGCCGCTGCTCAACGCGGTGCAGGGCACCGGCTCGGTCTACTTCGCCTGCTTCGCCGCCGGGATGCTCGGCATCCAGATGTACAACCAGTTCGGGCAGGACACCTCCGCGTTCTGGATGGTGGCGCTGACGATCTCCTCCGCCCGGGACGCCTACCTCGAACTGCGGGGGCGGGCGGCGGCGTTGCTGGTGATCACTCTCCCGTACACGGTGCTGGTGACCGTGGTGACGGCGGCGGTGCTCGGCGACTGGGAGAAGCTGCCGGGCGCCATAGGGCTGTCGCTCGCGCTGCTGGGCGCGATGCTGGCGACGGGGGCACTGGCATCGGCCAACTTCCCGTACTCGATCCCTCAGGACAGCGGGTTCAAGAACGTGGCACCGGGGCAGGCCGGGCTCGCGTGGATCTCGATCTTCGGCGGCATGGTCTCGGCGGCGCTGCTGTGCGCGCCGGTGATCGTGGCGACGATCTGGCTGCATCTCGTCGACGCGGAGGACTGGTTGTGGGTGCTGCTACCGGTCGGCAGCGCGTACGGGGCGCTGGTCGCCTGGGCGGGTCTGCGGCTGGCCGCACCACGCACGGCGAACCGGCTGCCCGAGATCCTGGCGGCGGTCAGCAAGGGGTGAGAGCCTGTCGGGTGACCTTCGATCAGAAAGCGGACGCGGTCTGGTGCGTGCGATTCCAAGGCGCTGGAAGGTCTTCGGATGGGGACTCCCCTGCTCGAACGAAGCTGAGAGCCTGGGGAAGGAGCTACTAGGGCATTTCGGCAACGCGGGAAGCGTGCGTGCCAGGGCGTGGCCGCCCGATCAGAGGTCACCCGACAGGCTCTGAGGCGAGCCGGGTCGGGACGCTCCGTCACGTGGAGACGGGCTCGCGGTCGTTCCGCGGCTCCTCGGAGAACTCCTCCAGGAACGGTTCGACCGCGGCACGCCAGCCCTCCGGCTGGTCGTAGTGGACGAGATGGCCGGCGTCCGCCACCTCCGCGTACTGTCCGCGCGGCAGTACGCGGACCATCTCCTGGGCCTCCGCCCGGCCCAGTTCGCCGTCCAGACCGCGGAGCACCAGCGCCGGGCACCGGACCTGCGCCAGCTCCTCCCAGTGCGCGTCGTACACCCATGTCGCGCGGGACCGGAGCATCTGGCGGCGGGAGAAGACGGGGCGCCAGCCGTCGGCGCGCTCGGCCATCACCTCGGCGAAGAAGTCGCCGCGGGCCGGGTTCGGCCGCTCCACCCAGGGGTCGTCCTCGCCGAACCACTTCCGCACGTCGGAGAGTGTCGCGAACGGCACCGGCCAGGACGTGAACCAGTCCTCCCACTCCCGCTGCGAGGCCGCGCCGAGCGCGGAGGCCCGCATGTCGCAGATGACCAGGGCACGGACCAGATCGGGGCGCTTCGCGGCGAGCTGCCAGGCGGTGAGGGCGCCCATCGAATGGCCGACGACGGTGACGGGGGCCAGGCCGAGCTGCTCGATCGCCGCCTCGGCATCGGCGACGTACGCCTCACGGGTGTACGGGCCCTCGGCGGGTTTCTCGCTGCGACCGTGCCCCCGCTGGTCGAGCCCGACCGCCCGGTGCCGCTCGGCGAGCCAGCGGGTGGTGGAGGCCCAGTGGGAGGCCCGGCCCATCAGTCCATGAAGCAGTAAGACCCCGGGGGCGCGTTCGCCCTCCGTGCGCTCCTTGGGCGGGTCTGCGAACTCCCAGGCCGCGAGGCGTACGCCGTCGGATCCGGTTACATCGATGCGCCGCACCATGTGTCCTGGCACCCCCTTCTGGTCCTCGACAACCGCTCGATCGCCGTGTGGTCGTGTCACGCCAGACTATCGAACCTGTATTCGAAAATCGGTGTTCGGCGTGCAACACCCCTCGTTCGAGTGACCCCTGCCAAGGATTGACATCGGCCGCTGAGGGGAGATCTTCTCCGGGAGGCGGACCACTCGGGGATGAGGGTCCGTGGGGACCGACCTTGAGAGCTCGGGGCTCCAGGTCGGAACAGGGGAGGAGAGGCCCCGGCGCCGCATGGCGCCGGGGCCCTCCCACGTCCGGGGGGCGCGCGGGACGGCGGGCGCCGGGGCATGCGGGGCCGAGGCGTGCGGGGCCGGGGCCGCGACGCAGGGGGTCGCGGTCTTGAGGGCCTCCCTGCCCCTCCGGACAGGGCTGACGGGCGGGGCGGTCCGGGTGCTCGTGATCGTGGCAGCCGCCCTCTGCTGCACATGCCAGTACGACGGGCGCATCCGCTGCTCCCTCCCCGACCGCATGGCCAGGCGGCCGGCACTCTCAGGTATGGCTCAGCCACAGCCTGGCACGCGATGCGCCCGGCCGCTGCCGTTCGGGACGGAAAATCGGAAACCGGACGTTACGCTTCGGCGTCCCGCGTACGGGCAGGCGTGCGGTCCACATGCGGTCCACGGGCGCGCCTCCCGGGCCGCCTCCGGTCAGCGCTTGGCCACGAACACGTGCGAGGCGACCTCGGAGTCCAGCTCCGCCGCCTCACCGCTGCTGCCGACCAGCACCCCGCCCGGCGACTGCGTCACGCTGACCACGGAACCGGGCTGCACGCCCGCCCGCCGCAACGTATACATCAGCTGGGCGTCCGTCTGGATCGGCTCACCGATCCGGCGCACCACCACGGTCTTGCCGTCGGCTCCCGGGTCGAGCTCCGACAGGCTCACCATGTCGGCGTTCAGGAACGGGTCTGCCTCGGCCTTCTCGCCCAGCTCCTCCAGGCCCGGGATCGGATTCCCGTACGGGGACTCCGTCGGGTGCCGCAGCAGCTCCAGCACCCGCCGCTCCACCGCCTCGCTCATCACGTGCTCCCAGCGGCAGGCCTCGGCGTGCACCTGCTCCCACTCCAGGCCGATCACGTCGACGAGCAGGCACTCGGCGAGGCGGTGCTTGCGCATCACCCGGGTCGCCAGCCGGCGGCCCTCCTCCGTCAGCTCCAGATGCCGGTCGCCCGCGACCTGCACCAGACCGTCGCGCTCCATCCGCGCCACCGTCTGGCTGACCGTCGGACCGCTCTGGTCCAGCCGTTCCGCGATCCGGGCGCGCATGGGAACGACGCCTTCCTCTTCGAGTTCGAGGATGGTGCGGAGATACATCTCCGTTGTGTCGATCAGTCCGGACATTCGTGCCCCTCGATGCTGTGACATGAAAAACGTCGTGCGCTGGCCCTCAAGCAATTCTGACGCATACCGCTGACATTGATACTCGTAGCCGGGTTCCGGTGGTCGTGGCTCCACCACTGACTGACGCCCTGCTGGGCTGTCCTCCGGTTGTTCTGTCCGGCTGC
>NZ_JBICXB010000022.1:0-98967 GCF_043200055.1 Streptomyces sp. NPDC048496 | reverse complement strand
CGCGGCGGGCACTGCACGCCCTCGAACCCGTGCCCCACACCACCATCAGCCCTCGGCGAGAAATCGGACCTCGGAAACATCAGCCGGTGGATCCGAGCTGAGTATCAGGCAGGGCAACCGACGACAGGGATCCCTTGAAACATTCGCTGCGATGCTTCAAAATGGGGATTTCTACTGAATCCCGGGAAGCGATCAACAACGCGGCTCAGGCAATCCCTGGGAAATCTCCACACGGTGGTATCTCCTGTCACCAGGACAGGAGATACCACCGTGTTCATTTTCAGGACAGGAATTCGTAGAACGGGCGTTCAGGCGCGAAGTTGCGAGAACACAACGTCACGTCTCTACCCTTGAGATAAGCCAGCAACCACTCACTGAACGTCATCTCATAGAGAGTCCACGCCGGACTGTCCATTTCCTGGACCACGACGCGCCAGGGCGACGAGGAGTCGTCGGGAACGCGGAGGAAAACCCATTCCCCCGTCATGGCCGACGCCACCGGCATCAACTCACCGGGGTTCGCCCCTACAGGACTGGGCAGCAACTCGGCCATGTCCTCTTCGCTCCAGAGCTCGAGATCCCCCCTGATGGTTTTTCCCAGACTGTGCAGAAGATGGCCCGCGGGGTGCTCCAGATACAACTGCCCGTTGATCGTGATCGAACCGTAGGCGTCCACGATCTCACGGAAGTCCGCAGGACATTCGATACCGATTTCCTGCTCCAGTTCGATCCATGGCGCCGGATCCGACCAGTTGAACCGGGGTTCGCCCAGCAGGGCTTGTATCTCTGAAAGTGTTGCCACCACTATGCTCCTTCTAGCACATCGAGCCGATACCGGTCTGGGAGTTGATCGCAGTGCACGAGAAAGTGTCCACGATATCTCCCTGGGGTCCGTATGCGGCCGTTCCCACCTGAACGAGTGCAGGAACAGCCGAATGCGGATCTCCGTAGTTGGGAACGACCGACATGAACAGTTCGCAGTCCCCAGTCAAGTGCTTCCAGCCGAAGCGTTCCACCTTGCCGGCCATCCTTCTCTTTGCACTGCCATGCAAAGCCACCAGGTTTCGGACACCCTGGCCGGTGCCCTTGCCTGCAACGACCTGCTAAATCACCGGCCTTGCTCTGAACTGCGACGATTCATGGACTACATGTCCGCGATGGTGAGTTGGGGTCGTTGCCGTAGCTCGTCCGAGTGGTCTCGGTGCAAGCGCCCTCGGCGCCGACGTTGTCGCGGCTCATGGCTCCTCCATGTCCGGCACCAGTGAGATCGTTGCACCGGCCGACAGCAGTCTCGCCGCCAGCGCGCGACAGCGCCTCCCGAGCTCCGGAGGATCGAGTACCTCGAATTCGTGCCCCAACAGGAGCACGTGCATGAGCACGACGTCGAGGCTGCCGGCGCCACTGAGCACCTCGCAGAGCTCGCTCCCTCGCCGTTGTACGACGGCTGCCGACGCCGGAATCTGCGCGCGCACCGTGTCGGCCGACGCGTACACGAGGAAGCGTGCCTGGTGCGGGTAGACTCGACTCGCCACACCCTCCTGCACGTACGTCGCCGCGTCGGGCGCCGCGCGCGGGCGGAAGCGCCAGGTCCGTGCAGAGACGTCGGTCATCCGGTCGACTCGGAAACTGCGCCAGTCGTCGCGATCGAGGTCGTAGGCGAGGAGGTACCAGCGCCGGTCGGAGGCGACCAGGCGATAGGGCTCGACCCGCCGCATTCGCACCTCGCTCCCTGGGGGCACCTCCCGGACGAAGTCTGGGGGAGGGTAGTCCAATCCCACCTCGGCCTCGTCGCGGCAGGCTCTGGCCAGCGTCATGAGCACCTCGGGGTCGACCGGCGTGCGGCCTGTGCCGAAGAACTCCACCGAGCCGGAAAGGGCGCGCACCTCGTGCCGCAGCCGGGTGGGCAGCACCCGGTCGAGCTTGGTCAGTGCCCGGAGTGCGGCGTCGCCGGCGCCGGCGAGCAGCGACACCGCGGTGGCGATCGCCTCCTCGTCGTCGAGAAGCAGCGGCGGCAGGTCCTGCCCCGGGCCGAGCTGGTAGCCGCCTCCGACACCCTGGCTGGCATGCACCGGATAGCCGAGTGTGCGCAGCCGCTCGACATCACGCCGTACGGTGCGCGGCGTGACTCCGAGCCGGTCGGCGAGCTCGGGGCCGGTCCAGACCTGGCGCTGCTGCAGCAGCCCGAGCAGGGTGAGCACCCGCTCCGTCGTACCCCGCTCGTCACTGCTTGCCGCGTCCATGGCGCCCACCCTGCCAGAGATAGCGGACCGATCCTGTCCGCTAGAGATGTCAGGGTGGTCCCATGGACGCAGACGAACTCGACTGGAACCGGACGCTGCGCGAGCAGTGGGAGTTCCACTGGAACCATCAGCTCCGAGCCCGGCTCGAGAGTCTTACCGACGACGAGTACTTCTGGTCGCCGGTGCCGGACGCCTGGAACGTGCGGCCGCGCGGCAGCTCGACGGCGCCCGTGCAGGCCGGTGCCGGGGACTTCACGATCAACTTCGCCTTCCCGCAGCCGGTCCCTGCTGCCTTCACCACGATCGCCTGGCGACTCGGTCACGTCATCGTCGGCGTGCTCGCCGCGCGCAACGCGGCGCACTTCGGCGCGCCGACGGCGTCGTACGAGACCTGGGAGTACCCCGGCAGCGCGGCCACCGCGCTCGACCAGCTCGAGGCCCAGCTCGACATCTGGTTGGCCGGGGTGCGCGGCCTCGGTGACGCCGGGCTCCGGGTCCCGGTCGGCGCGAAGGAGCCTTTCCCCGACGCCTCCATGGCCGATCTGGTGCTGCACATCCACCGCGAGTTGATCCACCACCTGTCCGAGGTCTGCCTGCTGCGCGACCTCTACCTGCACACGAAACCCGCTACGAACGGAGCAACCCGATGAGCCGCCACATCCAGGTCGCCTTCGACGCCCACGACCCTCGGGCGCTGTCGTCCTTCTGGCGCGACGTCCTGGGCTACGTCCACCCTGGCCCGCCCGGAGTCGACCTGCCCGAGGGCGACGACCCGCTGGCCGCATGGGACGACTTCCTCGCGCGGGTCGGCGTACCGGAGCAGCAGCGCAACACGAGATCGGCCATCGAGGACCCGGACGGGCACGGCCCACGGCTGTTCTTCCAGCAGGTGCCGGAGGACAAGGCCGTCAAGAACCGCGTCCACCTCGACGTCCGTGCGGCTCCCGGACTGCAGGGAGAGGAGCGGATGGCGGCGCTGGAGGTCGAGTGCGACCGGCTCGTCGCGCTGGGAGCGACGCGGGTACGTCGCTACGAGCCCGCTCCCCCGATGAGCGCCGGCTTCATCGTGTTGACCGACCCCGAGGGCAACGAGTTCTGCCTGGACTGACGCAGCTCAGGCCATGCCGGCCCGCAGTGTGCGCAGGCCCGGCTCGTGCCATCGCACTGCCGACGCCCCGCGCTCCACCGATGTCGGCACAGCCGGGGCCGCCCCTGCGGTTCACGAGCCCGGGAGGGGCCAACCCGCCATGAGGCCGCCATCAACGGTGAGGACATGACCGGTGACATAGCTCGCCTTGTCCGAACACAGGTACTGGACGGCCTCGGCGATCTCTTCCGGGGTGCCCGCCCGGTGCAGGGGCAGCGCCGAACTGACCGCGTCACGCACGGTGTCGTTGCCGGTGAACCGCTCGTACATCGCGGTCTGGGTGTAGCCGGGGGCGACGGCGTTGACCCGGATACCGTGAGCGGCGCCTTCGAGTGCTGCCGCCTTCGTGATGCCGACGACGGCGTGCTTGCTGCCGACGTACAAGGTCGCGTCGGGGTAGCCCATCAGGCCGAAGGTGGAGCTGACGTTGACGATGCTGCCACTGCCCTGCTCCCTCATGACCCGGAACTCGTGCTTCAGGCTCAGCAGCGTGCCTTTGACGTTCGTGTCGAAGGTGGCCTGGTAGCTCTCGTCGGTCACCTCGGTGACAGGGCCGGGCGTTCCTTCGGTGCCGGCGTTGTTGAAGGCGACATCGATCCGTCCGTGCCGCGCGACCGCGCGGTCGACGAGGTTCTTCACGTCGGCGTCGAAGCGGACGTCGGCACGCACGAACTCGGCCTGGGCGCCGAGGTCGCCGAGCTCCCTGGCGAGCTGCTCGCCGACGTCCTGGTGGCGGCCGGAGACGACCAGGTTCGCGCTCTACTCAGTGCATCTGCCGGCTTGTGAACCGGAACCACTCCAGGGCTTCGACGACCTCTACCAGTTGGGTCGTGACGATGCCGGTGAGTACGGCTGGGGCACTCTCCTTGGGGAGTACCGGCGCAGTCGCGACGGGTGGCTCGCTGAAAACGTCTCCCTGACCGGTCTACTGCCCATCGCCCGCAACGGTGGCAGCGACACCCTCTTCCTGGACCTGAACCCGGCCACTCATGGCAAGCTCCATGCGTTCATCCACGCCATTCCCCACCTCGGGTATCTGGGCAGCCATGTCTTCACGAAGGTGGCGGACGACTTCGACGCATACCTCGACGGCCTGTTCGTCGACCCTGACATGGCGGAGGACTCGTGGGCCGATGTCGCCGACAGCGATCCCTCGGATCCTTTGCGGAGGACCGTCGAGGAGTGGCTGGACAAGGAGCTGCCGGGCTGGCGCGCTGAAGCGTGGGCCACGCCTTGATCTTCAAGTACTCGCCTCAAGTGCCTTCGTGGGATCACTGGCGCTCAGGTCACGTCCCGCCGGTTGACGAACAGGCAGGAGAGGCCGAGGCACACCACCACGTACGCCGCGAGTACCAGGCTCGCGGACAGGGGGCCCGAAACCGAGACGACGCCGGGAATCGAGGTGTTCGGCTTGCCGGACGGATCGAGGGCGGTGGCGAGCGACCCGGCGCTCGGTCCGATCAGCAGCCGTTGCACCCACTTGAGGGCGGGAAGGGTGCCGGCCAGTCCGGAAACGAGGTTCTCCAGCGCCAGCAGCCAGAGCAGGCCCACTCCGATGGCCGCCCCAGTGCCGCGCAGCAGGATCGACAGGAAGATGCCCAGGCTCGCCGCGGCCATGCTGATCAGCCAGACGGCGCCGATTCCGCCCAGCAGCGTGGCCGCGTCCGGCCAGTGGGCGGGGCGGCCGGTGAGGGCCGCGACGAGCCCGCTCGCCCCCGCGCTCGCCACCAGCACCAGCACCGTGACGCACAGGACCGCCACCGCTGCCGCCATGGCCTTCCCGAGTACCGCCGAGCTCCGGCCGGGTCCTTGGACCAGAAGGGTGCCCCAGGTGCCCCAGCGGTACTCCCCGCCGACGAGGACAGCGCCGAGGATCAGCATCAGCGCGCCGCCGAACATCGGGTACAGGTCGACTGTGCCGGACAGGAACTTGTCCGGCAGCACGCCGCCGATCAGCTGCTCCGGATCACCCGCCGAGCCGACCGGCCGGTTCCTGATGGCCAGCCAGACGATGTAGGGAACCACCATGCCGAAGGCCACCGCCAGGCCGGCCCATGCCCCGCCGACGACCCAGACACCGGGACGCTTGCGTGTCGCCAGCAGTTCGGCCCGAAGGACGCCGTTCAACGGCCCACCACCTCCATGAATTCCGGTCCGGTGGGCCGGTGGCCCTCCACCAGGTCGAGGAACACGTCCTCCAGGGAGAGGACCTGCTTGCGCAGTTCGCTGACCTCCAGCCCGTTCACCACCAGCAGCCTGTTGACGGCGGCCGCCTCACGCGGGTCGACGACCACGCGCAGCTCCCCGTCGCCGACGGTCGCCGAGCGGACCGCCGGCAACTGCCGTACGAGCTCCGCGGCACGCTCGGGCGAGTCCACGGTCACCGTCAGACCGCCCTCACCGACCCCTCGGCGCAGCTCGGCCACCGTTCCCTCGGCGATCAGCCGGCCGTGCCGGATCACGCCCACCCGGTCGCACAGATGCTCCACTTCGGCCAGCAGATGACTGGACAGCAGCACCGTGCGGTTGTCCCGGCGCAGTCCGGTGATCAGCTCGCGCATGCTCGCCATACCCTCCGGATCGAGGCCGTTGGTCGGCTCGTCGAGGATGAGCAGTGCGGGGTCCTTCAGCAGCGCGGCGGCCACCGCGATGCGCTGTTTCATGCCGAGCGAGTACGCGCGGAAGGCGACATCCGCCTTGGCCGTCATCCCGACTTCTTCGAGAACCTGCTCGATGCGGGCCGTGGGTACGGACGCGTAGCCGGCGAGGACGCGCAGATTGTCCCGGCCGGACAGATGCGGATACAGGGCCGGTGCCTCGATCAGTGCTCCCACCCCGCGCAGGCTGCTCCGGGTCCCGGCGCGGTGGCCGAGCACCGTGGCGGTCCCCGAGGTGGGCCGGATCAGCCCCACCAGCATCCGCATGGTGGTGCTCTTCCCCGACCCGTTCGGTCCGAGGAATCCATAGACCTCGCCGCGCCGGACCGTCATGTCGAGGTCGAACACACCGGTTTCCGGGCCGTACCGCTTGGTCAGCCCGCTGGTGCGGATCGCGATGTCGTCGCCGCTCTCAGGCATCGGCGGCCTGCCGTTCACCGGAGCGGCCTCGCGCGGCCAGCCCGAGGATGCCGGCCGCCACCACGGACTCCACGGCGAGGATCACCACCGCCCACACCGGGCCCGTCCAGCGCTGAAGGGTGCCGAACCACACCCACATCAGCGCGCAGTAGGCCGCCACGAGGAGCAGGAGCGAGGTGATGCCGTAGATCGCGTAGGCGCGTGCGTCGCGGGGCGGGTAGGCGCTGAGCTGTTCCCGGGCTGCGGGGTCGCGCCGGCGCAGTCGCAGCTGCCAGAACCGGTAGGACTCGCGGCGCAGGTCGACGATGTTCAGCGAGTGGGTGAGCATGACGTAACCGTCCGATCGCAGAACCGGCAGCAGACTCATCACGGCGGCTCCGCTGCCGAACAGCAGCAGCCCGGCGGCGAGCGAGCGCCCGGGCACCCCGTCACGGGCCAGCAGCCACCAGGCCAGCACCGGTACGAGCGCCAGCAGACTGACGAAGACGCCCGCGAACGCCGTGCCCACCCGGGCCCTGCGTCGGTGGAAGAGCACGATGTCGTCCGTGCGGCAGTAAGGGGTCAGCATCGGAAACCGCCAGCTGAGCCCGATCTCGGTGACCGTGCCGCCGAAATGGCGGCAGGTCACGCCGTGGGCGAACTCGTGCAGCACGGTGATGCCCCAGAACAGCAGCATCGACAGCGGCACGGTGATCAACCAGGACTTCTGGTGCGTCGCCTCGTGGGTCAGGGTGGACAGGTGCGTCCAGACGAACACCTGCAGAGCGGCCACCAGGACGAACGCGGGGATCAGGAACGCCGCACGGAAGGCGAACGCCAGCCGGTTGGCCAGAGCGGCGCACAACCGGTCGGGGCGCAGCATCACCCAGCGCCGGCGCAGCCAGCTCTGCCTCGCCGACTCCTTGGCCTCGTGGGCCTGTCTGAGCTTGTCCAGGGCCGCGTCGTCGGCGTATCCGTCGAGCAGTTGGTAGCGGCCGAGCATGGTGAACATCTGCTGCCAGTGCGCGGGCCCGAGCCGGCGGTCGTAGGTGTCGGTGTAGCTGCGTCCGATGTCCTCGAGGGTGTGACCGCCGTCCATCAGCCCCATGATGAAGTGCTCACGGGGGCCGACCCGGTAGTAGCAGCCGGTGCGTGCGTCCTTGACGTGGTGCACGGTCTTCGGGCCGGAGCGCAGGGCGGGGCCGAGTACCACCTCGGGCCGGAGCCGGGGCCGGTCGTAGGCCGTTCCGGTCACCGCAGCGCCTCCTTGGGTGCCATGTCGGACAGCGCTCTGCAGATGACGTAGGAGAGATAGATCTCGTCCAGGATGCTCACCCCGAGCCGGTTGTTGGTCATGTGGACGTAGGAGCTGAGCACGATGGCCAACGCGTCCTGCGGGTCCGGTACGGCTCCGTCACGGAACGTCAGGTGTCCGGCGTTGGCCAGTTTCAGTACCCGGTCGCGGAGTTCGGCGCAGTGGGCGAGCCAGGACCGCTCCAGCGGGGTGGGCGACGCCGCCACGTCGCCCCAGGCACTGTCGCGCACATGCCGCAGTCGGGGCACCAGCCGGTCCTTCATCCGCTCGTAGGAGCGGTCGAAGCGCTCGTGCTGGCTGTCGCTCGGCTCCTGGTACGAGGTCTCCCACATGGTGCGGTAGCGGACGAGGAACCGGGCCACCGCGTCCTCGTCCCGCAGCAGGGCAAAGCACAGTCCTGCCGTCAACTGCGCGGCCTGGCCGAGCAGTACGGTCCGCACATGCACGTTGGTGGTCTCCAGCAGCGCCATCACCGTCTCGCTGGACTCCTGGAAGTGCCACTCGGCCAGCTCCATGCCGGCCGGGCCACCATAGCGGTCAAACTCGCGTTCATAGGGGATGGGCGCGACGCTGTTGTTGTCCTGGAACGGCATCTCGCCGTCGGCGCCGTAGAGTTCGTTCCAGCGTTCCTCGGTGTACTCGGCGAGGAACATGTTCTTGTAGAGGTCGCCGCTGGAGTTGCGGTCCTCCTCGTAGAGGGCGGGGCGCTCGCGCAGGTACGCCTCCAGCGTCTCCCGCGCCGCGCGGGCGACTTCGCCGGCCGCCGAAGCGTCGGCCGGCAGCAGACGCAGCCGGATGTGCGGGCCCTCCAGCCAGTAGCGGATGAAGAACCACGAGCGCAGCAGGCCCCGTTCACACAGGCGTGACATCAGCGGCCGTACGCAGTGCACCAGTACCGGGTTGGCATTCGCGGCGTAGAAGACGTGCAGGCTGATCCAGCCGTCGCCGTCCTGCTCCGTGTCGACGGTGCCGCCGTCGTTCGATCCTCGCCTGCCGTCCATCACCGCTCCGTATCCGTTCCGTTGACGCCGTCGAGCTGGACCGTGAGTTCGGTGACGTACCGGTGCCGGCCGTCGCGCAGCCACATCTGGTCGGGGCCGGGCAGCATCTCCGTGAGCACCACCGCCGAGGCGCTCTTGCGGACCGCGGTCTCCAGCAGCCGGACGCACGCGTAGGAGTCGAAGTCCACGTACTGCGGCTTGTGTTCACCGCCCAGCGAGGCGAACACATGACGCGGGAGCCCCGCATCGCGCTGCCATTCCCGCCACGCAAGGAACCACTCCTCGTCCGGCTGTCCGGCCACCGCCGGCGGCAGCTCGTCGGCGGCGAACCGCCAGGTCTTGCGCTGCAGCACCACATTGCCGAGCCGCACACGGGGGAGGAAACCGCTCGCGCCCTCCTGGACGCCGGTGCCCTCCCACAGGTCGAGCTGGACCATGGTGGTGCAGGAGAAGTTCAGCAGCACCTGCTGCACCTCGGGCAGCGCCATCGGCAGCAGGAAGCCGAGGTAGACGGGGATCACCTCGACGCCCAGACGGCGGGAGCGCAGCCGCAGCCGGTCGGTGGCCGCGTCGTGCTCGACGACCAGGTCCTCCACCGGGATCCGCTCGTGCGGCGGGCGGAAGCTGGTCTCTCCGGGGCAGACGATCTCGTAGGGGGTGACGACCGGGTGGAGGTTCAGGTTGGTCGCGTCGTAGCCGCCCTTGAGCTCGGCGAACACGGCTCCCTCCGGTACGGCGTCGTCCAGCGAGCGACGCAGTGACGCGGTGAGGGTGTCGTCGAAGCAGTGCGCGAACCGGGAGAAGAGCAGGGTGAGTCCGGAGTAGACCCGGTTGACGACCACGACGGGGTCCTCAGTGCCGTTCTCGGCGAGCTGAAGGAAGAACGACAGCGACCGCAGGTCCTCCGTCCGCGGCAGCAGCTCCTCCACGGTGGCCAGGAAGTCCTCGTCGAGCTCGACGTCGGCGCCCCGCGCGCGGGCTCCGCCGTACCGGACTCTCATCTCCTCGGCCACGGCGGCGCGGGCGCGGTCGATGCCGGCGATCTCCTCCTGCCGGAACCAGTTGTCGTACGGACGCAAGGTGGTGCCGTCGAAGCGCTGATGGCGCATCAGGCGCTGGTTGTAGTTGTCGTAGAAGTCCTGGTTGAACTGGTGGGCGAAGGACAGGAAGTCCTCGCAGCGGCCGCCTTCGCCGTAGCGCGCCCGGAAGAACCCCTTGGTGACGATCCTGCGTACCGCGTTCCCGTCGAATGCCGGGAGGATCCGGGCCAGTTGGTGCAGGCCGGGGGTGAGCTGCCGGGTCCAGGCCGAGGCGTCGCCGGTCACCGCCAGCCCGGACAGTGTGGTGTCCTCATAGACCAGGGTGCGCAGGACCGGTGTGTCGTCACGGCCCAGCAGGCGGTGCGTCTCGGCCACCGACTCCTTCACGTGGGCGAGCAGTTCACGCCTGCGGGCCAGTCCGGCCCCGGCGAACCGTTCGACGTCCGCGCCCATCCGCTCGACGAGCGTCGCGATGTCGTCGGCCCAGCTCCTCCCCAGTCCCCGTAGCCCGCTTCGGTAGGTGGAGACCGGGTCCGGGTCGTGGATGTCGATGTGCAGATCCGGCACGACGAGCAGGCCGAGCCTGAGCAACTCGGCGAGATACCGCTCCACTTCCGGCTCGGGGCGCTTGGCGTCCATCGCGCACAACTCCCGTACGGCGTCCTCGAACCGCAGCGTCGTGCCGTCGTCGAACAGCTTGAGCACATCGGCGAGCGCTTCTCCGCCGGGCAGGAAGAACAGGCTCTCGTGGACCGCGTCCAGGGTGACCGCCGCGTCCGCGTTGCCGTCGGCGCCACGCAGCTTGCGCAGGTAGCGGACCCGGTCCTGGTGCACCTGCGTTCCGCTGGTGGCCCGGACCGGCAGGTCATGAAGGATCCGGGGGTTCGTGGTCAGCAGTTCCGAGAGTCTGGCGAGTACCGCGATGTTCAGCCGGGTGCTGCCCCGCTTCTCCCACCCGTCGACGGACGCGACGAGCGGCCGGCCGCCGGCCTCGGCGAAGTGGCCCGCGGACACCGCCGTCAGGGTGCTGAACGGGCTGGTCTTGCACGCGGTGCGCAGCAGGTACTCCAGCAGTGACCGTTCGATGCGCCTCTCCCGCTTGCTGAGCGGGCCGCCGGCGCGGTGCAGGTAACCGTCGAGATACTCGTCGAGCGACGGGGACGACAGCTGGATGCCATGCCGCAGGTCCGTCTCCGTCGCCGCGCGCCGCAGCTCCCGCCGGGCCGCGGCACTCTCCTCGGCCAGGATGCCGGAGCCGGTCCGCAGCAGCGCCTCGTGCCGCTGCCGGTCGGCGGACCACTCGCGCAGCTCGGCGAGTTCGGTGGCAGCCAGCAGCGGCTCGGCTGCCGCCAGGCTGCGTGGCGCACGGGCGTTGAAGACGTCACGGCGCAGGTTGATCAGCGTCCGGCGGGCCGCCGGGTCGTCGAGGCTCTGTGCCACCCGCTCCTGCAGGAAGTCGGCGAGCCGGGCCCCGCGCTCGCGCAGCCGCCGCCGCGCGTCGAGCACGGCGTCCGCCCACGCCGCGCTCTCGGGAGTGGCCAGCGCGGCGGCGGTTTCGAAGGGGAGACCGCCGACGCGCAGCATGAACCTCGGCACCAGGTGCCACCGCACGCGCTCCGCGCTCTCGTGGTCGGGCAGGGTCGCGGCCGACGCCACACGTGACGTCGGCGCCGGCAGCGCGCTGGAATTCACGGATCAGCCCTCTCAGACCAGCCGGTAGTCGAAGTCCGCGCTGTCCGCGCGTTCATGGCCGAGCAGGACGAAGAGGAAGGTTCGCTCGTCCCCGTCGTCGAGGCCGGCCCATTCGTCGATGGCGATGTTGTCGAAGCCGAGCACTGCCCCGCAGCCGACGCCCAGCGCGGCAGCGGCGGTGTAGGCCGTCTGCGCCACCGCGCCCACCTCGGAGTTGAGCACCCGGTAGCCGCGGCTGCCGTAGGCGTCGAGCGTGCTGCGCCACCGTCCCGAGATCGCCAGCACAGCGCCGACCTGCTCCAGGTTGTAGTTGCTCAGGTAGTAACTGTGTTGCAGCTTCTCGGCGAGCGGCATTTCGCGCACCACACGCAGCCGGTGCCCGCCGCCGTCGTAGCGGTAGGTGCCGCTGGGCAGCCCGGCGACCCGGTTCGCCAGTACGTACAGCCCCGTCAGCCCCACGTCGTCGGGCACCACGTCCGAGACGTACCGCTGCCCCGACACCGTGCCGGCCAGCACGGTCCCCAGTTCGTCGAGGCCGAGCGGGCGGGAGCGGGTGAACGAGCCGAAGCTGGTCCGGCGGGAGCGCAGCGTCTCGCCGACGTCCGGGCCCAGCCGGTCGGTCAGCGGCTCGGGAAGTACGACGTCCTCGCCCACTGCGGGCGGGACCGGAACGAGTCCGCGCGCCGCCTCGGGCTCCGGGCGCTCGCGGCGGTCTGCCAGGACCGCACGGTGCACCTGCTCGACCTGCTCGAAGGTGCGGGTCCGCGCCGACCTCTCGAAGCTCGGCCGGTCGATCAGAGCGACCGAGCCGTCGCGGTCCGCCGGACCGGTCGAAGCGCCGGCGGGTCCGCCGAACGGCAGCGGGACCACGGCCAGCGCGCACTCCTGGTCGGTTTCGAGTCCCAGCAGCCGGTTCAGCCGTTCGTCGTCGAACCACAGCACGCGGGTGAGGCATCGGCCCGTGCCCCGCGCGATCAGCTCCCAGCTGCCCAGCAGCGCACCGGCGTCCTGGGTCACCACGTGGTAGCAGAAGCTGTTGTACTTGAAGGAGTTCTTCCAGAACCGCACGGTCACCACGAGGAAGCCGTCGGACTCCCCGGAACCGGCCCCGGTCCCGTTCCCGGTCCCGTTCCCGGACTCGCACGCCGCGCGCACCTCATCGGTGAGATCACCGGCCAGCAGGCGCTCGAAGCCATGGTGCGCCGTCGAGTAGTGGTAGACGCCGGGGGTCAGTGGACCGCCCGGCCCGGCCACCCAGTACACCTCCAGCGGGTACATCCCGCCCCCGGATGCGGTACCCCTCCCCCACAGCGCCTCCGGGTACAGCACCCGCACATGGCTGTCCTGGTTCCAGCTCACCCGTAGCCTGCGGTCGAGAACGCCGTAGGAAAGCCGCAGCAAGGCGGCGAGCGAGTCGAGCGTCCAGGGCGGGCCCTGGCCGGCGGGCGGTTCGCCGAGGAGTACGTCCGCGGCGCCGGCCAGCGGCAGGCCGGTGCCCGCCGGCAGGGGGAAGCGCCGCACCCCCAAGTAGGTCTTGTGCCGGGAGGGCTGGTCCTCCCAGTCGGGGGTGAATCCGACCGGCTCCATCGGCTCCCGGCCGCGCCGGAACACCGACTCCACATAGTCGCTCACGACCTGCGTGCGGTTCTCGGACACGGGATCTCCTTCTTCGGCCGGGGCTGGCGCCGGCGGGGACGGCTCACGGAAGGCAGCGGGTACGGCTCATGGGAACGGGTGCGGCCTGCGGTTCAGCCCCGTGGGACCGAACCCATCGTCGCGGGCGTGGATCTCCGCCAGCGCGCCGTCGAGGTAGGCCTGCAGCCGCGGGTGCTGCAATACACGCTGCCGCTCCCAGCCGAAGTCGATCGGCACCAGTCCCGGCGCCAGCACGCTCAGCGTGCGGATGCCGGTGCCGTCCTGCTCCGGGCACGTCTGGTCCACCGCGACGACGTCGCTGCCCACCTCGCGCAGCCGTTCCATCACGAACCGCGCGTCCTCGGCCAGGTCCAGGCTCTCGGGCCGCTGCGCGAGCCACGGGCCGTACAGCTCGTCCATCGACCGGGGTGGCGCCGCGTCCAGCAGGAAGTCGACCGCCGGTGCCATCTCCGGCAGGCCGTACAGCAGCGCGTGGTGGGTGAGTTCGTGCACCCGGTTGTAGTCGGTGACCATCGCGCGCAGGTCGGGCAGTTTCGCCTCCACCCGCTCGTCCATGCCCGGGATGTAGGAGGCGGTCTCCGCGATCGCCGCGCGCACCGCCTCCACCGGGTCGAGGCTCGCGCCGGCGGCGAAGCACAGCCGGCCCATCCCGCCGTCCAGCCGCTCGGCCACCGCCATCACCGCGGGCACCGGGACGTCCACGCGCATGTCGAACAGGCGCATCCGGTAGCCGAGCCTCGCGACCCGGTCCAGTACGAACTGGACCTCCTCGTCGACGACGGTCGCCTGGTCGATCTCCGGCAGCTTCGCCGCGCCGTACCAGCACAGCAGGAACGCGTCGCGCTCGACGAGTTCGAGCATGCCGTGCAACAGCGCCTCCTCGACACTGCTGCCGCTGGCGCAGCCGTTGGAGCACTCCTGGACGAACTTCCGGTCCGGGCGGCGGTCCAGGTAGAACACGAACTGCTCGGGCACCAGCAGCGGCCGCTGCTCACCGAACGAGTAGCCCCAGACCCAGTGGGTCGGGGTGTCCGGATGGTAGGGCTGGTAGTAGTCGTTGTGTCCGACGTAGAACTCGGGACGGTACGAGCCCATCGTCGCGGGGTCGAGGGCCTGCGGCGCCAGTTCGCGGTAACTGCCGTACGTCTCCGGCTGCTTGGCCCGTGGGAACTGGCCCGCGTACCGCTCCAGGCCCTCCAGGATGCCGTACCGCTCGCTGCTCGCCGAGCTCTGCGACTGCCCGCTCCACCACATCTCGTGGTAGTCGTACTTGCTGCGCACCCGGAAGTACCCGCTGACAGGCAGGGTGGCGCTGCACTGGTAGACGCGGCGGGCCGCGCTCGCCAGCGCTCCGCACACCTCGTTGACCAGGCCGGTGGTCGGCAGGGGCAGGTCCGCCGCCGACGCACCCCGGTAGGTGGTCGGCCCCGGCTTCGGTCGCGGGCCGAGCGGCAATCTCGCGCCCTCGGCGGTGTCGGGCACCGGGGTGGCGCAGCTCTCGCACTCGGAGTCAGGAATCAGGTCGTGGCGGTCGACCGTCAGATCACCGGTCCGCAGCTCCACGATCCGTCCGGTCCGCCGGTCGCCGGGGGCGACTTCGCCGTCGGCCGTCTCCGCGTGCACGATCTGCGCGATCTGCTCCAGGGCGAAGGCGGTGAGCGATTCGTCACCCGCCACCCAGGCGTCCGCGCCCTCCTCGATCGGCCCGCGCTCCTCGACCGGGCGCAGCGCCAGCCAGCGGCGGTCCAGGCAACGGCCGCACGGACGGCTCGTGCCGTCGGCCCGGTGCAGCGGCCCCATCAGCACCGTCCCGCCGTACAGGCGCACCGGGTAGACGAGTCCTTCGGCCTGCCGCTCCCCGCTCGGCGCCGGCCGCGCCGGCAGGCCGAGCACCCCGACGTCGACCGTGACGCCCACGCCGGCGCGCCCGGCCAGATAGTCGCGGACGACGTCGGTCACCCGGGGGTCGTCCAGGACCGTCGCGGTGGTCACCGCGTTCGACACCACATTCATCCGTCCACCCAGTCACTCCGAAGATGGGGGTGCGGCTGCCTGCCTCGGCGACGGGGACCGTCGCGTCGGGCAGCCGCACGTGTCAGCCGGACGACCGGGCCGGCGACAGGTGCTCACCGGCCCGGCCAGCTGCCTGCGTCAGCTGGTGCTACTGCTGCAGGAGCAGCAGCTGCTGGTGGAGCAGGAGCAGCAGCTGGAGCACGAGCAGGACGAGCTGGACCACGCCAGCTCGACGGACTCGTCGGTCATCTCTTCGATCTCGAACGTCGCGCTCTCCAGAACGCTCAGTTCGTCTCGGAGCTCAATGGACATGGCGATCCTCCCTTCGTGATGGTGGGATGTGCACCCGGAACCGGTGTTCCGAGAACCATGGCGCGCCTCGAGGGCGCGAACCGGCTCGCTGTCGCGCTACTTCGCAGCGAGCAGGATCGTTCCAGCAACCATCGCGCGGATCGCGCTCAGGTCGATCGGCGTCGTGTCGACGAACAGGGCGCGCGTGCCGTCGGCGTCCAGTCGGCCGAGCGCTTCGGACATCGGCACACCGGGCTGGTCGAAGGACCACTCGGCCTTCGCGTCGCCCTCGGTGAGGGTCCTGGGGTCGAAGTCGGCCACCAGCGGGTCGCCGGGGTCCAGGGGCGCGCCCTCGTAGTGCCGGCCGACGGCGAGACCGACGGCGTCCCGCACCGCCTCGCGTACCGCGGCGCGCACCGACAGCGCCGAGCCCGTCGCCCAGTCGACCGCCCCGCCGTCGGCGCCCTCGACCACCGCGAGCACCGCGAAGGCCGGTGCGGCGCCGGGCAGCGCGTAGACCCGGGCGGTGTGGCCGATGTGCCGCAGGCTGCCGAGCACGAACGCCGTCTCCTCGTCGCCGGCCAGCCACTCCTCGGTGAATGGCAGGGCCGGGTCCTCGCCGCGGATCGCGCGGACGAGCCCGCGCTGCGCCAGCGCCGAGCACAGCCCGCGTTCCTGTACGTCCGGCGCGGTCCAGCCGGCCGCCGCACCCGCGGGGCTCGGCTCGAACAGCAGCCGGGAGTTGGCCGGGGAGAGCGGGTGGACGGCCGCGGCCGGCACCTGCCAGCGGCTCGAGTCGTGCAGGGACACCGCGGACAGCCGTGCCCGCGCCGCCGGCTCCTCCTCGGGTGCGGGCACACCGCTGAACAGGGCGAGCCGCTCGGCCGGAACCAGTTCCCCGTCCAGGGTGGCCGCCTCGTCCCGCGGCCCGACGGGCCCGAGCCGGCCCACGTAGCAGGCGACCGCCGCCTGCACCGAGCGCGTGCGGGCGACCAGGACCGTGTCGGTGCCGAACGCGGCGATCTCACGCGCCCCGTCGGTCAGCGAACCGGCCGGCCCGAGCCGCACCCGGCCGGTCTTGAGCGGGATCTGCCGGATCGAGTCGTCCGTCCAGCCGGACATCACGCCGAATCGCGGGGAGACCAGAACAGCCGCACGCCCATAGGCGTCACTGTCGTCCGCAGGCGGGCGTACGGCGTCGTCGGGCTCCGCCAGCTGGTGCCGCATCGGGCATCCGGGGTGCGGCAGCACCCGTTCGCGGCTCGACTCCAGCGTGGTCAGATCCTGGATCACGGCGTGCCGCTCGTCGTCCGGCTGCAACTGGCCGGTACGCAGCCGGAAGATCTCGAACGCGACGGCGTTGCCGGCCATGGACTGCGCCACCAGGCTGCCGTCCGGGGCCTCGCCACCGGCCGGGCCGACCGCCAGTGAGCGCCAGAAGTCGGCCACGAGCCGAGGGTCGGAGTTGGCGGACAGCCGAAGCTGTGCGCACACCCAGCACGGCTGCTCGGCGGGTCCGGAGACCGGCCCCACCACCATGCGGTCCGGGTCGGTCACCACCGGGACCAGGCGCGGGCCGTGCGCAGCGCCGTGCAGCCGTTCGGCCAGTTCGAGCAGCGCACCGCTGCTCGATCCGTCGGCCACTGCCACCACGACGTCGAACGGCGTCAGATCCTCGGGGGTCGACGGCATCACGACGACGTGTGCCGGTGCGCCGGCGTCCGCGAGCCGGGCCGTCTCGGTGTCGAATTCCGATCCCCACGCTGCGTTGTCGAGCGCGATTTCGGCCAGTCCATTACGCAGCAGGCCGCGCACCGCTGCCGTCGCTACGCCCCCGGGTGGGCCGGTGACCAGGACCCGGGAGGAGCGGAACCGCGCGAAGAGTTCCTGCGGCGTCCGCTGGTCCGCGTGCATGAAATGTTCCACGAAATTGATCTGGGGCGCGAACAGATCCGATACGGCGGCCGGCAGCAGCTCAACGTCAGGGCGCGGGACGGCGCGGGCGAAGCCCCGATCGAGCAGGGTGCGCATCAGTCCGACCGCGGTTTTGCGTCGAGTGTCGTCCAGCCCTTCACATAATTCCGCGATGCTGGATTCGCCAGTCATTCGAGGACCGAGAACGGACATCCACTCATATGCGCCTGCGCCTTTGAGGACGCAGGAAGTCTCTGAACTTCTGAGATAGATTCCGGTGTCGACGCGAAGGAATACCACGTCATTACGCAGCCGGGGTCTTATCTCCATCAGAGGTGCACGGTCGATCGTTTGCATATCGCCCCTTCGCAGGATCGTACGCCTCTCGACGGTGGGGTGTCGCTACCCGCGTCCACCGGGGAGGATTGTGTCGCTCTTGCAATGGTCACGTCAACAGCCCGTACCGACTTCGACGAATGGTGTCCGTTTGGGCCGCTTTTGGAATCCTTGGCGGACGGCGGCGACACAGGATCCATATCGGGTCACGGCCTCGGGGGCATTATCAGGCTCCGCCGGCGGCGCATTTCTGGGCTCGTCCAGCCGCACTCCGGCCTGGATTTGCTGAACGACACTTAGCGCCCGGCCAAAATCCGCCGACGCCCCACGACCGGCGAAACGCAATCGCCTCGAGCGGAATCACCGTGTAACCGGCGGTAGCCTCTGGTGTTGACACATCCTTTACCCGGCAAGGTGATCCCGATCGCAAACAAGTCACCGGCGCGCGGGTGACCCGGCATTCGGCAGCGCGCGCCCGGTGGTCCCCAACTGACTCCTGAACCGGTGGTGACAAGCGCGTCAACGAAAGGGACGTGCAGCGCCGCGCGTGGGGGGTGCCAAGTGGCGTCCTCACGAGACCGCCGCCTTGAGCAGTACCTCGGCGGCCTCGGTTCGGGCGCACAGCACGGTACCGGCCCGCGGCGTTCCCAGAGGGGCGCGACTCCGAGCGGCGGGTACCGAAGGGGCGGCTGCCGGCCAGGGCCGGTGACCGAGAACGCTCTGGGCCTGTACGTCCATGGCTCGGTGGCCGCCCACGTTGCTGGCAACCGTCGCGAGCAGCCGGGCGACCTTGGTCGGATTCGGAACGGCCGCCGGGTCCACCTCCTCATGGAACGCCGGAGCGTTCCACCTGAGCCCGTTGAGCGGATTCTCCGCGAAGTACCCCTTCTCGACTGCCGTGTTGATTACCTCGTTGAACGCAGCACTCCTACGCCGTGCTGTCTTGGGCGTCGCCGCTCCCCGCGCCACGGCCGGGCAGGCGCCGAGTCGCGGCTTGGGCCTGCTGTGGCATCAGATCCGGTCCCAACTGGTCCCCAAAAATGATCAAGGGGCCGTTTCAGATTGCTCTGAAACGGCCCCTGACCTACGACTCTTTCGAGTCGGGACGACAGGATTTGAACCTGCGACCCCTTGACCCCCAGTCAAGTGCGCTACCAAGCTGCGCCACGTCCCGATGCGATTCCTCCCGGTGTTCCCGGGCGGCTGCGCAGGACAAACATTACCTCACTTCGCGGACCGGATCGACGTCCGTGCCTGATGGGCGCGGGTCGCGAGCGCTTCGGCGGCGCATGCCGTGGCCAGCTTCTCGGCCCGGGCGAGCTCGCGCGGGGAGCGGATGGCGATGCCGTAGTCGACACGGGCCAGGGCGTGTTCGTACGCGGACGGGGACGCCTCCAGGTGCCGGACCGCGTCTGCCAGCAGATGGCGGGCCTCCTCGGGGCGGGCGAACAGGGCGACGCAGCGCAGTGCCTCGCCGATCGCGGTGTCCGTGCCGAAGCGTTCGGCGTGCACCCGGGCCGAGGTGGCGAGCTGGGCTGCGCGGCCCGGGTCCTCGTCGACCAGGGCGCGCGCGAGGTCGCCCGCCCATGGCGCCCAGATCCCGTTGAACCGGCCGCGCGGTTCAAGAGCCTGTCCCGCTGCTTCGAGCTCGGCGACGGCTTCCTTCGTACGGCCTTCGGCAAGCAGGAGACGGCCGCGAACGGACGGTGCGTCCGGCATGACCATTGCGCTGGGATAGGGCATCCCGAAGTTGTACCGGTCAGCTATCGTGCGGGCCTCGGTGACCCGGCCCCGGGCCAGCAGCGTGTCGATGAGCAGGCAGGCTGCGATCCAGTTGCCGGGCAGGCCGCTGCCCACACGGTCGGCGAGCCGCAGTCCTTCGCGCAGGAAGCCCTCCGCCTCGGCCAGCCTGCCGCGACGCCGGTGGACGAGACCGAGGAGGGTGTGTGCGAAGGCGAGGTGCGCGCCGCTCCAGCCGGAGATCTCGAAGGCACGGACGGCCTCGCTGAACAGTGCCTCGGCCCGATCGAGCTGATCGGTGAAGGCGTAGGTGATACCCACTGTGGTGGGGAACTCGAAGCCCCATTCGGTGTCGGTCCACCCGAGCCCGCGGGCCGGGCGACCGTCGACCAGGGCGCGTTCGCAGAGGTCGACGACAAGCTGGCAGTCCTCGCCCCGGAGCATGGCGTCGAAGGCGCGCAGCGTGAGCAGGGCGCGTTCGGCGTTGTTGCGGCCGGTGAGGTGGTCGGCGTTGCCGGCAAGCCTGCGGGAGCGGCCGGGGCCGTCGTCCTCGGCGGCCTGCATGCCCTCCCACATGAAGTGCGCGGCCTGGAGCCGCATCCGGCCCGGTCCGGGGGCGGTGCGCCCGGTCTCGGCGGCGAGAGCCAGTGCCGCTTCCTTCAGCTGGTTGTTGTGGGAGAGGGCGGCGGCGAGCCGGAAGGTGGCGTCGACGCGCACCTCGTCGGCCAGTCCGGGCAGATCGAGGGCGGCCCGCAGATGCTGGACGGTGGTGGGAGGGGAGCTGAGCAGCGTCGCGCAGCCCAGCTCGTACAGCAGCGTGGCCCGCACCTGATGGCGCGGCGGCTCCTGCAGGGCGCGTTCCAGGCAGCGACGGGCGGCTTCGGGGGCACCGACCGCGAGATGCTGTCCGGCTGCCTCGCGGAGCTGCTCGACCAGTTCCTGGTCGCCGTCCGCGTGGACTTCGATGAGGTGGCGGGAGGCCGCGGCGGCGCCGAGTCCGGCGCGGGTGATCGCCCAGGCGGCGCGGCCGTGCATGGCGGTGCGGGTGGCCGGCGGGATGGAGCGGTACACGGCGGTGGCGATCAGCGGGTGGACGAACTCCAGCGGGTCGAAGCCGCTGACGATACGGGCGTCGCGCAGCCGCGCGGTGCAGTCGGCGGCCTCCGCGGGGGTCATTCCGGCGAGGGTGGCGGCGAGGTCCTGGGAGATGTCGGTGCCGAGGACTGCGGCGGCCCAGGCGAACCGGTTGGCGTTGGTGCCGAGCCGTTCGAGCCGGGCCACGAGACCGCTGCCGCGGGCCGAGGCGCCGAGTTCGCGCAGCACCCCGGCCGACTCCTCCAGGGGGGCCAGTTCGTGGTCCTGCACCTTGGCGACGAGTTCGACCGTCTCGTACGGGTTGCCGCCGGTGACGGCCCACACCTCGCGGCAGAACGGGTCGTCGGCTTGGTCGCCGAGAACGGCCCGGACCAGTTCCGCGGTGGCCTCGGGGGTGAGCGCGCGCAGCGCGACCCGGGCCTGGGCGGGGTGGCTGCCGCCGTCCCCCTCGCGCGCCGCCAGTTCCTCCGGGCGGTGCGCCTGGACGACGAGGACGGGCAGTTCGCCGAGGCGTGCGGTGAACGAGGCGAGCCAGGCAAGGGATTCGCCGTCCGCCCAGTGTGCGTCGTCGATGATCAGCAGCAGCGGACGGTGGCTCAGCCGGGAGGAGAGCCGCGACACGACGTGGTTGAGTCCGTCGCGTACACCCTGCGGGTCGGGCTGCGGGCCGCTGGGCTCGGCAAGTCCGAGGGCGGGTGCGGTGATCTCGAACCACGCGCCGAACAGATCGCGTACCTCGTCGGGCGGAAACGGGTCGAGCGCGGGCTGCAGGAGTTGGCGTACGACGTGGAACGGCACGGATGTGACCGTCTCGCCGCCGCGTGCGGACAAGACGGTGCAGCGGTCCGCGGCCATGGCCTGGATCTCGGTGAGCAGAGCTGTCTTGCCGATGCCTGCCTCACCGCTGAAGATCAGCAGCCCGCCGACTGCCTGGGCGCCGCAAAGGGCGTCCACGGCTAGTGCGGCGGCAGCGAGTTCCGGTTCGCGCTCGTACAGCGGCCGGGACGGCTTCATGCCTACCCTCCCCTAGTGATGCGGATTGCTGCCGAGACTAGTCGTGCGCGACGGCCCACGGACAGTGGTTCGGTCAGTTCACCGCAGGTGCGGGGCACAATCGACGGGTGGACGAGACTCGTAGGGACCGCGATCCCGAAGGCCGGGCGCGCAGTGCGCGCCCCCGTGACGGGCTGGGGCGCCCCCTGCCGTACGGGGTTCCGGGGGTGGAGCGGCAGCCGGAGGGTGTGGTGCGCTCCCCCGAGGAAACGCTGCGGGAGGCACAGCGGCTGCTGGACGCGGGGATGCCGTTCCACGCGCACGAGGTGTTCGAGGACGCGTGGAAGTCGGGCCCGGAGGCGGAACGGGAGTTGTGGCGCGGGCTCGCGCAGCTGGCGGTGGGGCTGACGCATGCCGCGCGCGGCAATGCGACGGGTGGGGCGCGGCTGTTGCGTCGGGGCGCGGCGGCCCTCTCGGCGTACGGGGGCGCGTCGGCGCACGGGATCGGGATCGATGCGCTGACCGGCTGGGCGGAGGAGCTGGCCGGGCGGGTGGAGACGGGCGGCGGGCGGACGGTGGACGCGGCCGAGGAGGCGCCCCGGCTGCGACGGGAGGGCGGATGAGCCGGATGGCGACGTTCGTTTTCGGCAACCGTCGGGCGGAGCGGTGAACACGGCGCCGCGAAACTATTACCATCCCGCGTCATGAGCACTTCTGACCAGGACCAGTCCGTGGACACCCCGATAACCGCCCCCGAAAGCGACACGAACGGCACAGAGACCGACGCCGGTACCGAGGTCGACGCCGAGGTCGACGCCGAAGTCGAGGGGGCGGGGGCCGGGGACCGCGGATTGACACCGCGTCAGGCCAGACGGTTGCGGGTCGTTCTCTCCTCGGTCGGCATGGCGGCGATGGCGGTCGTGCTGGCGCTGCGGATCGCGAGCCGGTCGTCCGTTCTGGTGGTCGGGGTGTACGGGCTGGCGCTGATCCTGTGCGGGATCGTGATCGAGCTCAGCAGGAACGGCCGTACGCGCTTGGGCAGTTGGCTGTTGGCCTTCGGTCTGGTGGCGGCGATCGGTTCGGACTGGCTGCTGATCCCCTGACGTCCGGCCGGTTCAGACTGCTGTGATCCGCACGGTTCCGCCGTGCGGATCGACGCGGTCGAGCCAGTCGGCGCGCAGCCGGAACGGCCGGTGCGGTTCGGCGGGCAGCAGCAGAACGATGCCGCAGGGCTGGTGGCGCATACGGGGCGGACATGATCGGCCATGGACAGTGCGGAGGCGATCGCTATGCTGCGACCCAAGCGGGCGGGCAACGCCCCGGACGTCGCCACGATCGAGTACCCCCAGCTCCCCAACTCGCGATCGACGGTGTCGCTCGCGAGATCACCGGTCTGATGAGCGATGGGCTGCGCACCAAGCTGCTGCCACAGGCACTCGGGCTGACCACGTTCGAGAAGCGCACCTTCAGCGTTCCGCTGGATGTCGAACCGATGGTGACGCACTACCGCACCGACCTCTTCCAGCGGTACGGACTCCACGTGCCGCGTACCTGGGACGAGTTCGAGGAGACGACCCGTACCGTACGCCGACCGGATCACGTCCGCACCACTCCCCGACCAGGAGCATGATGCCCAGCACCACCCCTACCGTCCCGACCACCCCCGCCGCACACCGCCGGCCACGCGCCGCCGTCGCCATGGAGCCGGACGCAGCGGCCGCCGTCCTCACTCCCGGAGCCCTGGCCGCACTCGCCGGGGTGTGTGAACTCGCCCCCCTGCCCGTCCTCGACGACTTCACCACCGACCGGGCCCGCGCCACGCTCGCGGACACCGAGATCCTCATCACCGGCTGGGGCTGTCCACCGCTCGACGAGAACGTGCTGGCCGCGGCGCCGCAGCTGCGTGCCGTCGTCCACACGGCGGGCTCCGTCCGCGGTCATATCACCGAGGCCTGCTGGGAACGGGGCATCGAGGTGTCCTCGGCGGCGGCAGCCAATGCGCTGCCGGTCGCGGAGTACACCATCGCGATGATCCTGCTCTCCGGCAAACAGGTCCTGGAACGGGCCCGCGACTACCGCGCCGAGCGCTGTCGCGACGACTGGCTGCGCACCTCGGCGGAGGTGGGCAACTACGGGCGCACCGTGGGCATCCTGTCCGCCTCGCTGATCGGCCGGCGCGTCATCGAGCTGCTGCGCCCGTACGACCTGCGTGTGCTGTTGCACGATCCGTACGTCTCCGAGGCGGACGCCGCCGAGCTGGGCGTGCGTCCGGCCGGGCTCGCCGAACTGTTCGCGCAGAGCAATGTGGTGAGCGTCCACACCCCGCTGCTGCCCGCCACCCTCGGTCTCGTCAGCCGCGAACTGCTCATGTCCATGCGCCCCGACGGGGTGCTCATCAACACCGCGCGGGGCGCCGTCCTCGACCAGGACGCGCTCATCGACGTACTCCAGCAGAACCGGATCCGCGCGATCCTCGACGTCACCGACCCCGACACGTTGCCGCCCTCGCACCCGCTGTGGGAGTGCGAGAACGCCCTGATCACTCCACATCTCGCGGGCTCGCAGGGCAACGAATGGCGGCGGCTGGTCGACCTGGCGGTCGGCGAGATCAACCGCTGGGCCGCGGGCGACGGCTTCGCCCACCCCGTACGACGCGAAAGGCTGGCATTCCTCGCATGACCTCTCCTCGTGAACTCTCCTCTTGAACTCGCCTCCGAAGACCGCGGCTTGAGCCCGCACACCGGCTACACCCGGGCGCACTGGGAGGCGGCGGCGGACGGGATGCTGCGGGCTGCCTGGCAGTGGTCGACCGTTCGCGGGCGCGGACGGCAAGGACCCGCACGGCTGAACGTGGACGGCGACACGGTCGAGGTCAGCTGGGCCGACAACGGGTCGACGACCCGTATCGGCTTCGAACCGCTGACGGTCGAGCACCGCGGACCGTACGGTCCGCCGGACGGCCTCCTGGCCGTCCGGCGGACACCTCCTACGCGTCGACGCGGATCACGACCACCAGCGTGCGCGGACCGTGTACCCCTTCGACCCGCTCCAGCTCGATGTCCGACGTGGCCGACGGCCCGCTGATCAGCGTCGTCGGGCGCTCCGGCACCAACCGCGCGACCGCCTCCGGCACCCCCACCTCGACGGCAGACAGATCGACGACACACACATGCAGGTCGGGGACGAGCGACAGGGCCCGCCGCCCTTGGTCGGGCGAGCCGTCGAGGAAGATCGTGCCGGTCTCGGCGCAGCCGACGGCCGACGCGGTGACGACTCCGTCCAGCGCGTCGAGCCGGGGCGCCGGAATACCGGCAGAGTCCTGCTGGACATCACCGTCGTACGCACCGAGCCACTGCTCGTCGAGCCCGGCGGGCACCCCGATCGTCCGCGCACCGAGCCCGTCCAGCACCTCCGCGATCACCTCGGCGGTGCGGGCAGCCGTGCAGGTGTGCACCTGCGCCTTGTAGTCGACGAGCCGGTCGGTGAAGAGTGCGAGTCGCTCGTCGTCGGGGAGCGTGCGGCCGGTCCGGTAGTCGCGCGGGATGGTGGTGTCCGGGGTGGGGGCGAGGGCCAGGGCGTTCCGGACCCGGCCGAGCACCGTGGCGCGAGCGGTCGTCACTTCTCCTCCTCCTGCTGGTTCCTGTCGTACTCGTCGGCGGCGGCCCGCATGGTCGCGGCACCCTCGTCCGAGGCCAGCCACGAGCGGAATGACTGCTTCGGCGGCGCCGCGGTGTCACGGCTGTCGCTCCATCCGCTGAACGGCGGTGGCAGATGCGAGATCTTGCCGTCCCGCCCGCCGAGCACCCGGCCGAGCCCCGCGGCCTTCTGCGCGGCCGTGAACAGTTTCGGCCGCTTCATCACGCCGGCCGCCGCCTTCATGGCCAGCTTCTCCGCTGTCGTACCGGACTGTTCGGTGTGCTGGTGGCGCAGCTCGACCAGCAGCGACGGGATGTCGATCTTGACGGGGCAGGCGTCGAAGCAGGCGCCGCAGAGGCTGGAGGCGTACGGCAGGGAGCTGTTGGGGTCGTCCTTGGCGGCGTGCATCCCGGCGAGCTGCGGCGTGAGGACCGCGCCGATGGGTCCGGGGTAGGTCGATCCGTACGCGTGACCGCCGGCCCGTTCGTACACCGGGCAGACGTTGAGACAGGCCGAGCAGCGGATGCAGTTGAGCGCCTCGCGCCCGATCCGGTCGGCCAGCGCGGCGGTCCGTCCGTTGTCGAGGAGGACCAGATGGAAGTCCTGCGGTCCGTCGCCGGGCGTCACACCCGTCCACATCGAGGTGTACGGGTTCATCCGCTCCCCGGTCGACGAACGCGGCAGCAACTGCAGGAAGACCTCGAGGTCCTGATAGCGCGGCAGCACCTTCTCGATGCCCATGACGGTGATCAGCGTGTCGGGCAGGGTCAGGCACATCCGGCCGTTGCCCTCGGACTCGACGACGGACAGGGTGCCGGTCTCGGCGATCCCGAAGTTGGCGCCCGAGACCGCCACCTTCGTCGTCATGAACTTCTCGCGCAGATAGGCGCGGGCCGCGGCGGCGAGATGGGCGGGCACGTTGTCGAGCCGCGGGTCGACGCCGGGGATCTCCTTGAGGAAGATCTGCCGGATCTCGTCGCGGTTGCGGTGGATCGCGGGCACCAGGATGTGTGACGGTCTGTCGTGGGCGAGCTGCACGATGAGCTCGGCGAGGTCCGTCTCGTACGGGGTGATGCCGGCCGATTCCAGGTGTTCGTTGAGACCGATCTCCTGGGTGGCCATCGACTTGACCTTGATGACCTCCGTGGATCCGGTCGCCCGGACGAGCCGGGTGACGATCTCGTTGGCCTCGACGCCGTCGCGCGCCCAGTGGACGGTGCCGCCGCGCTCGGTGACCTGCTGCTCCAGCTGCTCCAGGAGCTCGGGGAGCCGGTTCATGGTGTCGGTCTTGATGGCCGAGCCGGCGTCGCGCAACTGCTCCCAGTCGGGGAGTTCGCCGGTGACGTCCAGGCGCTTGGCACGGATCGTGTGGGTGGCCTTGCCCAGGTTGCGGCGCAGTTGTTCGTTGCGGAGCTCGTCGTGGGCGGCCGCGGGAAACGCCCGGTCGCCGCGCAGATTTCCGGTCCCGTACGGGGAGCGGGGCGGGGTGGCGGGCATGCCGAGGAAGGTGCTGCTCATCGGACGGCCTCCGTCAGGACGTACGGCGAGGTGCGGGTGGAGGAGAGGATCTGCGCGAGGTGCAGGGTGCGCGTGCCCGACTTGATACGGGAGAGTCCGCCGCCGATGTGCATGAGACAGGACGAGTCCCCTGCGGTGCACACGGCCGCTTCCGTGGTGGCGATGGCGCGCATCTTGTCCTGGAGCATCGCGGTCGACGTCTCCGCGTTCTTCACGGCGAAGGTACCGCCGAACCCGCAGCAGGAGTCGGCCTCGGGGAGCTCGACGAGGTCGATGGAGTCGACGGCGCGCAGCAGTTTCAGCGGCTTCTCGCCGACACGGAGCATCCGCAGGGAGTGGCAGGTGGGGTGGTAGGTGACGCGGTGCGGGAAGTACGCGCCGACCTCGGTGACGTCCAGGACGTCGACGAGGAACTCCGAGAGCTCGTACGTCTTGGCCTTGACCGTGGCGACGCCCGCGCGCAACGCGGCGTCGCCGTACCGCTCGGCCACGATCTCGTGCTGGTGGCGGACCGATCCGGCGCACGATCCCGAGGGCATGACGACGGCGTCGATGGACGGGTCGCCGAACTGCTCGGCGAAGTTCCGCACCAGGGGGACGGGCTCACGCTGGTAGCCGGTGTTGACGTGCATCTGGCCGCAGCAGGTCTGCTCCGGCGGGAACACCACCTCATGTCCCAGCCGGGCGAGCAGGACCGCGGTGGATTTCACCGCCTCGGGGAAGAGCGTGTCTCCCAGACAGGTGGCGAAGAGTCCGATGCGCATGGAGCCTCTCCGATCGATTCTCTGGCCTTTGTATGGTCGGACCATACTAGCCTCGGTCCGTAAGAGGAAGGGAAGAACACGCACGAGGGGGCGGTGCGCAGGCGCACCGCCCCCTCGTCGCCCGACACCCTGCGGGCCCTGCGGGCTATTCCTTCTCGTCCACCAGCGTGCCATGCAGGCTGCGGATGTGCCGCTCGACCAGATCGGCCGCCATCGCACCCTTGCCCGCGCGCACCAGCCGCAGCAGTTCGGCGTGCTGGGCGTTGAGCCCGCCCGCCGTGGCCGGCCAGTCCTCGGCCGCCTCCAGCGCCCGCAGAATCAGCGGACGTATGGACTCGCGCACGGCGGAGGTGAGAGTGGAGGTCAGTTCGTTGCCGGAGCTGCGGGCGATCTGCACGTGGAACCGGGTGTCCAGGTCGTTGAACTCAAAGACTCCGACATCCGGCTCCCCCATGCGTACGAGCAGGTGCTCCGCCTCGTCCAGATCCTCGGCGGAGGCGTGGGTCGCCGCCGCTTCGAAGCTGGACCGTTCGAGCACGACGCGCGCCTCGAGGACGTCCTCCAGGCTGTAGCTGCCGAGGGCGAAGTGGAGCCGCAGCAGCCGGCCGAGGGCGTAGTCGGGGTTGCGTACGATCCGCGCCCCCGCGTCCGGGCCGCGCCCGGGCTGGGCGACGAGCACCCCGATCGTCTCCAGCACCCGCAGCGCCTCACGCAGGGCGGATCGGCTGACTCCCAGCACCGGCGCGAGTTCACGCTCGGGCGGCAGCCGGTCCCCCGCCTTGAGCTCTCCCGTGAACACCCGCTCCTCGATGCTCTGGAGCACGAGCTCATGCGTACGGGACTGTCGTACGGGTTGCCACTCGACAGGCACCGTTCACCCCCTGCCTCGAATTTCCTCCCACTATGTCACACACGCCATGTGGTCGGACCAGAGATTCGGCGCCTCGCGGCCGCCCCGGTTGCCTCCCGCTGCCCGCGAGGCCCGGACGGCAGCGAGACCACGATGAGCCCGGCTCGGGCCGGGACGGCAAGGTGATGGACCTGCTGCTCCTGCTGCTCGCACCGCACCCCGTCCCCGCGCTGCATCTGCCGGCCTCCGCCGATCCCCAGCTGCTCGGTCTGTGCGAGGCGATCCGACAGGCCCCGGGCCGGCCGCGGACGACATCTCTGGCCGCGGCGTACACGCATATGAGCCCGCGGAGTCTGCAGCGGAGGTTCACCGCGGCGACCGGTCTGAGCCTGGCCCGCTGGGTGCAGCAGGGCAGGCTCGTCCATGCGGTGACACTGCTCGCCCGGAACACCCCGGTCACCGCTGTCGCCACCGGCCTCGGCTATGCGACACCCAGTGCGTTCACGGCGATGTTCCGCCGAGCGCTGGGCACGACCCCTTCGGCGTACTTCGCCGACGGGGAAGAAGCCCACCTCAGCGGGTGAGGCCTCAGTAGGTGACGACGATGCGGCGGGCGGTCCCGTCGACCCGGATGTGTCCGCCGTACGGGATCACCGCCTGCGGGTCCGTGTGGCCGAGGTCGACATCGAGGACGGCCATCGTGTCGGGGGCGTACTCGCTCAACGCGCGCAGGACCGCCTGCCGTTGCTCCGCACGGAACCGGTCCCCCTCCTCGGCGCTGAGCGGCTGTGCGAACGACCAGCACTTGGCCCGCCCCATGATCAGCGCCGGGAACTGCTGCAGGAGCCCACGCTCCCCCATGCTCCGCAGAATCCGGTAGACCTCGTCGGCAGAGGGCATCTCCTCGGACGTCTCCAGGAAGAGCACGCTGCCTGCGTAGTCGCCGACCGGCCGGATCTCGTGGTCGGCCATGAGCAGCCACGCCAGGATCTCCAGGTTGCCTCCCCAGCCGGGCCCTTCGACGACCCGGTCGGCGTTGTGCCAGGTCCAGCCATCGGCGGGTCGCATCTCGGGCTCGGAGTCGAAGGTCCGGGGGTCCTCCCAGCGGCGGTTGACGTGGTCGGTCTCCTTGGCGGGAGTCAGTTCGTAGGTGCCACGGGTGAAGAGGGCCGCTCGCAAGGAGTCGGCGGTCAGGGGGTGCATCGCGCCGGGGCGTCCGAGTTCGACCATCACCGACCCGCCGTGGTAGCCCACGATGCCCAGGTTCCGGAGGAGGGCCAGCAGGTTGGTGTTGTCGCTGTACCCGAAGAACAGCTTGGGGTTGGCGCGCAGGAGCTCGCGGTCCAGGTGTGGAAGAACAGTGATCTGGTCGTCACCGCCGATGCTGGCGATCACCGCCTTGATCTCGGGGTCGGCGAACGCCGCGTGGATATCGGCGGCCCGCTCGGCCGGGGTCGACCCCATGGTGCGCGTCGACGGATACTCCACCGCTTCGAGCCCGAACTCGTCGCGGAGTCTGCGCAGCCCCAACTCGTAGGGCAGAGGCAGGATTCCGGGCAGCCCGGAGGACGGGGAGATGACGGCGACGCGGTCGCCGGGGCGGGGCTTGTCCGGGTAGCTGGGTGTCATCATCCGGCGAGCGTAGGGCCAGCCCGTTCCCGGTGTCAGCCGGGTTTCGGCTCACTCGTCGAACGACCCGTGACGGCCGGCGCCGCCGCCGAACCGGTCGGCACCGGCCTGGGTCTCCCCCGCGGTCAGCGGAACCCGGCCGTGCCGGTACTCGGCCGCCAGGGCCTCCGGCTCGGAGAGGCCGTGCTGTTCGCGGACGGAGAGCCTGTCGTGACGCAGACAGAGTTGGGGGAACGCCGCGATCTCCCGGGCGAGTTACTCCGCCGCGCGACGTGCTTCACCGGTCGGGACGAGCCGGTTGGCGAGCCCGATGTCGTACGCCTCCGTTGCCGAGACCGGGCGGCCGGTGAGGATCAGGTCCATCGCGCGGCTCTCACCGATCAGGCGCGGCAGCCGCACCGTACCGCCGTCCACCAGGGGCACCGCGCACCCAGTACGGCAGCGGCAAGCTGGTCAAGGGCCGGGTACGGGACATCGTCACCCACCGGGGCGCGCCGGCCGGCGACTGATCCGTCCCCCTGGCACGCACCGACCGGCCCGGCCCCCGGGCCACGGCCCGCCGGGCACGGCGCGCTCAAGGAGTCAGGCACCACCCCGGTCCCTATCATGGGCAGGGAGAGGCCTGGGACGAGGTGGTGCCGGTGCGCGTAACCAAGATTTCCGGGGGCCTCGACGCAGGATCGGGGAACTCGCTGCCGGGGGCGTGCACGGCCATCGCATACGTCGCGGGCAACGGCGCGATCTCCCTGTGGAGCCCGCAGGCGGAAGCACTTCTTGGATACCCCGCGGAAGACATCTGCGGAAAGCCGGCGGTGGATCTGCTGACCACCCGGGAGGACCGGGAAGCGGCGGAGGCTGCCCAGGGTCGGCCTACAGCCGGGCAGAGCTGGGACGGCGTACTGGGCATGAGGCACCGCGACGGGCACGAGGTGTCGGTAGCGGTGCGCGTGCGGCCCGTGCTCAACAGGGAGGGCCAGGCCGGCTGGTCCGTCAGGGCCGCCGACGCGGGGATAGTGGAACGGGAGGAGGTCGATCGCGCGATCCTGGAGGCGCTCTTCAGCCAGTCCCCGATCCCGGTGACCGTCACGGATACGGAGCTGCGGTACCTGTGGGTGAATGCCGCGACGGAGCACGCGACCGCCCTGCCCGCCGAGTGGCTCATCGGCCGGCGCATCGGCGATGAATCACCGGACTCGCCCCGGACGATCGACCGGGTCCTGAGGCGGGTGCGGGACACCGGAGAGCCGGTGGTCGACTTCAAGCTGCACATCCGCCTCGCGTCCGATCCGGACCGCGAGCACGTGTTTTCCGTCTCCTCCTCCCGGCTGACCGACCCGGCCGGCCGCGTCCTGGGGATGTGCCAGATGTACATCGACGTCACCGACGGCTATCAGGCCCAGCAGCGGCTGGCGCTGCTGACCGAGGCCGGCGTGCGCATCGGCACCACGTTGGACGTGATGCGCACGGCGCAGGAACTGGCTGACGCGGCTGTTCCCGGACTCGCGGACTTCGTCGCCATCGACCTGCTGGAGGCGACGGTGCGAGGCGAGGAACCGGCCCCCGGGCCGGTGGCCGGGGAGGTGCATACCCACCGATCAGGACTCCGTTCCGTACGCGAGCACGCGCCGGAGGCCGTGTTCGTGGCGGGCGAGACGGTGGCGTTCCACCCGGGCACGCCACAGGTCCGGAGCCTGGCCACCGGGCAATCGGTACTGGTGCGGAACCTCGACGCGGACGAGTGGTTCGCCCACGACGCCCGGCGGGCCGAGAAAATCCGGCAGTTCCGTTTCCACTCGTACATGGCAGTACCGCTGCGGGCCCGCGGCATCACGCTGGGTGTGGCCACCTTCGGCCGCCACCAGGATCCGCGACCCTACGACGAAGGGGACCTGTTCCTCGCCGAGGACTTTTCGTCCCGCGCGGCGGTATGCATCGACAACGCCCGCCGCTACACCCGCGAGCACAACACCGCCCTGGCCCTGCAGCGCAGCCTGCTGCCGCGCGATCTGCCCGATTTCCCCGCCGTGGAGACCGCCCACCGGTATCTGCCCGCTGCCGCCCACGCCGGGGCGGGCGGGGACTGGTTCGACGTCCTGCCCCTGTCGGGCGCCCGCGTCGCCCTGGTCGTCGGAGACGTCACCGGCCACGGCCTGCACGCGGCGGCCATCATGGGACGGCTGCGCACCGCCGTCCATACACTGGCCGGCCTCGACCTCCCACCCGACGAGGTCCTCACCCAGCTCGACGACCTCGTCATCCGTCTCACCGAGGAGGATCCCGACTGCGAGGGCGCCACTTGTCTGTACTCTGTCTACGACCCCATCTCCCGCATCTGCACCTTCTCGCGCGCCGGCCATCCCCCACCCGTCCTGGTGCAGCCCGATGGTGCGGTGGAGGTCCTCGACGACATCCCGCCCAACCTGCCCCTGGGGCTGGGCGGTCTCCCCTTCGAAACCGCTGAACGCCGTCTCGCGGACAGCTCAGTCCTGGCGCTCTACACCGACGGCCTCATCGAAGCACCGGGCTGGGACATCGACGCCGGACTCGACCAGCTGTCCCGCACCATGGCCGGCCCCACCCGACCGCTCGAGCAGCTCTGCGACGCCGTAGTGGCCCCTCTGCTGTCGGAGCACCGATCCGATGACGCTGCCCTGCTGCTTGCCCGCACCCGCGTACTGGAAGCAGGCCGGGTCGTCTCCTGGGAGCTGCCGGTCGACCCCGCGCAGGTCGCCCACGCCCGCACTCTCACCACCCGTCAGCTTGCCGCCTGGGGCTTGGAACCACTCGCCTTCACCACCGAACTGATGGTCAGTGAGCTGGTCACCAACGCCATCCGGCATGCGCGCGGCCCCATCGCCCTGCGTCTCATCCACGCCACAGCCCTCATCTGCGAAGTCTCCGACGGCAGCCTCAACGCCCCGCATCTGCGCCGCGCGCGCACCGGCGACGAGGGCGGCCGCGGTCTGTTCCTCGTGGCCCAGCTCGCCTCCCGTTGGGGTGCCCGCTACGACCGCGACGGCAAGACCATATGGGCCGAGCAAGTTCTTTCTCCTGTCGGAGCACCGATTCCGACAATGTGACGCTCACGCAGAAGCCCCCCGAATACCGTGCTCATGCGGTGAAGAAGTCCTTCAGGGCCGGCGCGAGCACGCGCGGATCGACGCCGTGGTCCTGCCCGTCGAGGGTGCGGTGGGAGGCGCCCGGCAGGAGGTCCCCGAGGGCCTTGGCTCCGCCTCGGCTCCAGGCATCACTCGCGCCGCCGTCGAGGACGAGAACCGGGGCCGACGTGGCCGGCCAGCGGTGCAAGGGCAGCGGATGGCCGGACATGGTGTCGCCCATGACCGCTTCCCCGAACTGGGCCGGAGCTACTACGAACGCGGCCCCGACCGCATCCACACCCTGCTGGCCCGAGGCCTGCAAGGACTCGCCGACCGCAAGCTCCTGACCCTGACGGATCCTCTGCTCGCGGCCAACCACTTCACCTGGCTGGCCACGTCCGTCCCGGTCAACAAAGTCATGTTCTGCGGCTCTGACGTCCAATTCACCGATGCCGAGCTCAAGGGCTACGCGGACGAAGCCGTACGCGTCTTCCTCGCCGCCTGGACGCCGGCCCGGTAGAGGACGATCCATCACCACCCAAAGCGCCCGGTCCCGCCTCGGCCTCACACTGGGTTCGGGGCGTCGAATCCCTTGTGCGTACGGCGGGCCCACCAGCGTCGGCTCCCTGCCGATGCGCGCGAGGTCCGAACGCGCTGCCCCGGTCATACGCCATCTGATGGGCACGGCAGTCGAGCCCGAGGCGTTCGTCGGGTCAGTCTTCCGGGTCAGCGCCGCGTCGGAGGTCGGCGCGGCCCTCGGCGGCGCGGATGAAGCGGGTCATGCCGAACTGGTTCCCACCGGTGCCCGTGTCGGGAGGCGGCTCCACCGACCCGGGGTCGGAGGGCAGGACGTAGGGGCGACGGAGCACCTCGTCCAGGATGATCACCGTCTCGGTAGCGCGGACGGCCGGGACGTTGGCGAGCCGGTCGGTCACCAGGCGGTGCACCGCGCCGACGTCGGGCACACGGATCTGGATCATGGCGTCATGCTGGCCGGTGGTGATGGCGCAGTACTCCACCTCGGGCATCTGGGCGAGGGTCGCCCGGAACTGCTTCCACAACTCCTGGCGGACAGAGACGAAGACCAGGGCGCAGATGTCGAGTCCGAGGCGCCCGGGGTCGACCCGTGCGCTGAAGCCACTGATCACTCCATCGGCACGCAGTGCCTCAAGGCGGGTGTAGGCGTTCGCGCGGGAGACGCCGATGCGCTCGGCGAGAGCCGCGACGGAGATACGGCCCTGTGTACGGAGGACGTCAAGGATCTTGAAATGCACCGAATCCAGGGCAAGGCCGATGCCGATCCGTCCAGGGCGGCGCTCACCGGACGAATCCCGGCTTGACAGATCTCCCACGGTGGCGCCCTTCTATTGATTTTCGTCTCACTCTAATACCGATGGCCGGATGTGTTGGTTAGCTTCAGCGCACCCTAACGGTGAAACGTCCAGGGCCCCTCCCTGCGGCCGTCGATGCCCCACGGTCTTCTGCTGCTCCCTGCTCCCCGCTCTCGGAGGCACCCATGTCCAGATCGCGCACCGGGTCGTACCCGGCCGCACTTCCGCTCGTCGCCGTCGCGGCACTCGCGCTCAGCGCCTGCTCGGGCGGCGGGGGCACGACCGCCTCCGCAGGCGGCGGCAGGACGCTGGTGGTCGACACGTCATTCAACCTGAAGACCGCCGACCCGGGCCGCGAGTTCGAGCCGACCGGGCAGATCGTGGACAAGGTGCTGTACGAGACGCTCCTGACCTTCAAGGGAAGCGACGTCACGAAGCCGGTGGCGGGATTGGCGTCGTCGTACGAACAGTCCGCCGACGGCAGGACGCTCACGCTGCACCTGCGCAAGGGCGCGGTGTTCTCGGACGGAAGCGCGGTCACGGCGGATGACGTCGTGTACTCGCTGAACCGGGTGATCGACCTCAAGGGCAATCCGTCGTTCCTGCTGGACGGGGTGACCGTGACCAAGACGGACACCTCGACCGTGACGCTGGTGTCGAAGAAGGCGAACCCGGCGCTGCCCTTCATCCTGCCCAACCCCGCGCTCGGCATCCTGAACGCCAAGACGGTCAAGGCTCACGGAGGCTCGGAGAAGTACCTCAACACGACCTCCGCCGGCTCCGGCCCGTACACACTGACTTCCTTCAACACCAACACGCAGGTCGTACTGACGAAGAACCCGAAGTACACCGGGCCCCAGAAACCGACGTACGACAAGATCGTGATCAGGAACGTCCAGGCGCCGACACAGAAGCTGAACGTGCAACGCGGCGACAGCCAGATCGCCCTGGACCTGACCTCGGACCAGGCCAAGGGGCTGACCGGCGGACTGAAGGTGAGCACCGGGGCCTCGTCGGACGTGATCTTCCTGCTGCTGAACCGCGACAACAAGGTCAGCAGCACGGCCGCCAACGCCAAGTTCACGGAGGCCGTGCGCAAGGGCGTCGACTACGACGGCCTGCTGAGCCTGGCAGGAGAAGGCTCGGTCCAGCCGGCCGGAATCATCCCCTCGACCTTCCTCGGCGCGCTGCCGTCCTCCGACGCGGTCAAGCGGGACCTGGCCGGGGCCAAGGCCGCGCTGAAGGCCAGCGGGATCAAGAACCCGTCGGTGACGCTCGGCTACCCCAGTGATCTGACCGTCGACGGACTGTCGCTGCAGCCCCTGGCCGAGCGGGTGCAGTCGCAGCTGAAGGAGGTCGGCATCGACGTCAAGCTGGCCCCCGCGCCGACCACCACCGAACTGGACAACTACCGCAATGGCAAGGAGCAGGCCGGCCTCTGGTACTGGGGCCCGGACTACCCGGACCCCAGCGACTACCTGGCCTTCCTTCCCGGCAACCTGGTCGGTCTGCGGGCCGGCTGGAAGGCCGGCGCCGACGACACGCTCACCGCGGCGGGCGACAAGGCGGCCAGCACCATAGGCGACGACGCCCGAAAGGCGCTGTACGAGCAGATCCAGACCCGGATGAACGACAGCGGCCCGTTCATCCCGCTGATGCAGCCCAGCCGCAACACCGTGACCGCGGCCTCGGTGACCGGTGTCGCGTACAACCCTGTTTGGACGATCGATGTCGCCGAACTGGGTACCAAGTAAGGCCCAGGGCAGGGACAAGAGGCGCAACGGTGGCGGGTACTTCCTCGCCCGCCACCCGCTCGCCCGGTTCCTGCTCCGCCGCACCGCGACGGCCGTACTGCTCGCCTTCGGGGTGACGCTGGTGACGTTCGTCCTCACCAACCTCGTCCCCGGCGACCCGGCGGCGGCGGCCCTCGGCCAGCGCGCCGTCGGCGACCCGGCGATCGTCGCCCAGTTCCGGCACCACTACGGCCTCGACAAGCCGCTGCCGGTCCAGTACGTCACGTATCTCGGCAACCTGCTCCAGGGTGATCTGGGCGAGTCCCAGCAGAGCCACCAGCCGGTACTGACCGACCTGTCGACAGCAGTCCCGGCAACCTTGGAGTTGGCCGGAGCGGCGATCGTCGTCTCACTCGTCGTCGGCGTGGCCTTCGGTGTCGTCGCGGCCCTGCGCCGGGACCGGTTCACCGACCAACTGCTGCGCGTGGTGAGCCTGCTGGGGGTGTCCGTGCCGACGTTCTGGCTGGCGCTGCTGGCCTTCTACGTCTTCTTCTACCAACTGGGCATCGCGCCGGGCAGCGGCCGGATCGCCCCCGATCTGATCGCTCCGCCGCATGTCACGGGCCTGTACACGGTGGACGCCGCCCTGGCCGGGCAGTGGCCGGTGTTCTGGAGCGCCGTGAGCCACCTGATACTCCCGGCGCTGGTGCTGACCGCGTACACCGTCGGTCTGCTGACCCGGTTCACCCGCTCGGCCGTCCTGGAGGTGCTGAGCCAGGACTACGTCAGGGCGGCGCGTGCCAAGGGGCTGCCCGGCCGGACCGTGCTCTTCCAGTACGTGCTCCGGGCGGCCCTCGTGCCTGTCATCACGGTCGCCGGACTGGCCTTCGGGGCGCTGCTGTCGGGCACCGTCCTGGTCGAGTCGATCTTCGCCTGGCCAGGTCTGGGCGCGTATGCCTACCGGAGCGCGACCACGCTCGACCTGCCGGCCGTGATGGGCGTCGGTCTGGTCGTCGGCATCGTGTATCTGACCGTCAACCTCGCCGTGGACGTGCTGTACGGCGTGATCGACCCGAGGGTGAGGGTGAAGTGAAGAGCTTCGGTGTGCTCAAGCGGCTGCCTGCCGCCTGGCGCAGGCCGCTCGCCGTCACCGGCGGCCTGATCAGCGGCGTGTGGCTGGTGATCGTGCTGGCGGCTCCGCTGCTCGCCCCGCACGACCCGCTGGCGCAGGACCTGCCCCGGCTGGCCGGGCCCGGAGCCGGGCACTGGTTCGGCACCGACGAACTGGGCCGGGACGTGCTGAGCCGGGTGCTGTACGGGGCCCGGGTGTCCATCCCGCTCGCCCTGCTGCTGGTCAGCCTGTCGTTGCTGATCGGCGGGGTCCTCGGCGCCTGCGCGGGGTTCTTCGGACGGTGGGTGGACGAGACCGTGATGCGGATCGCGGACCTGGTGTTCGCCTTCCCGACCGTCATTCTGGCGATGGTCGTGGCCGCCGCACTGGGCGCGAGCCTGCAGAACGCGGTGCTGGCGGTACTGGTCGTCGCCTGGCCCTCGTACGCCCGGGTGACACGCGGCCTGGTGATGGGGCTGCGCGCACGCGAGTTCGTTCTCAGCGGGCGGCTGCTGGGCTTCTCCGCCTGGCGGTCACTGCGGGTGGACGTCCTGCCCAACGTGCTGGGGCCGCTGCTGGTTCTCGCCACCCTCGACATCGGCACCGCGACGCTGCTGTTGTCGGGGCTGTCCTTCCTCGGGCTGGGCGCCAAACCGCCGACCGCCGAGTGGGGATCGATGGTCGCGACCGGTACCCAGCAGTTCGACAAGTGGTGGATAGGGGTCTTCCCGGGCCTGGCGATCCTCACCGTCGTCCTGGCCTTCAACTTCCTGGGCGACGCACTGCGGGACGCTCTCGACCCCGGCACCGCCCGGACCCTCGGCGCGGAGAAGGAGCGTGTGGCGTGACCGGCCCCATCAACGCGCTGGAGATAACCGGCCTGACCGTCGACCTGCCGGCCGAAGGCGGTACGAAGCGCATCCTGCACGGCGTCGACCTCGCCCTGCGGCCCGGCCAGATCCATGGCCTGGCGGGGGAGAGCGGCTCGGGCAAGACCATGTCCGGCCTCGCCGTCCTCGGCCTGCTGCCGGCCGGTGCCCGTACCGGTGGCCGGATCAAGCTGCACGACACGGACCTGCTGGCCCTGTCGCCGAGGGAGTTGGGCGAGCTGCGCGGCCGGGCCGTGAGCATGGTCTTCCAGGACCCGTCCACCAGCCTCCACCCCATGCTCAGCATCGGGCACCAGCTCACCGACCATCTTCGCCATCACCTGAAGCTGGACCGCAGGGCGGCGAAGGAGCGGGCCACCGACCTCCTCGGCCAGGTCCGCATCCCCAACCCCGCCGAAGCACTGGGGCGTTACCCGCACCAGTTCTCCGGCGGGATGCGGCAGCGCATCGCCATCGCCATCGCGCTGGCGTGCGAACCGCAGGTGCTGATCGCCGACGAGCCGACCACCGCGCTCGACGTCACGGTCCAGGCCGGCGTGCTGCGGCTGCTGCGCGGACTGTGCGACGAACTCGGCCTGGCCGTCCTGCTGGTCACGCACGACCTCGGGGTGATGTCCGCCATCGCCGACGAGGTCAGCGTGATGCGCCACGGCCTCGTCGTCGAGACCGGCCCCCGCGGCCAGGTCCTCACCGAGCCCCGGCACGAGTACACCCGTACGCTCCTGGACGCGCTTCCCGGAGCGGCGGTGGCTCGCGCGCGGACAACGACCGACCCCGCCCCCGACTTCCGGAGTGCCCCATGACCCCGCCGCCGTCGCCGCTGCTCTCCGTCGACGACCTCGTCGTCCAGTACCGCCGGCCCGCAGCGCCACCGACCCGCGCGGTCGCGGGGGTCAGCCTGGAGGTGCGCGCCGGGGAGGTCGTCGGGCTGGTCGGGGAGTCGGGCTGCGGCAAGTCGACCCTGGCCAGGGCGGTCTGCGGGCTCACCGCCCCCACGGAAGGCACGATCACCTTCGACGGCACGCCGGTGCGACCACTGAAGGTACGCCGCCGCGACCTCGCGCTGACCGCTGTCCAGATGGTCTTCCAGGACCCGTACGGATCCCTCAACCCCCGGCGTCGGGTGGGCACACAGGTCGCCGACGGCATCCGTACGGCGACCGCGCGCGGCAAGGCCAGCGGCTCGGAAACTCCGGAGGACTACCTCACCCGCGTCGGCCTGCCGGAAAGCGCCGCGCAGCGCTACCCGCAGGAGTTCTCCGGTGGCCAGCGGCAGCGCATCGCCATCGCCCGCGCGCTCGCCGCCCGGCCCCGGCTGCTGGTCGGTGACGAGCCGATCTCCGCCCTCGATGCCTCCGCACAGCTCCAGGTGGCGACGCTGATGCGGTCACTGGCCGTCGAGTCCGGCGCCGGACTGCTGTTCATCAGCCACGACCTGTCCGTCGTACGGCTCATCGCCGACCGCATCGCCGTGATGTACCTCGGCCGGATCGTGGAAACCGGGCCGACCGGCGAGGTCTGGGACAACCCTCGCCATCCGTACACCCAGGCACTGCTGGCGGCCATCCCGCGGCCAGACGGTGCAGGCCTGCTGCCCGCCGAGCTCCCCGGCGACGTACCCGACCCGTCTGCCCCGCCGAGCGGCTGCCGCTTCCACCCACGCTGCCCCCGTGCCTTCGACGGCTGCGACCGCCAAGAGCCGCAGCTGACCGCCGACGGCGTCGCCTGCCACCTCTACGCGGCGTGATCTGAGCCAAAACGGTCCCCCCTTCCCCGGGTCGGGGAGGTGCGTGCCGTCCCGGTGCGAAGCCGGCGCACACCACCCGGCCATGCCGAAGCCCCGCCCGCCCGAAAGCGATGCGTGGCTGCCTCGAATCGGCCGCGAGGCGCGGCAACACGCCGCGTCAGCGGCATCCCGCTTCCGGCCGTCCCCGCGGCCCGGACAACACCTCACGGAGATCTCGTGCACGATCAGACCCGTACCGCCGAGTCCGACCAGGACCTCTGGCCCGCCGGCCGTCTCCACAACGCCCGCGAGGCCGCGGCCCGCGCCGGGCTGGACGCCCTGCTGATCTCACCCGGCGCCGATCTGCGCTACCTGACCGGATACGACGCCAAGCCGCTTGAACGGTTGACCTGCTTGGTCGTGCCCGTCGACGGTCCGCCGTTCCTCGTGGTGCCGGCGCTGGAGGAGTCCGCGGCGCAGGCCTCCCCGGCCGGCGGCCTCGGCCTCGAGATCACTGGCTGGAGCGAGACCGACGACCCCTACGCCATCATCGCGGCCCGGCTGCCCTCCCGGACGGCACGCGTTGGCGTCGACAACCACATGTGGGCGGAGAAGACCACCGCCTTCCGCACCGCGCTGCCAGGCACGCGGCAGGAACTCGCCGGAAGCGTGCTGAACGAGCTCCGGATGCGCAAGACCCCGCCGGAGGTGACCGCTCTGCGCCGGGCGGGGACGGCCATCGACCGGGTGCACGCCCGCATGGGCGAGTGGCTGCGGGCCGGGCGCACCGAGCGCGAAGTCGGCCGGGACATCGCCGAGGCGATCCTGGCAGAGGGGCATGTGCGGGTCGACTTCGTCATCGTGGGCTCCGGGCCCCACAGTGCCAGCCCGCACCACGAGCTGTCCGACCGGGTGATCCGGCCCGGCGACCCGGTGGTCGTCGACATCGGCGGCACCACCCGGGACGGTTACTGCTCCGACTCCACCCGCGTCTACGCGATCGGGGAACCACCCGAGGAATTCCGTCGGCTCCATGACGTACTGCTGCGCGCTCAGACCGCCCAGACCAAGGCGGTACGGCCGGGCCTCACCGCGGGACAGCTGGACGCGATCGGCCGCGACATCATCACCGACGCCGGCTACGGCGCATTCTTCATCCACCGCACCGGACACGGTATCGGCCTGGAAAGCCATGAGGAGCCCTACATCGTGTCCGGCTCCGCGCTGCCGCTGGAGCCCGGGATGGCCTTCTCCGTTGAGCCCGGCATCTACCTGCCCGACCGGTACGGGGCACGGATCGAGGACATTGTGATCTGTACCGAGGATGGGGCGGAGCGCCTCAACCTCACCGGCCGCGACCTGGTCGTCATCCCCTGAGTGACGGTGGCCATCGAGGCGGAGAACGGAGCCGGCGTCGCCGTCGCCCGCGCTGCGGGTTTCCACCTCACGGACGAGCCGCCGCTCACCACGGTCGACAAGAAACGCCCGTTGACCCTGCAGACGTGGGCCCATGACCGCCCCTGACCCGCTCCCGCGCCCTCGCATCGCGTTCGTACCGAAGGACACACCCGCATGCCCGCTTCACCGCCCCCCACCGTTCCGTCCATGCCTGCGGCCGCGCGCCCCGGAGGCACTCCCGCCGACCTTGTGGCCGTCTGGGCGGTGATCACCGGCATGTACCAGGCCTACACCACGGGCGACCGCGACCGCATCGACGCCTTCCTGGACCCCGATGCCACCGTCTGGGACTCCGCGACCTCCGAACTGCTCTGCGGGAAGGCCGATTTGGACCGCGTCCGCGACGCCCGTCCCACGGCGGCCGTCAGCCCTGCCCCGGCATCACTGACGGCGTACGGCCAAGCCGTCGACGTCTTCGCGGACCTGGCCGTGGCCCGATACTGGCTTCGCGTCGAATTCCATGCCGCCGCGCCGGAACTGGTACGCAACACCGCCGTCCTGCGACGCGGCGGCAGCGACGGCCGATGGTTGATCGTGCATCTGCACGAGGACGTCCAAAGTGCTGCGAACACGTAGGGACGGCGACACGACGGGCCGCCGGCACACGGCCTGCCGCCTCGGCCTGGATGTTGCCCGGAAGGGCGGGGTAACCCCTCATCCAGTCCACCACCCGCGCGGTCGTCCTCGTGCACCTGCGCGGCCGACCAGCATCCGGCACCGCAGAAATCGCCGACCGGCCAAGAGCCAGGAGGGCGGGCGCGGCCCCGCCCTCCTGGTCTGCTTGGTCACTCGGCCGGAACCGGCTCCGTCCTTCCCGGCGTCACGGTGCCGCGGGCACCCGGACCGGGGACGACCACGCCGAGCTTCCGAGTGCGTTGGTCGCTCGGACCTGCACGTACCAGACCTGGCGAGCGAGTGAGCCCGTCGTGTAGCGCCGGGGGTCGGCGGGAATCCTGGGCGACGTCCCGGCCACCGTGGTGAACGCGCTGGTCTTGCTCCACCTGACGGCATAGCCGGACTCGCCCGAGACATCACCCCAGGTCATCAGGATCCTTTCCTTGCCGCCGACCCGGACTGCCCTTGCCGACGGGCCTGCCGGCACCGACGGGGCCGACATCCTGACCGTGACGGGAGGCGTCGTGCCGTGCCCGGCGATGTTCACCGCCGAGACCCGGTACTGGTAGGTCGACCCCAGTGCGACGGTGCCGTCCACGAACGTGACCGTTCCGGTGTTCTTGCGGGCCGGGGCCGTGCCGACCTGGCTGAACGTCACGCCGTTGTCCGTGGACCGCTCGACGACGAACCCGGACTCGTTGGTCGCGTTGTCGCGCCAGGTGAGGCTGACCTTCGGCCCGGTCTGCGACGCGGCGGTCAGGCCGGTCGGAGACAGCGGAGCGTTGACGCCGACCGGGTCCGACACCGACTTCGCCGTCATGCTCGGGAACTCGCTGCCGTATCCGACCGTGTTGAGCGCGACCACCCGGTAGAGGTACGGCGTGGTCACCGATGCCGTCGGGTCGTCGAAGGCGCGGGCCTGGTGGATGTTCGGCTTGTCCAGTGGCGAGACGACTGTGCCGATGTCGGCCCACGTGGTGCCGTCACTGGTCCGCTGGACGACGAAGGAGGTCTCGTTGACCGAGTTGTCCTGCCACGCCAGCCGGATCCGGGCGTTCTTGCCCGTGCCCACGACGGCTGTCGAGAGCCCGCTGGCCTTCAACGGCGGCAGCGCCAGCGACTCCGGGCGCATCATGTCCATCTCCTCGTGGCTGAGGATGTGACAGTGGATGACGTACTCCCAGCCGAAGTTCACCAGCTTGTTGGTGATGGCCGCCGTCGGGTTGCCCTGCGGATCGACGTTGTTGAACATCGACGTGTCACCGAGTGGCATCGCCGGGTCGAGTGGCCTGATGGAGTTCGGCACCTCGAAGGGTACCGTCGGCACGACCGGCCGCAGCGCGACGATCGTGTCCTCCAATGGGCTCATCCGCACCGTGTCCTTCCACCCCAGCTCGTTGGCGTCCGGCGGGATGATGATGTTGTCCCAGGTCACGCGGTTGAGGACTTGGACGTCGTACAGGTGGAAGTGGATCGGGTGTGTGTCCACCCCGTTGTGGGTGAACCGCCAGATCTGCGTCCCGTCCGCGTTGGTTCTTATCGGCGTCACCTTGACATCGCCCTTGGGCAGGTCGGTGCCGTCGATCACCTCGGTCTGCGGGTTGATGTACGGGTACAACGTCACGTTCTGCGCTCCCGGCGTCGGTGGCTGCGCCTCGATGCCGAGGTTGGCTTCCATGCGGCCGAAGTCGTCGAACGCGGTCGCGTTCATCTCGTCGTGGATGGCCTTCGGCTGCAACGGCATCGTCATCTTGGTGGTCGGTGCCTTCAGCGTGTTGAAGCCGAACGTCGACGTGTCGTTCACGCGGACCAGGCCGTCACAGGTGTTCACGGACGTATTCTTGACGTTGCAGTTGCTGCTGGCGGCGAAGCTCGTGCCATACGCCGAGTTGTAGGCCGCCTGCCCGACGATCACCGGGTTCTGCCCGGACTCGAAGACGCCCGAGCCGTCCGCGTGGTGCCTGAAGGCGGTCCGCAGCTTTGCCAGGTCGAACGTCGGAGCCGGCGTCTTGTCCGCGATGGTCACCCGCATCACGGTGCGGGTGTTGGGACCGTACCCCGGCAGGATCTTCGGTGCACCGACCGGGCTGAGGTCGGGTGCGCCCGTGTAGTAGTCGTACGACGAGACGCGTGCCGGATAGGCCGCGGGTGCGTCGTTGTACAGGATGAGCGTCTTGCCGGCGAACTTCGAGAAGTCCACCAGCACGTCGGCCCGCTCGGCCGGCGCGAGAGCCAGCGAGTGCTTGTCCACGTTGCCGACGTCGAAGCGCGTTGGGTCGGTGATCCAGGTCGTCGGCTGCTGACCGTCGATGACTGCGGGCGCCGGCAGGAAGCCGCCTTCGTTGGCGATCTGGATCCAGTCCGGCCCGGCGGCGTCGTTGTTCGCGTCCACCGGGGTGGGCGACACGTTCGGGTCGGTCTGCGCGGCCTCCAGCTCCCTCGGCTTCAGCGCCACCTCGGTCGTGCCGTCGCCCTGCTTCGGGTCGGCGGTGTACCACTGGAAGTTGAAGAACCGGTCGTTCGCTGCGTTGAGCAGCCGCATCCGGTAGGTCTTCGGCTGAAGCGTCACCTTCGGGTAGGCGACCCCGTTGACGATGGGCGTGTCGTTGAACTGCTCCATGCCCATCGAGATGTTGGGAGTGCCGGGGATCTGCTCCGGCTCGCAGTGCGGGTCGGTCTGGTACTGCCAGGTCGACGGGTCGTCCAGCTTGCACTTCGGGTCGTAGTACGGGTTGGCGATCGGCCCGTACTTGGTGTCGCCCGCCGGTGGCCAGAACCACGGCCCGTACATCCAGCGCCCGTACGCGCTCATGCCCGACGGGTCGCCCGGGTTCTGCGCGGGCATGTAGACGTGGTGGTACCAGAAGCTGCCCTTGGTGCCCCAGCGTTTCGTGTCCCAGGTGGGGTCCTGACCGTAGGAGACGACCTTGCCGCCTGCGTCCTTCTGCTCCTTGAGCTGCGCGTCGTCCGGCACGAACGTGCGGTCCTGGACGAGCAGCGGGAGGGTGTCGGCCGCGTCGGGGATAGTGCCGTTCCTGACGAGCGCCTTCTCGGTGTCGTCGGTGATGGTGTAGCCCGCGGCCTCGCCGGCGTACACATTCAGCCGGGTGATGCCGTAGGAGTGGTCGTGGTAGAACATCAGCCGCGCGCTCTGCTGGTTGGTGTAGTAGAACGTCGAGCAGCCGTCGTCCTTCGCGGCGCAGAGCGTCGCCCCGTTGCCGTCCACCATGTCTGGCACGTTCTGCACGCTGACACCCTGCGGCCAGTCCGTGGTCTCGCCGGCCGGGGTGATCCACTGGTGGGGGGTGCCGTCGCTGATCCACGGCGTGATGCCCCCGTGCAGGTGCAGCGTGGCCCGGTTGTCCGTGAAGCAGCCGGTCTTGGCGTTCGTGCACGTCGGATTGCGCACCTTGTCCATGACGGTGCCGTCGTTCTTCGGTGCGGGCATCGCCATCGGGCCCATGCCGGAGCCCATGCCGGTGCTGTCGACCGGCAGGAACAGGTCACCGTCGGCGCCCTTCGGGAGCAGGTTGCGGAACACGATTCGCACCGGCCGGTCCTTGGTCGCGGCGATGAGGGGGCCCATCCACTGCGGCGAGGTCACACCCGTGTACGGCAGCGGTCGCCTGGTGCCGTCCATCATCTCGTTGTAGAGCGGCACCTTCCGTCCGGGCACCGCGTCCGTCGACAGCTGGACGTAGCCGCGCACCAGGGTCGGCGGCAGGTCCGAGGAGAACCGGGTGAGGTACTGCACGAGACCGATGACGTATTCGTCGGCCGGCTTGCCGCTGGTGGTGACAGGCTCCGGCACACCCCTGGGGATGAACTTCTCCGACGGCTTCGTCGACGGCGCCCGCAGCTGTGGGACGTCGGGACAACCCGTGCCGTCCGCCCCGGGGTCGCAGGTGACCGGCAGCTCGTCCTGGAACTTCTTCATCCCGACCGTGAGGTAGCCGGCCCCCGGGTCGGTGACCTTGATGGCACGGATGGCCCCGACGTCCGTCACGGCGCTCGCCGCCGCCCCGGTGCCTCCCTTCCCCGTCGGGTCGGTGATGGTGACGTCGGGCGCTGTGGTGTAGCCGGAGCCGATCTTGTCCACGCTCAGCGCCACCAGCTTCAGGCTGCCGGAGGCCTTCGCCTCCGTCGCGCCGAGGATCGGCTCGGCCAACGTGCCGTTGTGGATCGCGACGCCGGGTGCGTTGCTGTAGCCCCCGCCGGGATCGTCGACGGTCACCTTGGTGACGCTGCCGTCGGCGGCGAGATCGGCCGGCTCGACGTGCCCCTTGGCCACGGTGCCGTTCGGGTCGTCGGGAAGGTCGAAGTCCACCGTCGGCATGGTGTAGCCCGACCCGCCGTCGGTGATCGTCACGGCGTCCACCCCACCGGAGGCCGTTGCGGCGGCACCGCTTCCGCCGCCGCCGCTGATGTCGACCGCGAAGCCGCCGTAGCCGCTGCCGGCCGCGCCGGCCTTGAGGCTGACCACACCCCCGCTCGACTGGACAGTGGCCTCCGCGGTCGCTGCCGTGGTGCCACCGTCGATGGTGACCGTTGTCGCGCCGGCGACGTAGCCGTGGCCCGGGGCGGTCACGTCGATGCTCGCGACGCCGCCGGTCTGCGGGTCCACGGTTGCCGTCGCCTCGGCGCCGGTCCCGGCGCCCGTGGTGGACGTGATGGTCACACTGGCCTTCGACACCGTCAGCGGGCTGTTGGCCCAGTTCGGCGACGGGCCGAAGTAGTGCGGAACCTTCGTCTCGTCCGTCGGACTGCTCGGCCCGCCGACGGCAGCCGCCTGCGCCTGCCGCACCGGCGACGGTGGCAGACCTATCAAGATCGCCACCGCCGCCCCGGAGATGATCACTGCGACGGTGAGCCGTACCCACGCCTCCAGCGATCTCTTCGCCCGTTCGATGAACACGCCTTCACCCTCCCCTTGGTGACCCGCCGCCGTTTGCGCGCTCGGGTCCGACCCCTGGCCACCGGGAGGCGGCGTGAACGAGGTCACGAGCCCCTGCCACCGACCCAGTGCCGCGACCCGCGGGGCCGCGCGACAACTGTGCGGCGGGACGCCACAGGTGTGGGCGAAGATGACAGGTCTCTCATCCATCTGTCATGACGGGGAGTCGCGAGGCCGGGCCGCGCGGGACGTCGGCGCATCGGCGCGCCATCGCCCTGCGTATGCGCCTACTCGCGCACCGTCACACAGGTCGCCTTCGGCGGGCACCAAACCGGGACGAATCGCGGCACTATCCGAGATTGGCTGCGGAATCCCGGGGGCGGCACTTACAAAGGTCCGGGGACAGCCGCAGATGACAGCCCAGGAGGGGCACTGTCGAGTGCGGTGCAGGGGAGGTAGTGGCCACCATGACTCGGCTGCTGGTCGTCGAGGACGAGGCACGGCTGCGTGCCTACCTCATGCGCACGCTGGAAGCGGACGGCCACGTCGTGGACGGCACGGGATCCGGCCCGGACGCCGTACGGCGCCTGCGAGACGGCGAGTTCGACCTGGTCGTGCTCGACCTCATGCTGCCGGGGTTCGACGGTTTCGAGGTGATGCGGCGCGCCTTCGAACTGCGACCCGACCAACGGGTCCTCGTCCTGTCCGCCGTGATGGACGTCGCCACACGGGTCCGTTGCCTGCGGATCGGGGCCGTCGACTTCCTCGGCAAGCCCTTCGCGACCGCGGAACTCGTGGAGCGTGTCCGCACCAGGCTCCGTGCGCCCTCCACCGGCATTTCCCAGCGGTGGCTGCACGTCGGGGAGGTCACCCTCGATCTCGAGCGGCAGGCGCTGAGCCTCGACGGGAGGAACGTGCCCCTTTCGCACCGCGAGTTCATGCTGCTCGGCCACCTCATGCGGCGGGCCGGGGAGGTGTGCAGCCGACGTGAGCTCCTCGCGAGCGTCTGGGGCTACGCCGACGACCCCGGGAGCAACGTGGTCGACGTGACGGTCCGCCGGATCCGCGGCAAGGTGCCCCGGCCGGTCATCGAGACGGTGCGCAATGTCGGGTACGCGTTCAGCGCCGGCTGAGCACCGACGTTTCCTCTTCGTCGGCTGGGTGCTGTTCGCCGCGTGCAGCCAGCTGCTTATCTTCGTCGTGCCCGACCTCGAGACCGTGGTGTTCCACCTGGTGTGGATCAGCCTGTCCCTCGTCTACGGCGTCCAGAGCTGGTCGGCCCGTCGCACGCTCATCGTGCTGACCGTGGTCGCCTTGGTCACGGGTACCACGCTGAGCGGGGTCGTCGCGCAGGGCTACGCCTCCTGGGACGAGCTCGCCGAGGTGCCGCTGATGGCGCTGGTGTTCCTCACCATGGTTTGGCATGTACGCCGACGAGCCGCTGCCCTCGCGGAGACGCAGAGCCTTGTCGAGCGCGAGCGTCGCGCACAGGAGGTCAAGGAGCTGTTCGTCCGCAACTGTTCACACGAGATGCGGACGCCGATCACGGTGGCCCGCTGCTACGCGGAGATGGTCCGCAACGAGCTGCCGACCCCGGAGAGCAAGGAGGACCTCGACGTCGTCGTGGACGAGCTGGACAAGCTCGGCGGCCTCGCCGGGCGTCTCCTCGTTCTGGCCGACGCCTACGAGCCCACCGAGTTCGAGTGGGGGCCCGTCGACCTCGGCTCTCTCCTGCGGCGGACGGTCGAGCGGTGGCGGCCGGCCTCGGACCGTGACTGGCACGTGGACGCGCCTTCCGTCCTGATCGAAGGTGACGAGTCACGGCTCGAGGCCGCCCTCGACGCCCTGGTGGAGAACGCCGTGAAGTTCACCGTGGACGGGGACGCCGTCGCGCTGCGCTGTCGCGCGGCCCGCAATGGTGCCGTGGTCGACGTGGAGGACGGGGGCATCGGCTTCGCAAGGTCGCAGGCGAACGACGGGAGCGGCCAACCGCAGTCGTCGGGGCGCCCCGGCACCGGGCTCGGCCTGGCGATCGTGCGCGCCATCGTAGAGGGTCATGGCGGTGGCCTCACCGTGGTGTCCGAACGGCCGAGCGGCTCGTTGCTCCGAATGGTGCTGCCGCTGCACCCACCGGCGGCTGAGAGCCTGTCGGGTGACCTCTGATCGGGCGGCCACGCCCGCGAGCGGCTCAGCCCGAGGAGGCCGCCACCGGCAGGGAGCGCCCAACGGCCGCGCTGTAGAAGCGGACTCCGACGATCCACCCGGTCCGCCCGGACTGACGGGTGTGGCACGGGCATGGCCCCGTGGAGCGCTTCGCTGAGGTTGTAGGCGTCGATGGTCAGCCGGCCCGCCAGGCCCGACAGTGCCGCGGGCCGCTCTGGCTGGGCGGCGCCAGGATCTTCGCGATGGCTCCGGCGATAAGCCCGAGGACGGTCCAGCTGATGGCGCCCACGTCGTTGACCCGGGTCCGGGTGTACGTGGCCCGAACTGGGCCCAGTGGCGCGATGTGTAATTGCGCAACTGTACAGATGGTGCGGAAGGCGTCGTACTGGCGGCACCGGTTGCGGCGGGACGGTCGCGCGCCACGGTGTTCCGTCAGCTACCGGCTGGGGACGGTTACTCGTTGACCAGTACGGGGATGGAGACCACCGCGGTGGCCGGAGTGCCGGTGAGTTTCTTCGCGGGCACGGTGAAGTCGATTCCGTTCCCGGCCGCGCGCGGGCCGTCATGGTGGTCGTCGCCGTGCGCGTCCTCTCCTTCTTCCTGGTACTGGAAGCTGCCCGTGCCGAGCAGGCGGCCGTCGGCGTCGTAGTAAGCGGCACGTAGTTCCAGGGCGAGGACGTCACTGACATCAGAAGTGATGGCCACATGGCCCGTGACTGTCGGCTTCTTCGTGAGGGCGAGACGGGTGACACGTACCCGGTCGGTGAACGGCCCCTCCTCGATACGGACTTCGCCCCGCTTGGGCAGGGAGGTGAGCGTGAGAGCCGGGGCAGGGGCGGAACGCGGGGCGGGCAGGGCGGCCGGAGTGAGCGTCGGCGACGGCTTCGCATCGGCGCGGTCGGCGTCCGCGGCGGTGCTGCAGCCAGTGAGGGCCGCCAGCATGACGGCGCCCAGTGTGGCGAACGCCTGGGAGCGGGTGAGGTGTCTCATCGTCGTACTCCAGATGCATCCGGGCCGGGGCCGGGAGGGAGAAACCCTCCCGGCCCTGGCCTCAAAGAGGTCAGTCGTGCTGGGGCGCGGTGCCGAACAGCGAGCGGTACAGCTTTCCGTACAGCTCGGTGTTGTTCTGGCTGGCGGCGAAGGCGCTGCCGTTCGGGCCGTAGGCGTAGATGGGCACGTCGGCGCCGGTGTGGTTGCCGGACAGGTAGGTCAGCCAGAGGCTGGCGTCTACGCTGCCGTCCTTCACATCCTTCGGGTCGTCGGGCGTACGGAACGTGGCGGGCGCGAAGTTCTTCGCGTCGCCGGAGCCCGCGCCGTTGACGATGCCGCTGGAGCGGGCCGCATCCTTGGCGCCGGAGGACGAGCGGGACGGGGTGCTGTTGTTGGCCGGGTTGCCCGCGTCGGTGTTGGCCGGGGGCGCGACGGCCTCTGCGTTGGTGTAGGTGCCCTTCTCGATGATGTTGAAGCCGGCGCACTCGTGGTCGGCCGTGACGACGACCAGGGTGTGGCCGTCCTTCTTCGCGAAGTCGTACGCCGCCTTGACCGCGTCGTCGAACGCCTTGACCTCGGCGAGCGTCTGGGCGGCGTCGTTGGCGTGCGAGCGCTTGTCGATCTGGGCGCCTTCGACCTGGAGCAGGAAGCCCTTCTTCGAGCGGCCGTTCAGCAGCGAAAGGGACTTCTTGGTCATGTCCGCCAGTGTCGGCTCCTGCTTCTGCGGGGCGTCCGCGGGCAGGGAGGCCTTCGCCTGCTCTACGGTCAGGTTGCCCCGGTTGAACAGGCCGATGACCTTCTTGCCCTGGGCCATGTCCAGGTCGGTCTTGGTGGCGACCTTCTGGCTGGCGGCGGTCTGCGCCGGAAGCGACGGGTCGCCGAAGCTGCCGAGCACCTGATAGCCCTGCGCCTGCAGCGCCTTCTGGTCGTCCGGCTCGAAGCGGGCGAGGCCGCCGCCGAGAATCACGTCCGCCGTGCCGTTGCGGGCGATCTGCTCGGCGATCGGCGTGATCAGCGTCTTGTCCTTGGGCGCCGGCTCATACGTGCCGTCGGCCTTCTTCGGCAGGCAGGCGGCGTCGGAGTAGACCGGGCCCTGGCAGCCGCGCAGCAGCGCGTGGCTGAACTGGGCCGCCGGAGTGGCGTCGGTGATCTCGGCAGTGGACACGTTTCCCGTGGCGAAGCCGGCCGACTTGGCCTCCTCCATCAGCGTCGACACCTTCTTCTCGTAGGTGTCGACGCCGATCGCCGCGTTGTACGTCTTGACGCCCGACGACCAGGCGGTGGCCGAGCTGGCCGAGTCGGTGACCAATGCGGGCTGCTCGCTGCCCTTCTCGACGGCGTAGGTGGCGACCGCGCCCGTGTACGGCAGGCGCTCCATGTTGAGTTTGCCGGCCGCCCCGTAGTAGCGGTCGCGGCCGGCCGTGACGTGCGTGCGGCCCATTCCGTCACCGAGCAGGTAGATGACGTTGCGGATCTCCTTCCCTTGACCGTCGTGCTGGGGAGCGGAGTTGGCGGTGATCGCCGTACCGGCGGCCACGGCGCCGGTCAGGGCCAGGACCGTCAGCGTCTTCACAGGTCTACGTCGCATGCTCGGGAGATTCCCCTCGAAAATGTGTGACTCGGGCCGCCGACGTTAGGAGCGGAACATGAACACGCCACCTTCCCTGAGTGTCGCCGAGTCGAACACCGCTCACCCGTACCGGCCCCTCACGCGGCATGCCAGCGGAGCCCACCACGCCCCCGGGACCTTGGAAGGGCAGAGGACAGGCTCAGGGTGAGAGCGCCACGGTCAGCAGGTGGGAAAAGGCTGTCGCCCTGAGAGGGCTCTCGCGAAGATGCCGCGTGTCAGTCCTGGTCCGAGATGGACAGAGCTTCGGTGATCACGCGGGTGGCGAAGTCGCGGTCGTCAGTGAGCCGGTTGATGTGCTCCGCGAGTAGCACGGCCGTGACTTCCAGGGAATTCATCTCGTCCCCAGTCCAGTCTCCGTACTGCTTGCGCCACAGGCTGGGGCTCAGGCCGGTGCCGGCCGCGACGACGAGGCCAGTCATGGTGGGGATGACCTCGGGGCGGACGCTCTTGGGCATCATGCGCATCGAGGCCACGAAGCTGGGCACCACGTACTCGATGACGTCCCTGTCGTGGTCCTCGTAGGTCGTCCGCAGCCACTGCATGAACATGTAGATGAGCGTGCACGCGCCGTCCACCACGTCATGGGCTTCCTTGGGGCCCAGTGACGCGGTGAATTGGTCGATCAACTGCTGCTGTTCGGGGTCGGTTTCGGCCTTGCCGTCGTGAATGGCTTTGAGCCGAGAGTCGATCACCATGAGCGCTGTACCCACATCGCCGGCGGGAGCGTACAGGGGGTCGCAGGGCGATGGCACAGGATTCCTCCTCTGGTTACCGTGAGCAACGCGTGGTGTCCGTACGGTAGCCCGCCGATGAGGCGACGGTCTGACGAATCCCGATGGAGGGCCTTCCGGGATGCCAGTTCGGGTCACGCGCGCACGCGGCCGCCAACTCGTCCAGAGACACATGCAGCGCCGCAGCCAGGGCCGCAATGGCGAAGAAGGCGGGGGTCGGGGCCCGGCCGGTCTCAATCCTGCGCAGAGTCTCCGCGGAAACCCCCGCCGCGGCCGCCACCTCCGCCATGCTCCGGCTGCCGCGCGCTCGACGCAGCAACGCACCGAGCCGCTCACCGCGTTCCCGTTCCCACGGAGCCAGAGGAGCTCTCACCAAGTCCGTGATACCAATACCGGTATAAGTATTGGGTCGACGTCCTGCAGGGAGCCAAACACATGGTGGAGATCAAGACCGATGCCGCATTGGACGCGATGCGGGAAGCCGGACGTGTGGTGGCCCGCGCCCTGGCCGCAGCCCAAGAAGCAGCCGGCGTGGGGGTATCCCTGCAAGAACTGGACGAAGCGGCCCGGTCAGTTCTGGCCGAGGCCGGAGCCGACTCCCCGTTCCTCGGATACCGGCCGTCCTTCGCCCCTGTGCCTTTCCCGGCCGTGATCTGCACGTCCGTCAACGACGCCGTGTCGCACGGCATCCCCACCGGCTACCGGCTGCGCGACGGCGACCTGGTGAGCATCGACTGCGGCGCCCAGCTCGACGGCTGGACCGGCGACGCGGCCATCACCTTCACCGTCGGAACACCACGCCCCGGCGACCTCGAACTGATCGAAGCCACCCAGCAAGCCCTCGACGCCGGCATCGCCGCCGCCCAGGTGGGCAGTCGCATCGGCGACATCTCCCACGCCGTCGACACCGTCGCCCGCAAGGCGGCCTGCGGCATGCCCGCCGACTTCGGCGGCCACGGCATCGGCCGCCGCATGCACGAAGACCCCCACGTCCGCGTCACCCGCAACGGCGCGATGCTGTCCGCAGAGATCACCGACGACGGGACCGGCGGGGCGGACGCATCTCGAGGCAGCGGCCTGGACGGAATTCGCCGCCGCGCCGCCGCCCTGGACGGCACCATGAAGATCAGCAGCCCGCCGGGCGGGCCGACCACCCTCACCATGGAGTTGCCGTGCGTGTAGTCATCGCCGAGGACAACGTCCTGCTGTCCTCCGGACTCGAACTCCTGCTGGGATCCCAGGGCTTCGAGGTCGCCGCGATCACGGATGACGCCCCCGGCTTCCTCGCCGCCGTCGAGACCCACCGCCCGGACGTCACCATCGTCGACGTGCGGCTACCCCCGACCTTCCGCGACGAGGGTATCCGCGCCGCCCTCCGGGCTCGCCGCGACCGCCCCGGACTTCCCGTCCTGGTCCTGTCTCAGTACGTCGAGCAGGAATACGCCGGCCGCCTCCTCTCCGACACCCGCGGCGGCATCGGCTATCTACTCAAAGACCGGGTGAGCCGTATCGCAGAATTCACCGACGCACTGCGCCGCGTGGCCGCCGGCGGCACCGCCATGGACCCCGAGGTCATCGCCCAACTCCTCGCCGTCCGCAGCGATCCCGTCGACGCCCTCACCCCCCGCGAACGCGAGGTCCTGGCTCTGATGGCCGAAGGGCACGACAACGCCACCATCGCCCAGCGGCTTTTCATCACCGACAACGCCGTCCACAAACACATCGGCAGCATCTTCCTCAAACTCGGCCTGTCGGCCGGCGACAGCGGCCACCGCCGGGTCCGCGCCGTCCTGGCCCACCTCCGCCGCAACGGCGGCACCGAACCCAGCCCCTGTTGAGTAATCGACCGATTGATGAGCAAGATCGGCAAGCGCGACCCCGTCCGGTCCTGTCGCCCTTAGCGGCAGGCACAGGCGTGGATCCAGACCATCATCGAGGCCACAGAAGCCGGCCTTGCCCTCTCGGTGGCCACTATGAAGCTCGCCGAATACGGCGAGACGAACATGGAACTCGCCCTGCGCGGCCTGGAATTGAAGACGCGCGACTGTATCTCCACCGCAGTCCTGCGTGACGCCACCCACTGGAACGACGTCGTCACCAAGCTCGGGTACGAGCACCTGCGCCGCCTTGACGTCCGGCACACGGGACTCACCGGGTTCGCCGATGCCGGGGTCCAGGTGCACGTCCTACGCAAGATCGCCGAGCACGGCTCACTGACCATCACCCAGAAATATCCGCACCCCGACGTGCACAAGATCACCGCCGCCGGCGCCGCTCTCTCGGCGCACCTCAGCATGTTGCGCGCCCCGCGCTCCCCGCCGAGCCCGATCGTGGTCGCCCGCCGACACGGTCAAGGGCGTTGGTCCCCAACTGGCCCCCAAAAACGATCAAGGAGCCGTCTCAGATTGCTCTGAAACAGCTCCTGACCTGCGACTCCTTCGAGTCGGGACGACAGGATTTGAACCTGCGACCCCTTGACCCCCAGTCAAGTGCGCTACCAAGCTGCGCCACGTCCCGATGCTCGCCTGACCCGGGCTTCCCCCTGGCCGAACGCGCATGAGAACAATACCGCACTTGAGCGGGTGCCCACGAACCGCTTTCCATGCTTGACCTCAACCACGCTTGAGGTTGAATGCTGGACGCATGACGATCAAGACCGCCGCTCCAGCGCACACATATCGTGACCTGAACCGCCTGATGAGCCTGATGACCGGCGACGAGAAGCACGGGCCCGCCGCCACTTCCACCCTCGACGCCCTCTGGGTTCTGTACGACCAGGTGCTGCGCGTCACCCCCGACACCGTCGACGCCCCGGACCGGGACCGGTTCCTGCTCTCCAAGGGGCACGGACCGATGGCGTACTACGCCGTCCTCGCCGCGCACGGCTTCCTCGACGAGGAGTTGCTGCCCGGATTCGGGGGGTACGACTCACCACTGGGGCATCACCCGGACCGCATGCTCGTCCCCGGCGCGGAGATCGGCAGCGGTTCGCTGGGACACGGATTGCCACTGGCTGTCGGAAGTGTGCTCGGGCTCCGGGCACAGGGGCTGACCGACCCCCGGGTCTGGGTGCTGATCGGGGACGCCGAGCTGGACGAGGGCAGCAACCACGAGGCGATCGCCTACGCCGGTCCGGCCGGACTCGAGCAGCTGCACACCCTGGTGATCGACAACGCCTCCGCCACCTTCGGGTGGCCCGGCGGCATCGCGTCCCGGTTCGAGGCGGCCGGTTGGTCGGCCGTGACCGTGGACGGGCGCGACCACGAGGCGCTGTACGCGGCATACACGGCACCGCATCCTGGGCAGCCACGGGCCGTGGTCGCCGGTGTCTCCCCCAAGAACTGACCCCCCGCACCACCGCACACCAACGACTCAGCGATACAGAACGAGGGAGAACCGGCCCATGGACACCATGCGTGACCGCTTCATCACCACCGCGTCGCGGCTGCTGGACGACGACCCCAGGCTGGCCGTGGTGCTGGCCGAGATCAGCCGGGACGGCTTCGACCGCGCCGCGCGCACCCATCCGGACCGGGTGATCAATGTCGGTATCCGGGAGCAGCTGCTGGTCGGCGCGGGGGCCGGACTGGCACTGACCGGGATGCGACCGATCATGCATACGTTCGCCCCGTTCCTGGTGGAGCGGCCCTTCGAGCAGGTAAAGCTCGACTTCGGGCATCAGGGCGTGTCCGGGGTGCTGGTCAGCGCCGGAGGTTCGTACGACTGGCCCGCCGGCGGCGTCACCCACATGGCGCCCGGCGATGTCGCGCTGATGGACACCCTCGACGGCTGGACGGTGCAGGTGCCGGGCCACCCCGACGAGGCGGAAGCCCTGCTGCGGCAGGCTGCCGCCGGGGAGGACAAGGTCTATCTGCGGCTCTCGCTCCAGCAGAACGAGCGGGCCCGGGCGGTCGGCGTCGGTGCCGGGTTCACGCCGGTGCGGGAGGGGAGCAGCGGGGCGGTGATCGCCGTCGGCCCCATGCTCGACAACGTCCTGGCAGCGACGGACGGCCTGGATGTGACGGTGCTGTACGCGACAACCGTGCGCCCCTTCGACGCGACGGGACTCCGGCGCGCGGTCGGAAGCCGCGAGACGGCGGACGTGGTGATCGTCGAGCCGTACCTGGCGGGCACGTCGACGGGCGCCGTCAACGATGCGCTCGTCGAACTGCCGCACCGGGTACTTGGGCTCGGGGTGGGGAAGGCGGAGCTTCGCCGGTACGGGCAGATGAACGAACACCTCGCCGCACACGGCCTCGATCCGCACGGGCTGCGGGAGCGGATCACCGGCTTCCTGGGCGGCTGACCGGGGCGTGGGCGGTCGCCGAGCCGCACCGCTGTCTGCTGATCCTGGGCGCGCCGGTGCCGGGCATGTCGCACCGGCCGACACGCTGGAACGGCCCGAGCGGTGCTCGGGCCGTTCCTGCTGGTCTTCGCCGACGGATCGCCGGAGTCGGGGGTGGCCGCGGTGGTGGACCGGATGACGGCATGGGCCGGGGTGGACGCGGCTGTGGCCGGCTGGGTGGCCGCATACGTACCGGCAGCCGTCGGCAACGCCGGAATGCCGGGGCGGGCGCCGGCAGGTGCGGTGCTCGCCGGGGCGCAGCTGCACGGCTCTGTCGGTCTTGAGGCGGCCGGTCTGTTCGCGGACATGAGGCACACCGGCGCCACGCTGCCGGCCGTGCAGGCCGAGATGCCGGCGGACGCGGTCGCGCTGGTGTGACGCCCGGGGCCGCACCGTGCGGGCCCGGGCGCCCTCGCGTGGTGACGGGGCGGACCGCCCCGATCAGTCGTGGGCGGACGCCGCGCCGAGCAGATCGCGGATGTGGGCCGCCGCGTCCCGGAATTCCGGGCGGCCCACCGTCTCGCCGTACTCCCGTTCCGCCCCCAGCCCCACCTCGATGATCTCGGTGATGGTGCCGGGCCGTGGGCTCATCACCACCACCCGGTCGGCCAGATAAACCGCTTCCGAGATCGAGTGGGTGACCAGCAGCACGGTGGTGCCGGTCTCCCGCCAGATGCGGTTCAGTTCCATGTTCATCTGCTCACGTGTGAGGGCGTCGAGCGCGCCGAACGGCTCGTCCATCAGCAGCACCGGTGGTTCGTGCAGCAACGCGCGGCACAGCGCGACCCGTTGCTGCATCCCGCCGGACAGCTCGTGCGGATACGCGTCCTCGAAGCCGCCGAGCCCGGTCATCCGAATCAGCGCGTCGGCCCGGTCGCGCGCCCTGGCTGCGGGCATCTTCCGGATCTCCGCCTGCAGCAGGATGTTGCGGCGCGCGGAACGCCACTCCAGGAGGGCGGCTCGCTGGAACACGTAACCGATGTCGTGCCGTGGGCCCTTGACCCGTTCGCCGCCGAGCCGGACCTCGCCCGAGGACGGCTTCAGCAGTCCGGCGACCAGCTTCAGCAGCGTCGACTTGCCGCACCCGGACGGTCCGACCAGGGCGACGAACTCGCCCGGCGCCACGTCGAGCGAGACCTCGCGCAGGGCGGTGACATCGCGGTTCTTGCCGCGGAACCGGACCGAGACGTCCGACACGCCGACGGCCGGGGTGACGGCGCGCCGGTCGCCCGCACCGAGCGGGTCCCGGGGCTTCGCGTCCTGCTTCGGCATCGTCATCCCTTCAGCGCCGTCTTCGCGTCCCAGTACTCCGCCACGGACTTGGGCTTGCTGACCATGCCGGCCTCGGCGAACACATCGATGGTCTGCTGCCAGTCCGCCTCGTCGTTGACCCCGGGCGCCTTGCCCTCGGTCGACGTGGTGTGCAGCAGCGTGAGCGTCGTCCTGAACTGCTCCGCCAGCACGGTCTTCGGCGGCAGCTGCTCCGACGCCCCGTCCATGGCCGCGACCGCAGGCTCGGGCGCCTTCGCCGCGGCGGCCCATGCCTCGCTGACCGCCTGCACCATGCGTCCTGCCAGCTCGGACCTGGAGGCGAGAAGCTTCTGCCCGGCGAGCAGACCGTTGGAGTAGAAGTTCAGCCCGTTCTCGGAGAAGCGCAGATACGAGACGGTTTTCTTGGCCTTCTCCTGCATGGTCGGGCCCTGGTCGCTGGCGTAGCCGAGCAGTCCGTCGGTCTTCCCGGAGATCACCGCGGCGATCTTGCCCGCCGGGTCGGTGTTCTGGACCTTCACCTCCGACGCGTCGATGTTGTTCTTCTTCAGGAAGATCGGGAACGTCTTGGAGAGCGCGTCACCGGCCGTCCCGGCGATCGTCCTCCCCTTCAGATCGGCGGGTGACCCGATGCCCTTGGAGTCGAAGGACTGCACGGACGCGGGGGTGGTCTGCAGGAACACGCCGAGGCTCTTGACCTGCACCCCCTGGTCCACCGCGGCCAGCAGCGCCGGGGTGTCGGCCCAGCCGAAGTCGGTCTGCCCGGCGGCGGTCGCCTGCACCGTCTTCTGCGAGCCCTGGCCCGCCTGGATCGTCAGGTCGATGCCGTGCTTCTCGAAAATCTTCTGCTGCTTGCCGTAGTAGAACGGCGCGTGTTCGCCGTACGGATACCAGTTGAGCGTCAGCGTGACCTTGTCCAGCTTCTTGCCCGAGTCACCGGTGGAGGTCGACGGGTCGTTCCCACCGCAGGCCGTGGCCAGCAGGACAAGAGGTACAACACCGATCAGGAGTCTGCGCGCGTGCATGGGCTGGCCCTTCTCGCAACGGGGTCCGTGACAGCAATCAATGGGTGGTGCTCGGTACGGGACGGGGTGGCGTTCAGTACGAGGTGGTGGCCGGCGCGTCGCGGCGGCTGGCGTGCCAGGGGAGCAGGAGCCGCTCGGCGATCTCGACGACAACGAAGAGGACGACGCCGATCAGGGACATCACCAGCAGCCCGGCGAACAGCATCGGTGTGTCGAGGTTGCCGTTGGCCTGCAGGATCACATAGCCCAGCCCCTCGTTGGCGCCCACGAACTCACCGACGACGGCGCCGGTGACGGCCAGGGTGACCGCGACCTTGAGACCGGAGAAGAGATGGGGAAGGGACGCCGGGAAACGGATCTTGAGGAAGGTCTGCCAGGGCTTCGCACCCATCGTCGCCGACAGCTGGAGCATCTCCGGGTCGACCGCTTTGAGTCCCGTGACCATGGAGATCACCACCGGGAAGAAGGCGATCAGGACAGCGATGAGGATCTTCGGCGCGATACCGAAGCCGAGCCAGACCACGAACAGCGGCGCGATCGCGATCTTCGGTACGACCTGGGCGAACAGCAGAATGGGATAGAGCGTGCGCTCGACGGTCGAGGAGTACACCATGACCACGGCCGCCAGCACGCCGACGGCCACGGCGATCACGAAGCCGAGCAGCGTCTCGTACGTGGTCACCCAACTGTGCTGCCAGAGATAACTCGTCTTCCCCGTGAGGACATCGACCGTCGCACCGGGCGACGGCACGAGATACGGCTCCACCAACTCGGCTGCTGAGATCACCCACCAGACGACGAAGCAGACCAGCAGCAGGGCGACCGGGCGCCAGCTCCGCTCGACCGCCCGCGCCAGTCGCTCCCCCGCGGACGGCCCAGCCCTCCGGGCAACACCCGCCACTTCGGCGGGATTTCCGGTCAACGCGCTCTGGCTCACGGTTAACTCCATGCACTTCGGTGGTAGTTGTGGAGAGCTGTGCGATCCTGCGATGACGGAGAAGGCGCTTTCAGAAAGCGCTTTCTTGCAAGGTGCCGCCACGCTAATGACTGTCTGCACGCACGGTCAATAGGTCGTCCTGAAGTTTCGGGACCCTGCCGCCACCGCGCCCTTGGGGGTCGAGTTGAGTGAACGCGTGACCAGCGAACGGGCGACGCGGGACCGTCCGGGAGCGCGCCGTATCGTCGCGACCACGGCCCATGTGACGCTCGACGCCGTGGCCCGGGAGGCCGGCGTCTCACCGGCCACCGCTTCGCGGGCGCTCAACGGTACGGCCACGGTCCGCGACGATCTGCGACAGCGGGTGCACGCTGCGGCGGAACGGCTCGGCTACATCCCCAACGCACATGCACAGGCACTCGCCAGTGCCGCCAGCAACCGTACGGTGGGCGTCATCTGTCATGACGTCAGCGACCCGTATTTCGCCGCGATCTCCAGCGGTGTGATGCGGGCGGCTGCGGAACGGGGGCTGCTCGTCATGCTGGCCTCCACGTTCCGGGAGCCGGCACGGGAGATCAGTTACGTCTCCATGCTGCGGGCTCAGCGCGCGCGGGCGATCCTGCTGATCGGCTCGGGCTTCCAGGACCGCGCGTGGGAGCGGGCCATGGATACCGAACTGGAGCCGTATGTCAGGGCCGGCGGGCGGGTGGCGGTCGTCAGCCGGCACCGCAGCCTGCGGGTGGACACCGTGCAGCCGGAGAACCGGGCGGGGGCGGCTGCACTCGCCCGGGCACTGGTGGGGCTGGGGCATCGGAGGTTCGCGGTTCTCAGCGGGCCGCCCGAGCTGACGACGGTCTCCGACCGGTTGGCAGGGTTCCGGGAAGGGCTCGCCGAGGCAGGCATCGGACTCGACCAGGTGATGGAGGGGGCGTTCACCCGTGACGGCGGGTACGAGGCGGCGCGGCGGCTGCTGCTCGCCGCGGCGCAGGCGCCGCCCCGCGCCCGGCCGACGTGTGTCTTCGCGGTGACCGATGTGATGGCGGTCGGGGCGTTGGCGGCGCTGCGGGAGGCGGGGTCGCGGGTGCCGGAGGATGTGTCGCTGGCCGGGTTCGACGACATCCCTCTGGTACGGGAGTTGTCGCCGCCGCTCACGACGGTGACGCTGCCGCTGACATCGATGGGCGAGAACGCGATCGCGCTGGCGCTGCGGGAGGTGGGGGCCGGGGGACGGACCCGGGTGGTGCGGGTGGAGGGTGAGGTGGTGTTGCGGGGCAGTACGGGAGTGCCGGGGGGTGGGGTGCGGTGACCGGGGGCCGCGGTGTCCTCCATCGCCGGACGGGCTTGATCGTGCCGGGCCGGCTCGAACCCCCGCGCGTTGCACCGCGGACAGCGGCGGCGCCGGCCCGACCGGCGATCGACGGGGGGTGATGGCGGAGGGGCCGGGGCTTGGAGGACGAGTTAGCGGATGGCCGAGGGGTGGCCTTTCCCGGCCGGGATTCCGAGGCCCGTAGCACGTCGCGCAGAGTGCCGGGGCTCAAGGGCCGGTTTGCGCGGCGTCCGGGGCCGAGCCACGCGGAATCATCAGCGGCTACCGCGGTTTTCCGTTCCGATACTCCCCCAAGGCCTTGTCCTCCCGTCGGTGGATGTGGCCGATGAGTTCCTGCGCCAGGGACTTGATCGTGTCGAGACCGGCCTGTCCCCAGGGGCGGGGCACGGTGTCGACGGCGCAGACCGCCCCCAGCGCGATGCCCGTACGGTCGATGAGCGGAGCCCCGAGATAGGAACGGATGCCTATGTCGTCGACGACCGGATTGCCGGCGAATCTCGGGTAGTCGCAGACGTCCTCCAGGACGAGCGCCTTCCGCCGCGCGACGACGTGCGGGCAGTAGCCGTGATCGAGGGCCACATACCGCCCGTCACGGCCACTGCCCGCAGCCATGGCGCCCAGGTCGGAACCGGTGTGCGTACCGGCCGGCGTGTGCAGTCCGGCGAAGAACTGCCGGTTCCCGTCGATGAAGTTGACCATCGAGAAAGGAACATCGGTCATTGCGGCCACCTTGTCCGCGAACGCGTCGAAGCTGTCGAACGATCCGCCGGCCTGTTCCCCGAGTCCGAGCGTCCGCAGCCGCTGGGCTCGGACGGGGGCATCGTGGTCGACGGGGGTCAGCAGCAGCCGGTCGTTGGTGCGTCCGTTCACGGGTGGGCTCCGAAGGCGGAGAGCGGGGCGGGGTCGGAGGTGGCGTTGATCAGATGCTGGACCAGTGTGATCAGCGCTCCGGTGCCCGAGTTCGCGATCCTGGCGTCGCAGAGGACGACCGGTACCTCGGGCGGAAGGTCGAGCGCGGCCCGTACCTCGTCGGGGCCGTACCGGTAGGCGCCGTCGAACTCATTGACCGCGACGATGAATCCGATGCCTCGCCGCTCGAAGAAGTCGACTGCCGGGAAGCACTCCTCGAGCCGCCGGGTGTCGGCGAGCACGACCGCTCCCAGCGCGCCCTGGGAGAGCTCGTCCCACATGAACCAGAAACGCTCCTGGCCCGGGGTGCCGAACAGATAGAGCACGTGCTGCTCGTCGAGGGTGATGCGGCCGAAGTCCATGGCAACCGTCGTGGCGGTCTTCGACTCGATACCCTCCAGGCTGTCCGTCGCCACACTGACCTGGGTCAGCAGCTCCTCCGTGCTCAGCGGTGCGATCTCGCTGACGGCGCCCACGAACGTCGTCTTGCCGACGCCGAAGCCGCCCGCCACCAGGACCTTGAGCGCGACGGGGAAGCACTCGGGGCCCTCGGGGGCGTCCCCTCCGCCCGAGGTGCCGGAGCCGTCAGAGCTGTCGTCGTAGGCCATCGAGCACTGCCTCCAGCAGAGATCGGTCGGTGGGCATGTCATGGAAGGCGGGCGGATGCGCGGTGACTGCGCCGCAGTCGACCAGATCGGAGACGAGCACCTTGGTGACGACTGCCGGCAGCCGCAGATGTGCGGCGATCTCGGCCACCGAAGTGGGTCCGCCGCACAGCCCGAGCGCCACGGAGTGCTCGGGGCCGAGATGCGTCTGCGGATCGGTGCCGGTGGCCCTCACCAGGGAGAGCAGATCGAGCACGGCGGTCGGACGGGTACGGCCGTTGCTCACGGTGTACGGACGGATGAGCCGGCCCGCGGCGTCGTCGAGCAACGGCCCGTCCTGCACGGCCGACACTCTCACAGCTCCGTGGTGCTCGGTGCCCCGGCCGCTTGTCTGGCCGGGGTCGTCAGATACGGCCGGACGCTCTTGACCAGCATCGTCATCTCGTAGCCGAGCACCGCGGCATCTGCCTCGCGTCCGGCGAGGACAGCGAGACAGGTGCCGGAACCGGCGGTGGAGACGAAGAGCAGCGTCGAGTCGAGCTCCACCACCACCTGCCGGACCTCCCCGTTGTCCCCGAAGCGCGCCCCGGCGCTGCGGCCGAGGGAGTACAGACCGGCGGCCAGCGCCGCCATGTGGTCGGCGCTGTCCGCGTCCATGCCGTGGAGGGACTTCACCAGCCCGTCGGCGGAGAGCAGGACCGCGCTGCGCGTGTAGGGCACACGCTGTACCAGCCCGCTCAGCAGCCAGTCGAGGTCGGCGACCTGACCGGACGGCATATCGGTCGTCATGGTGCATCTACTCCTTCAAGGTATTCGTTTCGAGGGGGTCCGGTTCGTGAGGGAGCGCGGAGACGGTCGCGGTGCTTCCGCGGACGGGCAGCGGTTCGAGGGGCGGCCGGGCCGGGGACTGTGCGGTGTCGGCGTCTGCTTCGCTCCGGGCGTCGGCAAGCTCGATGCCCCGCCGGAATGACGCCATCAGCCCCGGGTCGTGCAAAGGGGGTTCTTCGTCCTCGGCACGGGGGGCGGGGGCTTCGCGCAGCTGCGGGACCAGGTGTTCCTGATGGGCGCGCCTGGGGAGTTGGGGCCTGCCCATGGTGCCCCGCACGGTTCCGGGCTCCGGCTGGAGGGCCGGAAGCACGTCGTCCGGTCGCTGGATGCCGGGTCGGGTGTCGGCGGGAGTGGGCCGGGTGACACGCTCGACGCGCAGCGGCAGCGGTGGCCCCTCACCCTGCCTTCGCGGCTGCTGGGGCGTTTGGTGCAGGCGGAGCGGCTGACTGGGCACCTGGGTCTGCCGGTTCGGGGCCGGGCTCAGCTTCCGCTGGTGCGCGGTGGCGTCCTGGGCGGGCGGCCGGTGTACGGGCCCGGGCGGCGGGACCGGGACGGCGTCGGCCGTGGTGGGTGCCTCGGTGTCGGCGCCGAGCAGGGACTGCGGGAGTACCAGTACGGCCTGGGTGCCGCCGTAGATGTTGCTCTGCAGCCGGACCGCGATGCCGTGCCTGCGGGCCAGCGATGCGACGACGAAGAGCCCGATCCGGCCGTCCTGGAGCAGATGGGCGACGTTGACCTGGTCGGGGTCGGCGAGCAGGGCGTTCATCCGCTTCTGCTCGTTGCCCGGCATGCCGAGCCCCCGGTCCTCGACCTCCAGGGCCAGCCCGGCAGTGACGTGCTGTGCTCGCAGCAGCACCTGGGTGTGCGGGGCGGAGAACACGGTGGCGTTCTCGACGAGTTCGGCCAGCAGATGGATCACATCGGCCACGGCGTGACCGCGCAGGGTGCCGTCGATCGGCGGCACCAGTTTGACTCGCGGATACTGCTCGATCTCGGCGATCGCGGAGCGCAGCACCTCGGTCGTGGTGACCGGGTTGCTCCACTGGCGCCGGGAGACGGCTCCGCCGAGAACGGCGAGGTTCTCGGCGTGCCTGCGGATGCGGGTAGCGAGGTGATCGACCCGGAAGAGGCCCTTGAGGAGATCTGGGTCCTCGACCTCGTGCTCCAGCTCGTCGAGCAGCTGGATCTCCCGGTGGACGAGGGACTGGAGGCGGCGAGCGAGATTGACGAAGACCTCGACCCGCTGTTCCTCGCCGGAGTTGTTGCTGAGCCGTGCTGCCTGGACGACGGCGGCGATGGCCCCTTCGTGCGACCGGCCCATTTCCTGGGCGAGCAGCTCGAAGGCGTCGCTGCCCGGGGCGACGGGCCGCGGGGGGCGCCGCTCGGGCGCCGGTTCTCCATTGCGGAGCTTCTCCACCAGCCGCTGCAGGTCGGCCTGGCCCTGGGCACTGGCACGGCGCAGCGCCAGGCAGCGGCCGAGGACGGTGGTCGTGACCCGGTTGGCACCGAGGAATGCGGCGACCACGGCGGCGACGGCCAGCGCCCCGGATCCGCCCAGCGCGACCCAGAGTTGGGTAGTCGGGCGGGCGCCTGTGGAACGGATGGTGAAGATGACGGCTGCGGCACCGCTCAGCATCACGGCGATGGCCGGGAGCAGGGCGGTACGCAGGATCTGGGGGCGCACGCGGGCGTCAGGAGACGGCTGCGAGGCGCGCGGCCTGGCCGCGGCCGAGTGGGAACGGGCACCCGGCCGGCCGTGCCGCGCGCCCTCTCGGCGTTCCGGTCGCGCTTCAGGTGCGCGAAGTTGAGACATCAGCGTCCTCAGTACATGGGGCACCAGGAATCGGCGTTCATGCGGTGGCACCTACGGTGGTCGGTCAGGCTCGGGTCAACGCTCGGCCATGCTCGAACGATATGAGCCCAGCGTTGATCACTGGCCACACACAGTAGTCGCCAATCGAGCTCCCGCGACAGGCAGTTGTCAAACTTGCCCGCGATCCGTCCCGCTCTGGTATGAGCTCTCGCACAAGAGACCGATAACGCCGCATTGACATGGGTAGCCCGATAGCCGGACCGCCGGGTGGGAGAGACGTGCGTCAACGCCCCTTGTTCATTGTCGCCGGGTGTCCGTCAACACCTGTTGCCCGCCGCCGGACGTCACGCGGCACCACTCCTGGTCCTGTCCTTCGGATTCGGCCTGATCCGAAGGGCAATCACAAGTGCCGCGACTGGCAATGGATACCCCATGAGGAGCGTCGTCCGGTGCGTGCGATCGCAAGGCGGCCGGAAGTTCCTGGATGGGGTCTCCCCTGCTCGAACGAAGCTGAGAGCTTGGGGAAGGAGCTGCCAGGGCTTGTGGCCGACGCGGCGAGCGGGCGTGCCGGGCGGTGCGACGGGGCAAAGCTTGCCGGGAGAGGCGCTAGGCGGTCGGAGCCACTTCCGGGCGGCTCGCCCCTGCGGCCGGGTCGGCGGTCGCGGCGGCGGCGCTCTCGGGTGAGCGGTCGCGTACTTCCGCCCAGCCCTCGGCTACCGGGCGAGCCCACAGACTGCGGCCGTTGATCGTGGCCCGCGCCGGGGGGCACGTCACGCTGATTGCGGGCGAGGTAGGCGCGCTAAAAGTGAGGCTGACGGCCGATAACTCCTGAGGGCCCGGCTGCCACGAGAACAACGGGCAGAGCTGACTTCATGTGCCCAGTCTTGCCTGACCTCGCCCGAACCGGGAGGCACCGCCCAAGTACAGGGTGTCACTGGGCAGCGTGTCGCTCACCGCGATGTTGTCGGTCCGGCCGGGGCCGTCGGAAGAGACGTCTCGCGCTCTGCTCACAGGCCGGGTGCCTTGAAGCCGTTCAGGTCCCAGAGGGCGGCGGCGTACCAGATCAGGGCGATCGCGGTGACGAGGGTGCCTCCCGCCAGAGGGAGTGCCCAGCTGGGCCAGTGGCGGTGGCGGACCACGATGACCTTGGCGACGAAGGCCCCGTAGAGGAAGCAGCCGGTGAGCGAGTGCAGCGCCAGGCGGGTGTCGGTCAGCTGGACGCCGTAGGCGGTGATGCAGTGCTGAGCGATGGGGAGGGAGAGGAGGAAGGCGGTCAGACCGATGAGGCGGTGCGTCGTGTTGACCCGGTGCGGTGCGGTTCGCAGTGCGGGCAGGCGGCCGTACATCCAGAGGGCGAGAAGTAGCTGAATCAGCGCCAGGCCCAGCAGTGCGGAGCCGAGTTGGGCTTTGAGTAGTCTGGCGTCGTCGCCGCGCTGCCCGAAGAGGCTGTTCTCGTAGGCGGGGGTGTGTACCCGGCCGTACCAGTAGAGGCCGACCATGACCGCCACGGGCAGGAGCATCCACAGGACGCCGTAGAGCCGTCGGTGGTTGGCAGGGTGAGCGAGGCCGTCCACGTGATCAGCCGCTCCCGCTCTCGATTGTGCCGCCCTGGAGCTGGACGGCACACCACGTGGTGCCGAGCGCGGCGCTGGGAGTGCCGGTGGTGCGGGCCGACGGCCCGGAGACAAAGCGAGGATCGGTGCGGGCGGATGCGTCCGCCGCCGGCGCGGGCTGCGGGCTCACGCCGATCGTCGTCCTTCTCCCGCCGGAGCAACCGTTGTGCACGGTGGCACGCATGGCGTCAGCGGCGACCGAGGCGGTCGCGAGGCGAGGGTTTCTCAACATGTTCTCCAGGCGTTGCGGGCCGATCTCGTCAGTACGTCCGAAGGGTCCCTGCCGGGTCCAGTCGGCGCGTCAGCAGGTACGCGAATCGAGGAGAGCGGTTGGGCCGGACGGCCGATGAGAGCGACATGCCGACCCAGGTGAAGCCGCCGGACGCCCCTGCCGACGCGGCCATGCTCGTCGCCCGCAGCCTCGTGACCGGCGCGCAGGCCGTCGCGAGCCATACGTGCCCCGCGCGCCGACCCGGCCTCAGCCGCCACGGCTGCGCGCCCAAGCACTCGTAGGTCGCTGGTCTCGCATGTCCATGCATCGTCGCCGATGGATGCCCTGAGATGACGTGTTCCCTTACCCGGCTTGAGGGTTCGGAGTCATGGTCTGTGGAACGACGGGTCGTGCTGCTCGCCGAGTACAGCCTGCCCGATGGTCGCCAGGACGTGGTCGTCGCTGTCATGGAGCTCGTAGAAGGTCAGGTCGCGCAGGATCCGCTCCACGGGGCTCGGGCGGATCAGGCTGCGGGCACCGCACGCGCGGATGACGTGGTGCACTGTCTCTTCCGCCAAATGCTCGATCGCATGCCAGGCCCTGATGCCGGCGATCCGCGCCTCCTCGACCCTGCCTTCATCCCACAGACCGGCGACGTAGCGCAACCAGAGGCGGGCGGTGTCGATGTTGACCGCCATGCTGCCCACCCGCTGCTGCACATGGGGATCACCGCCCTTGCCCTGCCGCATCAGATACCCGAGTCCGTATTCGTTCGCGGCCAGGGCGCCGCCGAGGAAGCTGGCAGCGTAGTGCGGGATGAAAGCGGTCTGCCAGTGCCCTTCGAAGTAGCCGCCGGGGCGGCCGATGAGATGCTCGCGTGGTACGAAGGTGTCGTGGAACCGCACCACATGGCTGACCGTCGCGCGCATGCCGATCGGGTCCCACCACGAACTGTCCACAGTCACAGTCGGGTCGGACAGGTCGCAGGCGAGCAGCAGGAGCCTTCCGCGGGCCTCTCGGCTGTGCCGGGCTCCGCCGGGGCCGGCCGGGTCGACGAGCAGGATCGCCCACTGGGCTCCGGTGGCGCTGGTGGCGAACGCCTTGCTGCCGCGAAGGGTCCAGCCGCTGCGGACGGGTGTCAGCATGGTGCCGAAGCGACCGCTCTCGCCCGGCTTGGGGGCCTGGGGTTCGCCGCTCCAGGCGGCCCATTTCTCTCCGTGTTCGACCACGCCGGTGAACCAGTGTCGCTTCTGCTCCGGGCCGGCCAGGGCGTCGATGAGGACGAGTGCGTTGGCGTGCCCCTCCCAGCAGCGGGCCAGTGACAGATCGGCCTTGGCCAGCGTGGTGGTCATCTCCCACAGGGGCAGGGTGTTGCGCCGCTGGGGGCCGTAGCCCAGGCCGCCGTGCTCCCGCGGCACAGGGGCGGCCAGGAACCCGCCGGAGAACAGATCGTCGAAGTCCTCGGCGGGGAAGGCGGCCCTGCGGTCGTATTCCTCGGCGCGGGGGGCGAAGTTGTCCGCGGCCAGCTTCGCCACGGCGTGGAGAACGGCCCGGTCGCCCCCGGTCACCGGATCGCGGGCCGGACCGTGGCCCAGGTCGTCGGTCATAGGAGGACGGCCCCTTCCGAACGGTAGAAGTGGGCGCGGTACATCACGTTCGGTATCTGCGGATCGGCGGTATGGACGGTATGGACATCGATGGTCAGCAGGCCGCGGTTGAGGTAGCCGCAGAGGATGACCTGGCGGGAGCCGAGCGGACCTTCGGCGAGGAAGGCCACGGCGTCGGGGGCGTCCATGTCATCCGCCAGCGGGACGGCGGGCAGGGTGGCGCCGGTGACGGGCGTTGCGGTTGGTACGAGCGCCTCTTGTGACGGGTCCGGGTCGCCGCGCTCCGTGATCCGCAGCATGAGCTGGCTGCCGTCGACCGCGGCATCGACCAAGTGGATACCCGTGGCGGTGGTGTCGAAGTTGACCCAGCCACCGGCCAGCGGCGCCGGATCGACCGTCCGTGCCGTCATGCCCGCCCCTCCGCCCTGTGGAAGAACGAGCGGGCCCAGTGGTCGGCTCTCCCGCTGCCATCGCTGAAGATGCTGCTCGTGGTGGCCACCAGGATGCCCGCCTTGTGGTAAGCGCACAGGACAGTGCGCAGCGACCCGAAGTTGTAGATCGCCGAGAACGACCAGGCGGCCGATGGGGTTCCTGGCGCGGTGTACACGACCGCCGGCACCTCACCCCAGTCGCGCGGCTGCGGGCTGCCGGTGCCGAAAGCTCTGACGAACAGGCCCTTCTCTTGCCACGTAACGTTCAGCCGTAGGGCGCCCTTCGAACTGCCCTGGTCGGTGTTGACCCAGTCGCCCAGCAGAGCCGAGACGTCGGGGGCGTCCGGCGGGAGAGGTGCGGCCGGTCCGGCGGGAGAGGCCGAACGGGTCGTCATGGTGCCTCTCCGCTCGTGGGTAGCATCGCGGACTGCGCCGGGGGCGATTCCTCCGGCTCGGTGAGGTCGTGGACGTCGGTGCGCTCGACCCGGCTGAAGCAGAGGGGGCGCAGTGGCAGCGCACCGGGGAACGGATGACCTGTCAACAGACGGAATTGTTCGCTCACTTCGACGAGCAGGACGTCCCAGCCGTCGATGCCGATCAGTCCGCGGGCGCGGGTGGCGTTCATGAGCGCGGTCGGAGGGTCGCGGTAGACCATTTCCAACACCGCCGCGTCCGGGTCGACGGCGGCAACCGGAAATGGTTGCCTTTCCGCCAGGGGCGTGGCGTGGACGAGCACGGCGTGTCCTGCCGGGGAGAACCGGGAGAGCGGTACGTAGGGAGCCCCGAGGCGCGAGGAGGCTTCCCGGCCGCGCGCATGCCCCCGGTTGACCAGGGTCACCCGGGCTCCGGCCTGGAGCAGGGCCAGCGCGACGGCCTGCCCGGTGCTGCCGCAACCGATGACGGCGGCCCTGCGGCCGCTGGGATCGACCCCGGCCCGGGCAAGGATGTGCAGGGCAGCGGCGGTGTCGGTGGTGGCCGCCCGCCAGCGCCCGGCGTCGTGCCACAGAACGTTGGCCGCGCCGCACCGCAGCGCCTGCGGGCCGACGATGTCGGCCACTTCGACCGCGCTCTGCTTGTGGGGAGCGGTCACGGTCAGCCCGCGTAGCGGCAGCCGGGCCAGCGCCCCGAAGCCGTTGGCCCAGTGCCAGAAGCGGGGGAACGTGTCCACCTGGAAGGGCAGGTAGAGCGCGGGCAGCTGCAGCTCCCGCAACGCCGCATTGTGGAGCCGGGGTGACAGCGAGCGTCCCGGGTCATGGCCGGCAATGCCGAACAGGGCACTGAGCGGTGGCAGAGCGGGCAGTCCGTAGTCAGTCAGGAGATGGCCCACACTCGGCATTCCGTCCGCCCCCGGGGCACCGGCCCGGCCGAAGGCGAGAGGCGCGCCCAGCCACGGCGCCAGCACCCGGGTCCAGGTGCCGGCCGGACCGGACGCGAACGCCGTCACGTCGGAGCGCCCGAGCCCGGTGAGCAGCAGCGGCGAGGCCGACCCATACTGAGTTCCCGCCTGCGGCACAAGGAGGTACAGCAGCGCAGGTGTGCTGGCCATCGCGGCGAACCGCTCCCGCAGTTCCGCGGATCCCTCCAGCACGCCGGCCCCGCGGTCGGCGCTCTGCTCGGGGCGTGCGGGTTCGGGCTGGTGCCAGGAGACGCGCCGCTGCCGGGCGGGGATGCCCGCCAGCAGTTCCGGGACCAGGTCGTCCACGGCCTCCAGATCGACCACGTCATAGTGGTCCGCCGCGCGGAGGAGCCGGGTGCGGCGTTCGACCGGGCCGGCAGCCGAGCGACCGCCGTGGCGCGGGGAGCGCAGGCTGTAGGTCAGTGGCCCGGTGAAGTGTCGGCGCAGCCGGTGCGGATCGGGGTCGCCGACCAGGTCGGCACGCACCTCCAGCGCGTCGGCCACCCCTGCGAGGCCGCGCAGGCGAGGCGTGGTGAGATCCTCAGGTTGGGCGACCACTGCGACTATGTGAGCCCGCCGCGTGACGGCGGCATCGCATCCGCTCGTCAGCCGCTCCATTGGACGTACTCCTCCAGAGGGGCCCGCGGCAGGACGAACCGAGTGACAGTCGGGGCGCACACGATGGGACGGTCAGAGTCGATGCCCAGCCGCAGGCGCAGGACATCCGCGTAGCCGGCGGTCGGCGGTCCGTGGAAGCGCAGGTTGTCGCGGAGGTGGGCCCGTGCGGCGGCGGTGTCCGCGGCGGCGTCCCCCTTGGCCGGCAGCGCTCCCGACCTGGCGGCGCGGGTACGGCGTTCGACGATGTCGTCCAGCGACGGCAGCCGGTTGGCGTCATCAGGCGTGGGCCGATCACCGCGGTCGAACGCCTCGCCCAGAGCGTCCACCAACACCTGCGGGATGCTGCCGATCACCGCGATCACCTGCCGTATCCGGGTGTTGCGGCTCGACGGTGCGCCGCGAGGAGGTCGGAGCGAAGGAGTTCCCCCAGGCGGACGCGGACGGACCGCTGGATGTGCCGGGCGCACCGGCCGTACACCTCCGAGGACTGCCCCTCCGGATTGGGGATGTCACAGCGCGGATCCAGACACAGGGTGCGGCCCTCGGCCTCGGGTGCCATGGCGATCACCCCGTGGCAATGGGCCCGGGTCATGCAGTAGATGACGGAGCTGTCCCGGCAGAGCTCAGGGGTGACCGGGCGTGCTCGGTGAAGCCCGGGATTCCCCCGGCCCGGCACTCGGTCCAGTCCGAGCTCAGCGAGCGCGGACCTGGCTTCGGGAGCCATCGGGGCCCCAGGCCGCTTCGTCGCAACACCCGCGCTGGAGAACCGGAAGGCGTACGCGACTCCCGCCTCCGCGGCCTGGGCCCACGCGATGACCTCGGCCATGGGCGAACGGGAGGTGTTCCCGCCGCAGACGAACAGCACGCGGCACACCGCCCCGGTGGCGCGTACCCGCCACCAGGTGACGGCCGACGGGTAGGACAGCGCCGCCGCCGCGCCGACGCCGAAGACGAGCGCGAGGAGCTGAGCGTCCCCCGGAGCTTGGAGCCCGGCCACCCACGCCAGCGAGAAGGAGGCGGTCAGACCGGACATCAGGCTGGCGAACGCCCATGCCGGCACGCCCCAGGTGTACTCGCGCCGGTCGAGGTAGATCAGCGAAGCGAAGACGAACAGCACTTCGTACGCCACGCCTATACCCGCCGCCGCCAACGCGACAGGGGTACCGAGGAATGTGGTGAAGCCCGCACGCAACTGCGCTTGCCCGGCCAGTGCCCCTGCCGCCAGCAGCAGAGCCAGCCAAACCGGTGCGGCGACATGCTCCTCCACGAAGAAGCGGCGGTCTGTTGCGAGAACCCCCGACTTGGCCACCCGGCTCATGATTTCGAACCGGCCCATGTAGCCGACGAGATAGATCAGGACGCTCAGCACGGCAGCCAGGGTGAGGTGGTAGCTGTTCACATCACCGAGTGCCACTGAAACCGCGATCAGGCTGAGGCACAACCCCACCCAGGAAGATGCCGTCACCCGCCGTTTGCGCGCCTTGTCGACCAACGGGGAGAGAACCAGAACTCCCCCGCGCATCAACAACAGCATGAAGAGGATCGATACGCCGGAAAAGGTGTAGTTCATCGTGGTGGTGCCGATAATAAGCGAAGCGAAGAAGGCGGCCGCCAACGTTTCCCGACCCGCCATTGGAATTCGATGCCCCCCGATCCCACCCCGCCGCATGTGCCGCCACCAACCCGACAGGGCTACGAACACAGGCATCACCACGAGCTGTCCGAGGACGGCTGCGGGCAGCAACTCAAAGCCGTTGACCGGCTTCCCCGACAGCGGGGTCACTCCGCTGGCCAGTGCCTTCACCAGCATGGCGTACGGAACATACGATATGAAGTAACCGAAGGTGAGCCATCCCATGCGCAGGCCCCGTTCCTGATCGAATGTTCGGGATATTCCTACCGGTGGAGTGGCGAAGTGCGGCAGACGGCAATCAAGCCTCGAGGGGTGCCCTGGAATCGACGTGTCCGCCCGTCGCTCGAAAACAAAACCCCGATAACCGCTCTGGATTTAGACCGACACGCACGGTCGAATCGCGCATCGGTCCGGCTCGTGACCACCCGTTGTGCCGGCGCCGCGAACCGTCAGGGCGCGTCTCGGGGTAACGAAATCACGTCAGCCCAAGACTGCGCGAATCCCCTGGCCCGTGCAAGAAATTCGAGCCCAGTAATCTGTCAGGTGCGCTTTCCTGAAAAATTCTACCGTTCGCGCGGACATGCGGCCGGCGCATGAAGCGCACGCTCCCCCATCATCCCTCTTCGATAGCCAGCCTGCCACTTGTCGGCCGGCGGATGGGCCGCCGCGTCGGGTGGTGTCCGCCGTGTAGGAGGCGCGTCGGTGTCCGGTTCATCTGTCCGGTCCCGTGGTGCGGAGGTCGGGCCGCACCACGGCTGGTCTCGTCGTGGTGCGGCTGGGTGCGACGATGTCGCCGGACCTCGGATGCTTGCCAGGCCGCGACAGTCAGCAGAGTGAGCGTCTCAGCGATAAGGCTGAGCAGGGCCTGCGGAGCGGGCTGCAGGCCGCGTTCGGTGAACCCGAACAATCCGATGGTGCGGGATACGGCGAATCCGGCGAGCGCGCCAAGGGCGATTGCGGCGGCGGCGATTCGGAGTAGCAGGGGGGCCGCCAACAAGAGAAGTGCGGCCACGGCGAAGGCGGCGCTGGCCTGCAGCAGGAACAACGGGCCGATGACGTGGATGAAGCGGTATCCGTCGATGTAGAGCTGGGCGTGGATGTATCCGCTTGCCGCGAGCGTGGCGGCGAGCACCAAGCGCAGTGCGAGGGCGGGCAGGCTCCGGGGGGTCATGTGAGTTTCTCGTCCTTGACCGCCAGTGCGTGGCCGCCCTGCCGGTAGTTGACGGTGCGGATGCCAAGTGCGTCCTTGAGGCGTCCGGCGGGCAGCACCTGCGGAATGGGGCCGGGGCCGTGGCCGGGTTTGGGAAACGGATAGCAGGTGGGGGCGGCCGAGTGGAAGGTGATGTTGCCCTCGGTCTTGGCGAACAGCTGGTGGACGTGCCCGTTGAGGCACGTGACTGAGGAGAAACGGCGCAGCATCGACAGCACCTGCACCGCATCGTCGGTGCCCCAGCCCCACTTCGGATACATCGCGAACAACGGGATATGGCTGAAGACGACGATTGGGGTGTCCGATGACAGGCCGGCGATGTCCTTGCGGACGAAATCGATCTGATCGCTGCCCAGGTGGCCGAGATGCTCAAGGTGCAGAGTGTTGACCAGCGCGATGAAGTGCACACCATGGGTGTCGAAGCTGTACCAGCCGTCGCCGAGGGTGTTTTTGGCGAAAGTTTGTCGGTATGCGCGTCCGTTGTCTCCGATCGAGTCGTGCTCGCCCGGCACGGTGAAGATCCGGTCCGTGCGCAGCTGCGACAGCATCTGCTTGACCTGGTCGAACTGGGCGGGGGTGGAAAGGTGTGTCAGATCGCCGCTGTGCATGACGAAGTCGGGCCGGAATCCGAGTGAGTTGACCTGGTTGATCGCTGCGGTGAGCGTTCCGGCGACATTCAGGTTGGCCGGACCATGGAAGCCGATGTGGCTGTCGGAAATCTGCACGAATCGCAGGTCTGCGCTGCCCGCCGGGGTGGGGTCCGTCGAACCGGAGATATGGCTGATCACCTCTCCCCCGGTGACTGTCAGGATGACGGCGCCACCGAACCAGGCGGAGTGCCGCATGAGCTGACGGCGGGACATGCGGTGTTCGCCGTCGCCGCTGGAGTCGTGTGGGGGTTCGGTCATGGGGTCACCTCCACGGTGGCCGTCATGAACGGGTGGATGGTGCAGTAGTAGGCGTAGGTGCCGGGTTTGGTGAAGGTGTAGCTGTAGGTGGCATTGGTGGCTAGGCCTGCCGACTTCAGCGGCCCGCCCGATCCTTGTTTACTGGTGACGGTGTGAGTGTCGGAGTCGGTGTTGGTCCAGGTCACCTTCGTGCCCGCCTTGACCGTCAGTTTGGCCGGGGAGAACGCAAAGTTCTTGATCGTCACCGCGTTGGCGGCCGCCGGAGCGGACGATTGGCTGGCGGTAGGTGAGGTCGAGGGCGTGGTTGGTGGTGGGCTGACGGTACCGCCGGTTCCGGAGGCACCGGGCGTTCCAGGCAGGGTCTGGCCAGTGCCGGGACTCAGTGCGCCCGATGGTTTGGGTTGTGATGATCCGCCGCACGCACTGAGCAGTCCCAGTGCTCCGGCAACAGCGACAGCGGCCAGGCACGTGCGTGACCGCCGGACCAGCACAGAGGAGTTCGCATTCATGGTCATCGTTTCCTTCTACGCATTTCCCGCCGCACGGGCGGGTGTGATCCAAGACCAATCCTGGATCGGCCTGTTTCAGGCAGATAGGCGACCGGGTTATACCCCCCGGGGGGTATTTGAAGGGGCGTAACCCGGGGGGTTACATTAGGTGGGCGAACAGTAGATTCCGTTCACCGAAACGAATCCCACAGCGAAGTCTTCGTTGTTTCACTGCGGCGGCGGGTAGCAGGGTGGATTCAACTGCTCGTCGCAACACCTCGTGGCCTGAGGTGGAGTGATGGGTGTTGGTCCACTGCAGCGCAGGGCTCGTGAGTGCCGGGGGCAGATGCCGTCGCCGGGCCGGCCGACGGTCGCGTGGCGTGAGGATCGCCTCCGGTTCTGGACTGCGATCGCCCGGGGGCTTCGGTCAGAGGAAGCGGCGGCCGAGGCCGGGGGGCACCCGCGGTCGGGACACGGCGATTTCGCCATGCTGGGGGCGTGGGACCGAACCTTTCACCGCCATGACGTGCACACAGTCGGCAAGCCGCACCCCGCAAAACGACGGACGAAGAAGTCAACAACCCCGCGTCCACGCCGCACAGGTTAAAGATCAAGTGAGAAATACGGAAGCCCCACCCCGCCGTTCTGGCCGGAAGGGTGGGGCCTCGGTGTCAGGACTTGACGATCCGCGTCTCGACTTGGATGCCGGATGGCTTTCGTGAAGTGGGCAGTGGGATGCACTGCCGTGCCTCAGCAGCCCTCCCCCGTCGAGGGGGACCGTCGAGCGCCTGGATCGCCTGCTTTTGTTCGGCCTCCGTCAACTTGGCGAACGCCTGCGTCATTGCGTTCAGGCTTTCATCCCTGCCCCGAGTCACCGCTCACCTGCGAGATCAAGATCGCGATTCTCCTGACCCTGAGCAACGTCCGTTGCCTCGCTGCGGCGCCAGGGGTGTGCAATCGGGGCAGCCACGGACCGCCACCAGGGATCGAGGGGAAGCGTTCCCGCGGGCTCGAAGGGCTCGCCCGGTCGGGGGAATGCTGCCGGCTGCTCGGCTTCTTCGGCGGCATCCTTGGTCCACTCGCCGGGCTCTGCCCACGGGTGCATGGCGAGGGTGAAGGTGCCCCAGTGGATGGGCATCATGACGCCGTGCGGCTTGCCCCCTTGCAGGTCAATGTGCGCCTGGATCCCCTGAGCGGGCGTCATATGTATGTCGGGCCACCCACCGGGGAGTGGGGTACAGTCCGTGTGGTTCTCGGGCCAGTACTCGGAGTAGGCGCCGATCTGGATCATCGTCGCGTCGAACGGGCCGTGCTCGGCGCCGATGTCCTTGAAACCGGGAAAGTAGCCGGTGTCCCCGCTGTGGTAGATCCGGTGCTCCGGGCCCGCGACGGCCCAGGACGCCCAGAGGGTGTGCTGCTGGTTGCGCAGGCCGCGCCCGCAGAAGTGCCGGGCGGGGGTCGCGGTCAGGCTGATCCCCGCGATGTGCGTGGTCTCGTTCCAGTCGAGCTCGCGCATCCGGTCGGCAGACACGCCCCAGCGCTCCAGGTGGGCTCCGACGCCGAGGGGCACGGCGAAGACCGTGTCCGTACCCGCCAGGGACTGGATCGTCGGCAGGTCGAGGTGGTCGTAGTGGTCGTGGGAGATGACGACCGCGTCGACCGGGCCGAGCGCGGCGAGCGGCAGCGGAACGGGATGCAGCCGCTTGGGCCCGGCAAACGCGAAGGGCGAGCATCGCTCGCCCCACACCGGGTCGAAGAGAACCCGGCGGCCGTCGATCTCGGCCAGCACGCTCGAATGACCCATCCAGGTGAGCCGCAGCCCCGTGGCGGGCGGCGCGGCGAGGTCGGCGAGCGTGGTCGCGTGGACGGGTACCGTGCCGGTCGGCGTCCTGCGGGCCCGCTCCTCCTTGCGGAAGAAGACCTTCGCGAACTCCAGCATGGAACCGGACGGCCTGCTCCGCGCCCCCATGGGGTTCTGGAAGACGCCGTCGGCGAAGTTGGGTGAGCGCCGGATGCGCTCCATGCGGTCGCCGTCGGGGTCGGCGCCGAATGCGGCAGGTCGCAGCGCACGGAGCCGGGTGCGGAGCGGGTGCAGGGAGTCAGCGCCGATCACAACATCTCCTGAGGGAGTCGGTGTCGATTCATTATGAGCAGGGGTTACGACCGTGCGGTACGACCGCGCGAGTAGGGGACAGCCAGGGGAATGACGGCCGGACCCCGCCGCCTCAGCCACGCGGCTGCCCGTACACATGCTCCACGTGCAGTCGCAGGACGATCCGCCGGTCGCGGACCATGGCACTGCGGTAGTCGTCCCAGTCGGGGTGCTCGCCCTGCACGTCGCGGTAGAGCGTGATCAGCTCCTCCACGGTCGCGTCGTGCGGATCGGCGGCGACCGGCGACAGCTCGGCGGTCCCGTCCGCGACCGTCCAGGCCCAGCGGTCCTTGCTGGTGACGTGGTAGCTCGCCCTGGGATCGCGCCGGAGGTTCCGTGTCTTCGCCCTGTCCTCGGTGATCGAGACGCGGATGACGCGCTCCTCGGGACTGTAGAAGTGATTGACATTGGACAGCTGGGGCCGGCCGTCCCGCTTCAGCGTCACGAGCACCCCGCCGTGCTCCTCGGCGATCAGCCGGAGGAGCGCGTCCTGCTCTGCATCGAATCCCGTCATGCCGGAACCAACGTCCGTACCCGTCGCAGGATTCCACGATCCAGCGCTCTGCGATGTCACATCCGGCACCCCCAGGGGACCGCGCGGCGGACTCGGAGCCGAACCGAAGGAGACCCGTCATGACCGCCCGTACCTCGCTCGACCCGCCCCGCAGCCTCCTCTTCCGCGCCGTGTCGTGGTATTCGAACCGTACGTACGGAAAGGTCATCGATCCCGTACGGGCCACCGCCCACCACACCAGGGTGCTGTGGGCCATGCTCCGCTTCGAGCTGGCCGCGGGCCGGTGGAAGGCGCTGGACCCGCAGCTCAAGGCCCTTGCGGTGATGACGTCCGCGGCGACCGTGGGCTGCAGCTGGTGCATGGACTTCGGCTACTGGGAGAACCACCGGCACGGGATGGACCCCCGCAAACTGCGCGAGGTGCCGGTGTGGCGGGAGAGCGAGGCGTACACACCGCGGGAGCGTGACGTCATGGAGTACGCGGAGGCGATGAGCCTCACCCCGCCGGAGGTCACGGACGAGTTGGTGGACCGGCTCAGAACCGCGCTCGGCGAGAAGGCCCTGGTGGAGCCGACGACCATGGTCGCCGTGGAGAACATGCGCTCGCGGACGAACTCCGCACTGGGTCTGACCAGCCAGGGCTTCAAGGACCAGTGCGAGGTGCCGCGCCCCGCCGCCCCCTGACGGTCGCACTTCCGCAACTGAACACTGATTCAGCAAAGATCGGATTGACAGGGGCGCTCCCGCCTCTCAATACTGACTGGCGATTCAGTAAATCGACCCGTTGGTGGAGGGAGGCAGTGTGTCCGAGCAGCCGAGGCCGACCTCGCTGACCGGTGGCGAAGCCGTGGTTCGCGCACTGGCGGAGCACGGTGTGACGCAGGCGTTCGGGATTCCGGGAACGCACAACCTGGAGATCTACCGGCATCTGGACCCGTACGGCATCGCGCATGTCACCCCGCGCCACGAGCAGGGCGCGGGGTACGCCGCCGATGCGTACGCGCGGGTCACCGGACGCCCCGGGGTGGCGATCACCACCACCGGTCCGGCGCTGCTGAACATCGCGGCGGCGGTCGGGCAGGCGTACTCGGACAGCGTGCCGCTGCTGGTCGTCTCGCCCGGCATGCCACTGCGCCACCCGCGCCAGTCGACCGGTCTGCTGCACGAGATGCGCAGCCAGACCGAGGCGCTGCGGGGGGGCGCGGCTTTCAGCCACCGGGTGTCGACGGTCGAGGAGATCTTCTCCGCGGTGGCGCGCGCCTTCACGCTGTTCCGCACCGGGCGCCCGCGCCCGGCCCACATAGAGGTGCCGCTCGATCTGCTGGAGACGCCGGCACCGGCGGGTCCGGTGCGGCTCGCCCCGCCGATGCCCGCGACCTGCCCGTCCGAGCCCGCGCTGCGGGACGCGGCGCAAGCGCTGCGGTCGGCCCGGCAGCCCGCACTGGTCCTCGGCGGCGGTGCCAGGAACGCCGCGGCGCAGTGCCTGACGCTGGCCGAGGAGCTGAGTGCGCCGGTGGTCACCACCGCCAACGGCAAGGGGATCGTCGACGAGACGCACCCGCTGTCGCTCGGGGTGTCGCTGCACAGCCCGTCCGTACAGCAGTGGCTGGCCGGGTGCGATGCGGTGCTGGCCGTGGGCACGGAACTGGCCGAGTCCGATCTCTGGTCCGCGCCGCCCGTGCTGCGCGCCACCCTGATCCGGGTCGATGTCGACCCGGATCAGATGTACGCGGGACTGCCCGCGCAACTGCCGCTCGTCGGCGACGCCCGCACCACCCTGGAAGCCCTGCGACAGCAACTCGCCGAGCCCCACGGCGAACCGGACTCCGGGGCTCCGGACCGGGCCGGTGCCGTACGGGCGCTGCGCGCCGGGCGGGACGCGGAGACCGCGGAGCGCGATGCCCACCGGCTGCCGTATCTGCAGGCCGTACGAACCGTGCTGGACGCGGACGCGATCCTGACCTCGGACAGTGCGCAGTGCTGCTACTACGGCGCGATCCCGCATCTGCCGGTGGGTCCGGCGGGCCGCTATCTCCATCCGACCGGCTTCGGCACGCTCGGCTATGCCCTGCCCGCCGCGATCGGCGCGAAGACCGCGTATCCCGCCCGTCAGGTGGTGGCGCTGAGCGGTGACGGCGGGCTGCAGTTCTCCGTGCAGGAGCTCGCCACCGCCGCCCAGCTGCGACTGCCGCTGCCCGTCGTGGTGTTCGACAACGGCGGTTACGGCGAGATCCGCGACGAAATGGCAGCGCGCGGCGACACCCCCACGGCGGTCGATCTGCCGTCCGTCGACCTCCCGGCGCTGGCCCGCGCGTACGGCGGCCACGGTGTCCACGCCGATTCACCCGAGGCGCTCACCCGCGCCCTGTCCCTGGCCCTGACCACCCCTGGGCCCACCCTGATCACTGTGACCGAGGAGACCCCCCGATGACGACGCCGACGACGACCGCGTCCCCGACCACACCGCCGGCTCCGCTGATCTCGCTGACCTGGACGGACCATGTCACCGGACGCCAGGGCCATCTGGTCGTCGACCGGCTGGTGCGCGGTGTGTCCAGCGGCGGACTGCGGATGCGGGAGGGCTGCACGCTCGACGAGGTGGCCGGACTCGCCCGCGGTATGACGATGAAGGAGGCTCTGCACTTCGACTCCGACGACGCACAGGCCCGCTACATACCGCTCGGCGGCGCCAAGGGCGGCATCGACTGCGACCCGCGCGCCCCGGAGGCGTACGGGGTACTGGTGCGCTATCTGCGGGCCGTGCGCCCGTACATCGAGAACATCTGGACGACCGGTGAGGACCTCGGGCTGACGCAGGACCTCGTCGACCGGGCGGCCGTCGAGGCCGGGCTCGTCTCCTCGGTCCAGGCCGTCTATCCGCTGCTCGACGACGAGACGGCGGCGCGGCAGCGGCTCGCCGACGCGTTCGCCGTCGAGGTGGACGGCATCGGGCTCGACGAGCTGGTCGGCGGCTGCGGGGTCGCCGAGTCGGCGCTCGCCGCGCTGGACCGGGCGGGCGTGGCGTACCCGGAGGCGCGCGTGTCCGTGCAGGGGCTCGGCACGATGGGCGGGGCGACGGCGCGGTTCCTGGCGCGGGCCGGGCTGAAGGTCGTCGCCGTCGCGGACATCAAGGGCACCATCGCCAACCCGGCGGGTCTCGACGTCGAGGCGCTGCTCACCGCCCGGGACGCGTACGGAACGGTGGACCGCGGTGCGCTGCGGGACGGGGACCGCGAGCTGCCCGCCGACGCCTGGCTGGCCCAGGAGGCGGAGGTGCTCGTCCCGGCAGCGGTCTCGTACGCCATCGACGCCACGAACCAGGCCCTGATCACTGCCCGTTGGGTGGTCGAGGCGGCTAACATGCCCGTGCTGCCGGAGGCGGAGGAACTGCTCGCCGGGCGCGGGATCACCGTGCTGCCCGATGTGGTCGTCAACTCCGGTACGAACGCCTGGTGGTGGTGGACCCTGTTCGGCGACATCGGCGCCGACGCCGAGGAGGCGTTCGGGCACACCCGTCGCTCGATGCGCGCCCTGATCGACCGGATGCTGGCCCGCGCCGAGGCCGACGGCTCCACGCCCCGTGCGGCGGCCCATGCGCTCGTCGCCGAACGGCTGCCGGTGATGGCCGAACGGTTCGGCTGGTACCGGTGACGCTCCGCGGGTCTTCTCCCAACTCCCGCTGATCGAAAGGGTTTACGGCGAATAGCCGAACCCACCGCGCTGGCCGCCCACGCCACGTACCCTAAGGCCTCCGCCGCACCGCAGAGCCACGACGTGACCTGGACGAACCCGTACGTCACCGGATCCGGTGACGTGGATGCTCGGCACCCGGATCACCAGCGAGTGGCGGTTCCGCTCCGGTCACGAGAAGTCGGCTGCCGCGGCCCGGCTGCTCGACCTCGACTACCGGCTGTCGCTGACCGGTGAGAACGCGGCCGACGCGGGGAAGCCGCTCGATTACACGGTCGGACTGACCGCGCAGGGCAGTCGGCGGGCGCTTGCCATCGCTTCGTTGAAGGTCTGGTACGCGACGGACGGCACCGACTGGAAGCAGGCCGCGGCGGCGCGTACGGCCGACGGCAGGTGGTAGGTGACGGTGCCGGCGGTGGGCACCGCAAAGGTCGACCTGCGCACCGCCGTCACGGACACCTCGGGTGCCTCGCTGACGGAGACCCTGATCGACGCGTACAACTCCGGCTGCGCCGATATCTGGTGCTGACCGGCGCCGAAGCCTTGAGGTGACAGGTGGTGAGCAGGGGGCGGGGCCGGATGCGGTCCCGCCCCCGACCTGTCCGGGACCGGCGCATTGGTTAGGGTGACGTCGTGGCAAGAGTGCGGTTGAGCGTGGCGGAACGACGCGAGGAGCTGCTCCGCGCTGCCGTCGAACAGATCGAGGTGCGAGGGGTCGCGGCGGTACGGATCGCCGATGTGGCCTCCGTGCTCGGCGTGAGCAACGCCCTGGTGCTCTACCACTTCTCGACGAAGGAGAAGTTGGTCGCAGCTGCCTTCGCGCATGCGGCCGAGGCGGACCTCGCCCATCTGCGCAAGCTCCTGAGCCGCCGCACGAGTGCGGTACGGCGGTTGCGCGCCGCCGTCCGCTGGTACGCACCGACCGGGCAGGCCAAGGGCTGGCGGCTGTGGATCGAGGGCTGGGCGGCCTCGCTCCGGGACCCGGCACTGCGCAATGTGGCCGGCGATCTCGACCAGCAGTGGAAGGCGGAGCTGGCCGAGGTCATCGAAGAGGGCGCCGCCGCGGGTGAGTTCCACTGCGACGACCCGATGTCCGTGGCCTGGCGACTGACCGCCCTGCTGGACGGCCTGGCCGTCCAGATGACATCGTACGCCGGTCCGCTCTCCCGGGCCACGATGCTGGCGTGGACCGACGAGGCGCTCGCCCGCGAACTGGGCATCGACCACGCGGCGCTGACGGCCTGACCCGGCCGGCCACTCCGCCTCCTTCGCTTCCTTCCGCCCTGTCGGCCGATCAGGTTTGGCGCAAAGGCGCGTACGCCTCGCCGTCCAGGCCGAAGGTCCAGGCGACGCCGTCCTTCGCGGTCCGGGTCGAGGGCGGTACCCGCAGCCAGTACGTGCGATGAGTCCCGTCGGGCTCCGGGGTGGAGTTGACCACCTCGACCATCACCACGTCCTCGTCGCCGTCCAGTGCGATCCGCCACAGGATGCCCGTCTCGTCCCGGTGCACCGGCTCGGCGCCCGACTCGGTGAGGTAGCGGTCGTAGCCGTAGAACTCCAGCATGACGCGGCGCAACTCCGCGTTCTCCTCCTCGCGTATCCGCTCGGGGGTCAGGGCCGTCAGTTCCGCGAGGAACTCGGCGGGAACGGGCATGCCGCGCCAGGCGTACAGCGCGAACCCGTCGCGGTACGAGAGGGCAGGGCCGTCCCCGCGATCGAGCCGGCCCGCCTCGTCGCGGCGGAGCGTCTCCGGGCGTTCGCTGATCACCACGGTGCGCTCGTACGGCCACCACCAGCCCGCGTGCCTGGCCACCTCCGCCAGGCCGCCGAGCCGGTCCCCGCGGCCGTCGAACGCGGCGAGCCACGCCGCGTCGTGCTGGCCGAGGACCGCGTCGAGCAGCACCAGGCGTACATCCGACTCATCCTCGGGGCTCTCGGCGAGGGCCGAGACGACACCGGTCCGTATCCGCTCGGCGAGCGCGGCCGTGGTCTCCCAGAGCTGGGCGCCCGTGGCCGACCAGAGAGAGGACCAGCCTGCCGGGCCCAACTCGTCGTACATCCGGCGCCGTTCCTCCGCCCATGGGCGGGTCCGCACCTCGTCGCGCACCGAGCGGCCCGCGTCGACGAGCTTCCCGACCGCCTCGACGGCCGCCTTCGGCGAGTCGGCCCAGACAATCTGCTCCGGCTCGGCCAGTCCCGCACTGCGGTAGGCGAGGCGGACCCCGTCCTCGGCCGCTCCCCGGTCCGCCGCACCGGTCGCCGCTGACACGGCCCGCCATGAGTCCACGTACTGCATCGGTTGTCCCCGTCCCCTGTTCACTCTCTTGGATCTCTGCTGTTCGCTGCCTGCCCGGCGTGTTCGCCGTCCCGCCCGGTGCCTGTCCGCTCCGTCGCGCGCTGCCTGCCCGGACCGGCCGGCTCAGTCCGCGACGATGCGGACCGCACCCGGTGTGTACTCCCGCTGGCGCACGACGCGGTACCAGCCCTTCGACAGCGGTATCGCCGCATGCTCCTCGTGCACCACCCGCCCGCCGTCGGGGAGATGGAGCAGCATCGGGCCGAAGGCGCCCGCCTCGCGCATCAGCCGGCCGGGCCCTTGGACTGCATGCGCATGACCGGTGACCTCACCCAGCGCGAGCACCATCCGCCCGCGGGCATCCCGCGGCTCCCCCGGCGCGTCCGCCAGGTGCGCTGGCACCTCGGACTCGTCCAACGACACGATCAGTACATCGCCCTGCCGGTACACAGACGTCTCCCCTCCAAGGTGGCACCCGCTGTGCCGACCCTGGAGAAAACGCTAAGGGCAGGGTCTGACAATCGGTCACAACCGATCCCGGCCGTCGCATTGTCAGTGGGGCTTGATAAACCTTGCGGACATCAGCCGTCCCCCAGTCTCAGGAGCTCAGGGTCATGTCCGGTGTGGATCATCTGCACGAGTTGCTCGGCCTACCGGCCGTCGACTTCCGGCACGCGACGAACGAAGCGCCGGCGCAGGCCGCGGGTGCCGCGGCCTGGCGTATCGCTGTCGACCCGTACGACGACGAGTCCGAGATGACCTGGGAGCAAACGTTCCAGGCATTTCTCGCTGCTGTCGACCCTGCGGGCGTGCGGGCCCTGATCATCGGCCAGTGGGGCGAGTCGTACGAGGAGACGTCGTCCTACCCGATCGATCTCGTGATCGCCGCCGCCGACCGGCTGACCTCGCTGGAAGCCGTCTTCGTCGGCGACATGACGGCCGAGGAGAACGAGATCTCCTGGATCGAGCAGTCCGACGTCACCGCGCTTCTGAGGGCGTTCCCCGGCCTGCTGGAACTGGGCGTGCGCGGCGGCACGGACCTGGAGTTCGCCCCTTCGAAGCACGAGCGGCTGCGTTCGCTGACCATCGAGACGGGCGGGCTGCCGGCCGGAGTGATCCGCGGCATTCTGGACAGCGAGCTGCCCGCGCTGGAGCGGCTCGATCTCTGGCTCGGTGTCTCCGCGTACGGCGGCGACGCCGATGTCGCGGACCTCGCCCCGCTGCTCTCCGGCTCGCGCTTCCCCCGCCTGCACCACCTCGGTCTACGCAACAGCGAGGTGCAGAACGAGATCGCGACGGCCGTCGCGGGCGCCCCGGTCGTCGCCCAGCTGCGCACCCTCGATCTGTCGCACGGGACGCTGGGCGACGAGGGCGCGGCCGCGCTGCTCGAAGGCCAGCCGCTGACCCATCTCGAACGGCTCGATCTGCACCATCACTTCCTCACCGCGCCGATGGAGCACCGGATCAAGGCAGCGCTGGAACCGCACGGTGTGCGCGTCGATGTGTCCGAACGCGAGGAACCATGGGACGGTCGCGGGGCCGAGGGCCGTTACACCACGGTTTCGGAGTGACGCCCCATGACTGACATCGACCATCCCGAGACGTTCCACGGCCTGCCGGTCCTTACGGTGCCCGGTCCCGGCCTGCCGCGCACCGGTCCGCTTCCGGCGGCGGACGCGGTCGCCTGGCGGCTGGGAGATCCAGGACGAGATCGCGGCCGCGGTGGCGTCCGCCCCGGTTGTCGCCCAGCTGGAGTCGCTCTCCCTGGCGATGGGCACGCTCGGGGACCTCGGAGCCAAGGCGCTGCTCGCGGGTCAGCCGCTCACCCACCTGACCTCGCTGGATCTGCACCACCACTACATCAGTGCCCCCTTGGTGGACCGCCTCGAAGGACTGCTCGGTGCCGACCGGGTGAACGGCGAACCGGACGAGGTGGAGTACTGGGATCCGGATGAGGACGACGAGCGCTATGTCGCAGTCACCGAGTAAGGCGGGCGGCCCGGCGGTGCGCTTCGCCGTCGTGGGCGTTCCCGGCAACCGCCGGGTCGCACTCTTCCGGGAGGCCGTACGCGCCGCCGGGCTGCCGGCCGCGCGCGTGGTGCCCTGGCTGGACGTCCTGGGCGGCAAGGCCGTTTTCCGGCCGGGCGAGACCGTACGGATGGACTCGCCCGGTGAGGACACCGAGGTCGAGCGGTTGCTGCGGTCGGTGGACGATCCGACGAGGGTCGAGGGCACCGCCCTCTGGTACACCCGGTTCACCGGAGCGGTGCGGACGGTCGCGCAGGCGGCCGACGCGGCCGGAGCGGTACTGCTCGACGCCCCGGGCGATGTCGCAGTGCTGTTCGACAAGCGGCTGTGCCATGCCGTGCTGGACGGCGCCGGGGTCCCTGTACCGGCTTCGCCGACTTCCGGCGCCGCGGCGCCCGTGGTGCGCGACTGGGCGGATGTACGGGAGCGGATGGCTCAGCAGCGCATGCCACGGGCCTTCGTGAAGCTCGCGCACGGCTCGTCCGCCTCGGGGGTGCTGGCCGTGGAGACGGCAGGTCCCGGCCGGGTGCGGGCGACCACGTCGGTGGAGCGCGACACATCCGGACGGCTCTTCAACTCGCTGCGGGTGCGCCGCTGCACGACGGAACGCGAGGTGGCGGCGATCGTCGACGCGCTCGCACCGGACGGGCTGCACATCGAGCGCTGGCTGCCCAAGGCATCGCAGCGAGGGCGCTCGGCCGACCTGCGGGTCCTGGTGGTGGCGGGCCGCGCCACCCATGCCGTCGTACGGACCAGCCACTCCCCCATGACCAATCTTCACCTCGGCGGCGAGCGCGGAAGCCTTGACGAGGTCCGCACGGCCGTCGAGGCGGCGGGCGGCAGTTGGGCCGAGGCCCTGGCCGTGTGCGAGCGCGCCGCTGGCTGCTTCCCGGACACGCTGTGTGTGGCCGTCGATCTGCTGCCCGCGACCGGCTGGCGGCGGTTCGCCGTCGGCGAGGTCAACGCCTTCGGCGACCTGCTGCCCCGCCTGACCGGGCTGCCCGGCAGCGGCTTCGAGGGCCTGGACACCTATGTGACGCAGGTCGTCGCCGTACTGAACAGAGCAAGGAACCACCGTGCAAGCGCCACCCCCTGACACCGGACAGGCCGTCGCCGACATCCGCGACGCGGACGCCGCCCCCTCGGAACACACCGGGAATCCTGACATGAGCGAGATCGTGGGCAGTCACGATCTGCTGCTCATCACCCTCGACACCCTGCGCTACGACGTGGCGGCGGAGCTGGCCGCCGCCGGACGCATCCCGCATCTGGCCCGTCATCTGCCCGGCGGCATCTGGGAGAAGCGGCATGCCCCGGGCAGCTTCACGTATGCCTCGCACCAGGCGATCTTCGCGGGATTCCTGCCGACGCCCGCCGCCCCCGGCCCGCACCCCCGGCTGTTCGCGGCACGCTTCGCTGGCAGCGAGACCACCGCTTCCCGGACCTTCGTCTTCGACACCCCCGATCTGGTGTCCGCTCTCGCCGGGGCCGGTTACCGCACGGTGTGCATCGGAGGCGTCGGCTTCTTCAACCGGCAGGGCCCGCTCGGTTCCGTGCTGCCGGCCATGTTCCAGGAGAGCCACTGGGAACCCGAGTTCGGCGTCGCGTCACCCATCTCCTTCGAGGCCCAGGTGGCGCGGGCCGAGCAGGTCGTCGGGGGGCTTCCCGCCGAACAGCGGCTCTTCCTCTTCGTCAACGTGTCGGCGCTGCACCAGCCCAACTGGTTCCACCAGCCCGGCGCCACCCGTGAGTCGGGTGACTCCCGTGCCACGCACGCCGCCGCCCTGGAGTACGTCGACGCACACATCGGCCGGCTCCTTGCCGCCGCGAGCAGCCGCCGGCGCTGCTTCGCCATCGTCTGCTCCGACCACGGCACGGCGTACGGGGACGACGGCTACACCGGTCACCGGCTCGGCCACGAGTCCGTCTGGACCGTTCCGTACGCGCACTTCTTCCTGGAACCGGGGGCCACCGCACGATGACCAGTCCGCACACCGTCCGCCCGTACCAGAGCTACGTCTACGCCTATCCGCACAAGACGGCGTACCGCCCGCTCACCGGCCACCCCGTCGGCCGGCCCGCGCTGCGCGAGCTGTGGGCGGGAGAGCGCAAGGACGCGCTCTCGCTCTATCTCCACATACCGTTCTGCGAGGTCCGCTGCGGTTTCTGCAACCTCTTCACCCGGATCGGCGCCCCCGACGAGCTGACGACCCGCTATCTCGACGCACTGGACCGGCAGGCCACCGCCGTCCGCGACGCACTGGGTGACGACGAGCCGGTGCGGTTCGCCGCGGCGGCGTTCGGCGGCGGCACCCCCACCTTCCTGACGGCCGCCGAGCTGGAGCGGCTCTGCGACATCGCGGAGAAGCGGATGGGCGCCGACCTGCGGTCCGTGCCGCTGTCGGTCGAGACCTCGCCGTCGACCGCAACGACCGACCGGCTGGCCGTCCTCGCCGACCGCGGGACAACCCGGATCAGCATCGGCGTACAGAGCTTCGTCGACGCCGAGGCACGCGCGGCGGTCCGTCCCCAGCGCCGCGCCGATGTGGAGGCGGCGCTCGGCCGGATCCGGGACGCGCGCATCCCGGTCCTCAACATCGACCTGATCTACGGCATCGACGGGCAGACCGAGGTCAGCTGGCGTTCCTCTCTGGACGCGGCCCTCGCCTGGCAGCCGGAGGAGCTGTATCTCTATCCGCTGTACGTGCGCCCGCTGACCGGACTGGGCCGGCTCGGCGCCGACGCCGAAGCAGCGGCGGAGGCGGCCTGGGACGGGGAGCGGCTGCGGCTGTACCGGGCGGGCCGGGACCATCTCCTCGCCCACGGCTACGAGCAGGTGTCGATGCGGATGTTCCGCCACGCCGACGCCCCGCAGCAGGGCCCCGCCGACTACGCGTGCCAGACGGACGGCATGATCGGTCTTGGCTGTGGCGCACGCTCGTACACCAGTCGGCTGCACTACTCCTTCGACTACGCGGTGGAGATGCGGGAAGTGCGGGCGATCATCGACGACTACACCGCCACCGAGGACTTCTCCCGCGCGGAAGTGGGGCGGTATGTCGACGGCGACGAGGCGCACAGGCGCCACCTTCTGCAGTCGCTCCTCCAGGCCGAGGGGCTGCAACTGGCGGAATACCGTGAGCGGTTCGGTGCCGCTCCCGGTGACGACTTCCCAGGTGAGCTGGACCGGTTCGAGGCTCGCGGCTGGCTGGACGGGTCCGCCGTGGCGTCCGGGCTGCTGCGGCTCTCGCCCGAGGGGCTCGCCCACTCCGACGCGCTGGGTCCCGAACTGTTCTCCCCCGCTGTACGGGCCGCGATGGCCGCGTACGAACCGAAGTGAGCACTCCCATGGATCTGACGATTCTCTATCGGGGTCCCCTGGCGTCGTGCGACTACGACTGCCCGTACTGTCCGTTCGCCAAGCGGCGCGACAGCCCGGAGCAGCTCCGCGCCGACCGCGCCGCGCTGGAGCGGTTCACCGCGTGGGCGGCGGCGCAGACCAGGGACAGGATCTCGGTGCTGTTCACGCCGTGGGGCGAGGGGCTGGTCCGTTCCTGGTACCGCCGCGCGTTGGTGGAACTGGCGCAGCTGCCGCACATCGGCCGGGTCGCGATCCAGACCAATCTCAGCGGTCGTACACGGTGGCTGGCCGAGGCCGGTGAAGCCGGCCGCGGCAAGATCGCGCTGTGGTGCACGTACCACCCGGGGCAGACACCGTACGGCCGTTTCCTCGCCAGGTGCCGGGAACTGTCCGCTGTCGGTGTCCGGTACAGCGTCGGTGTCGTCGGTCTCGAGGAGCATGTCGACGAGGCGCGGCGACTCCGTACCGACCTGCCCGACGAGGTCTACCTCTGGGTCAATGCCGCTGAGGGGCAGCGCTACACGGACGAGGAGGCGGACCGCTGGACGGCCCTCGACCCCCTCTTCCCGTACAGCCGTCACCCGCACCGCTCGGCAGGCATGCCGTGCCGGACCGGCGAGTCCGTCATCTCGGTGGACGGCGACGGCACGGTGCGCCGCTGCCACTTCGTCCCGGCCGAGCTGGGCAACCTGTACGACGGCAGCTACCGGCGTGCGCTCGGTCCGCGGGCCTGTCCGCTCACCGTCTGCGACTGCCACATCGGCTATGTGCATCTGGAGACACTGCCGTTGTACGACGTCTTCGCGGGTGGCGTCCTGGAGCGCATACCGGCCCGACGCCCGGGCATAGCGGCGCCCTCGGGGCGCCGGTTCCTGCCGGTGTCCCCTGTCGCCGGACACGCCTGAAGCCCCCGAGAGGCGAAAAGGGAACGGGCCCGTCCGGCAGAGGAGGCCGAAGAGAGGCCCTAAGCAAAATGGGATTCCGATCAGCGCGCGGCGTCTGGTGCGTGCGATCGCAAGGCGCCGGAAGGTCCTCGGATCGGCAACGCAGCGAGCGTGCGTGCCAGGCGTCGCGCGCCGGGCGCCCATTTTGTGAGCTCCTCTAAAGCGGCAGGAGGTCCGGCCGCTTCGCCTCGACGTGGTCGCCGGAGGACTCGCCGCGCAGCCGCCGCCCTATCCACGGAACCAGGTACTCACGCGCCCAGTGGATGTCGTCGCGCCGGACCTCCAGCGTGCCGCGCTGTGCCTGCGGGGGCCATTCCTGGTCGGGGTCGGCCGGCACATCAAGGCCGAGGACCTGGGCGGCGCGCAGCGCGACCCGGGTGTGCCCCTCGGGCGACAGGTGGAGCCGGTCGTCGTCCCAGGCGCGCCGGTCCTGCACGGACTTCAGCGACCACAGGTCGAGGACCGGGCAGTTGTAGCGATCGGCGATGGAGCGCACATGGGCGGTGTATGTGGCGATCTTGCCGCGCAGATGGCGCAGGACGGGAACGCCGCGGGTGTCGAAGCCGGTCGTCACCAGGACGGTGCCGACCGAGTCGGTGAGCTCGGCGACCGCGCGCTCGAAGCGCTCGGCCACGTCGTCGGGGTCGGTGCCGGGCCGGATGATGTCGTTGCCGCCCGCGCAGAAGCTCACCAGATCGGGTGCGAGCTCCTTGGCGCGCGGTACCTGCTCCTCGACGATCTGGTCGAGGAGGCGTCCGCGTACGGCGAGATTGGCGTACCGGAAGTTTCCGTGCGCGAAGCCGTCGGGGCTCGTCGCCGCATCGGTGTCCGGGAGCTGGTCCGCGAGAAGTACCGCGAACCGGTCCGCCCAGCCGACGAAGGTTCCGTCCGGGCCGGGGTCTCCGACTCCCTCGGTGAAGCTGTCGCCAATCGCTGCGTACGACCCGATGGCGCCATGCCGGTTGATGACGCCACGTTGATTGTTTCTCGAATCGTCTGCCACAAGCGCATATCCTGCACCGCCGAATGTGACCTACGCGACCGTAATAAGGGGTTGACGGGTGGTGAGATAGACCACCCGGTCAGGTTTTGGCAAAGGGGGAATAAGCGAAGGGGCGGTGCGCCGCTGCGCACCGCCCCTTCACCGGGCCGACCGAATCAGCCGTGGATCAGACGTAGATCCCGTGCGAGGCCAGGTAGGCGATCGGGTCGATGTCCGACCCGTACGCCGGGCCGGTGCGGATCTCGAAGTGCAGGTGCGGGCCGGTGGCGTTGCCGGTGGCACCGGAGAGGCCGACCTGCTGGCCCGCGGTCACGGTCTGGCCCGCCGAGACGGAGAGCGAGGACATGTGGCCGTACTGCGAGTAGTGGCCGTCGGCGTGCTTGATGACGACCTGGTTGCCGTACGCGCCACCCCAGCCGGCGGTGACGACGGTGCCGGAAGTGATCGCCTTCACGCTGGTGCCGGTGGCGACCGGGAAGTCGATACCCGTGTGGCTGCCGCTGGACCAGTTGGAGCCGGAGGCACGGTAGGCGGTGGTGTGGTTGCCCGGGACCGGGTGAACGTAGCCGGAGCTGTTGCTCTGACCGGCCGAGGCGGAGGCCGTGGTGGTCTTGACGGAGTCCGAAGCCTTGGACTGCGACGCGGACTTGTCGGCCGAGGAGGTCGACGGAGCCGGGGCGGACTGCGTGGTGTCCGTCGTCGCGGCGGAGCCGGCCGGCTTGCCGCCGAGCGTCAGCTTCATGCCCGGGAAGATCAGGCTCGGGTCCTCGCCGACGACCGCGCGGTTGTCCTGGTACAGCTTCTGCCAGCCGCCCTCGACCTGCTGCTCGGCGGCGATCTTCGACAGGTAGTCACCGGCGACGACGGAGTACGTCCGGGTCTCAACCTGCTTTTTCACGACCGGCGCGGCCTCGACGGCGGCGTGCGTGGCTGCCGACTGCGCGGTGGGCGCGGCCTGCTCCGCGGCGTGGGCACCGGTGGCGCCGAGCAGCGGAAGGGCGATGACAGCCCCACCGGCTCCGACGGCGGCGACGCCGCGGGCGATCGTGCTGGACTTGGTACGGCGGTGCTTACCCGATGTGGGCATGAAGAATTTCCTCTCCGGCGCCTACGAGGTGAGCTGTCGGGTTCGGGCTGGAGATGCCCGGTCGCAGTTCGCGACTTCACCCCGAGCCGACCGGATCTCTCCGGGCGGCGGCTTACCTGGTTCCCCCGCTCCTGCCACACGTGAGTGGGTGCGAATTCCGGGCGGCGGCAGGATTAGGCGGTCCGTCCGGATTGAGGGTGACCGTAGGCGAGCGAGGACGACGGAAACAAGCCATCGATTACTCGAGGGAATCCGCGCCGGGAAATCGGCGCGGAATCCTGGTCACCCTCCGTGGATTACGGATCTTGGCTTTCCGCGCGACGTCCGGAATACCCATCCGTGGCACCACCACACACCGTCACGAATATGATCCCGCTCACGAGGAGGGCATCATCTCCCGTAGAAATAGGCCATGTTCCGCCAAAAGGCGCAATGCGGACACATTGCGCGCGTCCGCCACGCCGGAGCCTCAGCACCTTCGCGTCCAGGCCCCCCTCAGCCCGGTGTGCAGACCCTGATGCAGCAGCACGGCACCGTGGTGGACCGCCCCGGCGTCCAGGTCGGTGCACGTCGCCGCGGGGCCGAGCCCGCGTAGCCGCAGGGCCGGCGGCCGCTCCCCGTACCGCTGTGCCTCCAGCCACATCAGCACCGCGGCCTTGTTGGCATGCACGTACTGCACGGCGCTGAGTCCACCGCGCGGGGCCCGCAGCCGGTACAGCGCGCCGTGCTGCACCGCGGGACGGATCTCCTTGTAGAGATCCACCCAGCTCCACGCCTCGGCCGGCTCCTCGTCACTCCACTCGGTGCGATCCCCGCCGACCCCGAGCTCCCCGGCCATCGCGCTGACGAAGCGGAAGCGCAGGCTCTCGGCGTCCGGGACGACATGGGCCAGTTGCCAGGCGTGCCAGGCCCGGCTCGCCCCGCCTAACCCTCCGGCGCTCCACAGTCCGGCGAACACCGGTGTGGTGTACGTCTCCCCCGGTGCGAGCCGCAGCAGCCCGGAGTCGTCGCATCCGGCGCCTCCGGTGATCTGCACGAGCCCGTCGGGGAGCTGCTCCACCGCGATGCGCCACGAGCCGGACCAGCCGAGCGCGCAGCCGTAACGCCCGTGCGAGGGGAATTCCATGGGGTGTTCAGCAGGAAACCGCCGAGATGATTGCCTGAGAATTCAATGTCGTATCGTCGCAGGAGCTGACCTCGCCGGCGAGCCGCGCCGACGCCAGACACTCCAGGAGACACCGTGACGCAGCAGGTGCCGCAGGTCCCGTCGACGGAACCCGAGCTGGCAGGTGTACGCAACTTCCGCGATGTGGGCGGACTGCCGACCGTGGACGGCCGCCGGGTGCGGCACGGACGGCTTTTCCGCAGTGGTCACCTCGCGCACGCCACCGACGAGGACGCCGCGTTCCTCGGCGGCCTCGGGCTGCACACGATCTTCGACTTCCGCAATGCGGCGGACCACAGGCTCGAAGGCCCGGACGTGGACCTGCCGGGCGTGCGGAATGTGAACATTCCGCTCTCCGACCCGGCCGACGGCACCGAGTTCTGGCGGATGGTCCGCGACGGCGACATCGCGCAGCTGCGCTCGGTCCTTGCCGACGGCAAGGGAGCGGCGCAGATGACCGCCTCGTACAAGTCGATCATCAGGGACCGTACCGCCGAGCACAGCCGGGTGCTGCACGCGCTGGCCGAGGACAGCGTTCCCGCTCTGATGCACTGCGCGGCCGGCAAGGACCGTGCCGGTCTCTCGATCGCGGTTTCGCTACTGGCGGTCGGCGTCGAGCGCGAGGCCATCGAGGCCGACTACCTGAAGTCCAACGATCCGCACCGCCGGTACAAGGTCCGGCGCACCGACACCTCGGCGACCGGGATGTCGCCCGAGGTGATGGAACTGCTCAGCCCGCTCTTCGATGCCCGCGCCGAGTACCTCGCCCAGGCCTTCAGTACCATCGAGGAGACCTGGGGCAGCACGGACCGCTATCTCGCCGAGGGCCTGAAGCTGACTCCGGAGATCCTGGAGCGGCTGCGCGGACGGCTTCTCGACGAGGCGTAGCCGGACCGCAGGCCGGCCGAGGTCAGCCCTTTCCGGCCACCGCGAAGAGCAGGTAGAGGAAGGCCGCGAAGATGTGTCCGGCGATGAGATAGGCGAACAGCCTGATCACCACGCCGCGCGGAAACTTCCGCTCCTGCGAGTCGTAGTTCTTCCGGGACTTCGGGGTGAGCGGATCGAAGTTCTCTGAATCGGACATGACAGTCCTTTCTGGTGACCGGCCGGGCCGGTCTCAGCGATGGTGGGTACCGCTGCCGAGGCACAACTCGGCGGCGGGGCTCTGCAACAGGGTGTGGACGAAGAGCAGCTCGGATCCGTCGCGGTCCACGGCGGCGATCCGGTGCGGGGTGAGCGAGTCGAAGTGGGCGCTGTCGCCCGGGTCGAGATCGTGCACGGTGTCGCCGAGGCTCACCCGCAGCCGCCCGGCAAGGACGTACAGCCACTCCTCGCCGGGATGGACCCGCACGAGATCGCCCTGGGCGCCGTACGGGACCCGGACACGCAGGGCCTGCATCGCCCGGCCGGACCCGCCGGCCTGCTGGTACATCCAGCCGTCGGCCTCGGCCCCCTCGAACCGGCCACCGCGGACGATCGCGTCACGTTCGGGGGCAATCTCGCCGAGCAGCTCGGAGACCGTCGTACCGTAGATCCTGGCAAGTCCGAGGAGCATGGGCAGCGACGGCTGCCTCCGGCCCGTTTCGAGCCGGGAGAGATGGGCCGGGGAGAGCCCGGCGTGCTGGGCGGCGGCCTCCAGGGTCAGACCACGGCGGCGGCGCAGATCGCGCAGGCGTGGCGCGACCCCGGGCAGCTCGTCGGCCACCCCTCCATCGGAAGAGTTCATATACCTATTGGGCCAGGATAATGCCTCAGAGGCAAATATTTTGCCCCTGAGGCAAACCAGGCTCAGCGGTTGGCGACGGTCTGTCTGACCAGCGTTCTTCCGAAGTCCCACATCAGCCCGCCGCCGCTGTGCGCGTCATCCATCACCGCCGTGAACGCGGTCACGAACCGGTCCACCTCCGGCTCCCCGATGACCAGCGGCGGAATCAGCTTGATCACTTCCAGACGGTCGCCGGAGACCTGGGTGAGGATCCGGTGCTTCTGCAGGAGCGGCACGACGACCATCTGCGCGAAGAGACCCTTGCGGGCCGCCTGCAGCACGGTCCAGCGGCTGCGCAGCTTCAACGAGCTCGGCCGGCCGAACTCGATGCCGATCATCAGCCCGCGGCCACGGACCTCGTGCAGCAGTTCGTAGCGGCCGGTGAGCGCGGCGAGCCGCTCGCGCAGCAGATCACCGGTGCGACGGGCGTTCGCGACGGTCTCCTCGTCCTCCATCACCGCCAGGACCGCGAGCCCCGCCGCCATCGCCTGGGCATTGGAGCCGAAGCTCGCCGAATGGACCAGAACCCGGTCCATCGACGAATAGACGCGTTTGAAGATCCAGTCCTTCCCGAGGGTCGCCCCGACCGGCACATAGCCGCCGGAGAGCGCCTTGGCGACACAGACCAGGTCGGGTTCGACGCCTTCCTCGTGCTGGTACGCGTAGAATTCGCCGGTCCTGCCGAGACCGGTCTGCACCTCGTCGGCGATGAGCAGCGCCTTGTGCCGGTGCAGCAGCTCCTGTGCGGCGCGCAGGTAGCCGGGCGGCGCCTCGTGGACGCCCTTCCCCTGGATCGGCTCGACGACGAGCGCCGCCACATCGCCCCGTCTCAGTTCGCGCCGCAGTGCGTCGAGGTCGCCGAGCTCGACGGCGGTGTCGGGGAGCAGCGGTGCGAAACCGTCCCGGAAGCCCGATTCGCCGTTGACCGAGAGCGAGCCTGCCGTCAGGCCGTGGAAAGCGTGGGCGCAGTAGAGAATGCGGGGCTTCCCGGTGGCATACCGGGCGAACTTCAGCGCGGTCTCGACGGCTTCCGTACCGCTGTTGCCGAAGAAGACCCGGTCCAGATGCGGACTGTGGGTGAGCAGCTTCTCGGCCAGCAGCCCGGGCAGCGGCTGGCAGTCGAAGCGGGTGAGGTCGGCGAGCGAGGCGTCCATGACGTCGTGCAGTGCCTTGCGGACGACCGGGTGGTGGCGGCCGAGACCCATCACGCCGAAGCCGGCGAGCATGTCGAGGTAGTCGTTGCCGTCCGCGTCCCAGAAGTGGGCGCCCTCGGCCCGCTCGTACACCTTGTCGAAGCCGATGGTGTGCAGCATGCGCGGGAGCTGGTGGTTGAGGTATTTCGTGTGCAGCTCGTACCGCTCGCCCCCACGTTCCGCGAGGAGCTGCGCCAGATCGAAGCCCTTGGGCCCGTCTTCCTTCATTCCCCGCTCTCCTCATTCCCCCGGGCCGCTTCCTTGGCGGCGAGCGCGCCACTGATCCGGCCGGCGATCTCGACCGGTGTGAGCCCGATGTCGGCCAGCACCTCCGCACGCTTGCCGTGCGCGAGGAACTGCTCGGGGATACCGAAGGTCCGCAGCGGTACGTCGACACCGGCATCGCGCAACGCCTGCCCGACCGCCGAACCGACGCCTCCCGCCCGGCTGTTGTCCTCGACGACGGCGACCATCCGGTGGCGTGCGGCGAGCGGGGCGAGCTGTTCGTCGACCGGCTTCACCCAGCGCGGGTCGACGACCGTGCAGCGGATCCCGCCGCCCGAGAGCAGGTCGGCGGCCTGCAGGCATGCGGAGGCGAGCACACCGACCGCCACGATGAGGACGTGGGGGTCGTCGGCGCGGTGCAGTACGTCCATGGAACCGACGCGGCCTGTCGCCGGTACCGGCTCCCCCACCGACTCCTTGGGGAAACGCAGCACGGTCGGTGCGTCGTCGACGGCAACGGCCTCGCGCAGCTCCTCCCGGAGCCGCTCCGCGTCACGCGGGGCGGCGATCCGCAGCCCGGGCACGACCTGGAGCACGGACATGTCCCACATGCCGTTGTGCGAGGCGCCGTCGGGGCCGGTGACCCCGGCCCGGTCGAGGACGAACGTCACCCCGCAGCGGTGCAGGGCGACGTCCATCAGCAGCTGGTCGAAGGCGCGGTTGAGGAAGGTGGCGTAGACGGCGACGACCGGATGCAGTCCCCCGGTGGCGAGCCCCGCCGCGGAGACCGTCGCGTGCTGCTCGGCGATCCCGACGTCCCAGACCCGCTCGGGGAACGCCTCGGCGAACTTCGTCAGCCCGACGGGGTGCAGCATCGCCGCGGTGATGGCGACGACATCCGGCCGCTCGGCGCCGATCGCGGCGATCTCGTCCCCGAACACCGAGGTCCACGACGGACTCACCATCGGGGCGAGCGGTGCGCAGGTCAGCGGGTCCATCGCGCCGACGGCGTGGAACCGGTCGGCCTCGTCCCGCAGTGCGGGCGCGTAGCCGCGACCCTTCTCGGTGAGGCAGTGCACCAGCACCGGGCCGTGGAAGCGTTTCGCGCGGCTCAGCGCGGATTCGACGGCTGCGATGTCGTGCCCGTCTATCGGCCCGACGTACTTGAGCCCCAGGTCCTCGAACATGCCCTGCGGGGCGAAGGTGTCCTTGAACCCCTTCTTCGCGCCGTGCAGCGACCCGTACAGCGGCTGGCCGACGACCGGGGTGCGCTGCAGGACGTCCTTGCCCCACGTCAGGAAGCGCTCGTACCCGTCGGTGGTACGGAGGGTGGCCAGGTGGTCCGCGAGCCCGCCGATCGTCGGGGCGTACGAGCGCTCGTTGTCGTTCACCACGATGATGAGCGGCCGGTCCCGGGCCGCCGCGATGTTGTTGAGCGCCTCCCAGGCCATGCCGCCGGTGAGCGCGCCGTCCCCGATGACGGCGACGACGTGGTCGGGGCGGCCGAGCACCTCGTTCGCCTTGGCCAGGCCGTCCGCCCAGCCGAGCACGGTCGAGGCGTGCGAGTTCTCGATGATGTCGTGCACGGACTCCTCGCGGGAGGGGTAGCCGGACAGGCCGCCCTTGCCGCGCAGCTTGGAGAAGTCCTGCCGCCCGGTGAGCAGTTTGTGCACGTAGCTCTGATGCCCGGTGTCCCACAGAATGCGGTCCACCGGTGAGTCGAAGGCCCGGTGCAGGGCGATGGACAGCTCCACCACCCCGAGGTTGGGCCCCAGATGTCCGCCGGTCCTGGCCACCGCCTCGACCAGGAACTTCCTGATGTCCTCGGCGAGTTTGTCGAGCTCCGGTCCGCTCAGCGCCTTCAGGTCGTGCGGTCCCCGGATGGTCTCCAGAATGGTCACGCTCGGGCCCCCTCTCCGGTCCTGTCTCAGCTCACGGTGACGGTGGGGACACCCGACGGTGTCCCTGCGTCGTCCATGCCCTCGGCGATCTTCAGGGCTTCTTCGATGAGCGTCTCGACGATCTTCGACTCGGGAACCGTCTTGATGACCTCGCCCTTGACGAAGATCTGCCCCT
>NZ_JBICXB010000021.1:0-100301 GCF_043200055.1 Streptomyces sp. NPDC048496 | reverse complement strand
TGGCGATGATCCGCCTGATGCTCGTCCGGCTCGCCGGGCAGCCATCACGGTGGAGCCATGAATCCCACCGCAAGACCGCCCGAACCAAGACCATCAAGGACCTCATCGCAGCGTAATCAACCGGCCACCCGACAGGCTCTCAGCCCAGCCGATTCCCGTCACATTCAGGCATACGTGGCGGGGCCGGCAGCCTTGCTCATCGCCAAGGCGTTCAAGATTCACGAGCGCATTGAAGGCGCCGCCACGAGGCCGCACCGTCTCTCGGCAAAAGACGCCGGAGACGTCTACCGAATCATGACCACCGTTCTGGCGCCTCGGGTAGCCGCATCGCTCACTGTCCTGTGCGACCATCCACGCGTCGGAGCTGTTGCCGCTGAAGGGGTCGCTCTGCTCGGCCGGCTATATGGCGCAGCAGCGACGCCGGGCAGTCCTTGCGGTGGAGCCATGAATCCCACCGCAGGACCGCAAGAGCCGACACCGTCGAGGACTACATCGCAGCGTAATCAACCGGCCACCCGACAGGCTCTCAGGCGCCGAGCGGCCGGGCCGATAATGCGCGGCCGCTCGCAGCGTGAGGTCTGTTGAGCGAGGAGTCGTATGGCCGCCAGGTCTACCGTCGAACCTGGATCAGAGCGTGAGTGCCGCTGGTACGCCAGGCCGAACCGGACCGCTCGAGGCCATTCAACGTCTGCTGCTCCAACCCGACGATGACATCGGACTTGAGGGTGCGAAGTGTCGCAACAGCGCCTGGGAAGTACGCAGTGAGGTCGGCGAACGGCGTCGTCGCGTCCCACAGCCGGTCGCCCACGAGCCGGCGGTAGTTGAGGTCGCCTTTCAAAATAGTCAGCGTGACGGCCGCGAACTCCATCCGCAGGTCCTCAGGCATGTCCTCGTACGGCAGCGGAGCGCAGTAGAACGGATGGGTCCGCACCTCCAAGTGGCCTGTCGCCATGTCCTCCCACAGGCGCCCGCCGATCCTGCCGGCTTCACCGGGCGCCTGGATGAGGCGGCGGAGGCAATCGACGACGTCTGCCGTCGTCGCGTCGGAGACGTAGTACGGGTAGGGCTTTACGTGAAGTACGACCCGTTCGGCGCGCTGGTGCCCAAGGAGGTGGTCGATGAGGATCAGGTCCGGGATCAGTTCTCGTCCCGCGTTGTCCGCCACCACGGCGACGGTGGACAGCGCTCCAGCGGGCAGCAGCTGCCACAGCACGGCGCTGTCGTCGGCGACCAGGCCAGGGTCGGCCTCGCCGAGGGCCGGTTCCCCCGCCGCGACGCGGAAGCCGAGGTCTGCGCGGTTGCCCCAGAGCGAGGCGTGGAGCAGAGCCGTTGAACGCTCGTCGACCGGGGCGTCGGCGAGTGCGTCCAAGGCCCGCAGTTCCTCGTCCACCGCCGTGCCGCGAAGTTCGGCCTGCTTGAAAGGGGCGAAGGGATCGATTCCCTGCCACGGGCCCGTACCGAAGTACTCGATCGCGGCGAGGAGCCTGCGGTAGAAGAAGCTCTCCGCCCACAGGAACGGGGTGTCGAACCACGATCGCCCGACGTGTTCCCGCCCCCAGTCCGACCAGGGCCCGTGGTCGTGCTCCGAGAGGGCGAGCGGTTCGACGACACGGTTGGCGATCTCGTCCAGCAGGGCGTCGAGGGCCTCGTGCTGTCGGCGGCCGTACGGGAAGGCGTCTCGCACCTGCTGGATCAGGGCCGGATGGCGTTTGGCCAGGACGCCCCAGGCAAACGAGCCGGGCTCGTTACTCAGGATGACCGGCGCGCCGGTTTCGGCGGCCGGGCCGGAGCTGCGGTCGGCCTCTTCGCCCGAGGCGCGGGAAGTCTTCTCTGTCATGGTGTCCAAGCCCTTCGCTTGTCGCTCATGTGTCCTTGATCTCCAAGGCCACGACCCCCGCAGAACTGCCTATCAGCACCTCGCCCGTCCCGGGTTCGAAGGCCGCGCAGTGCAGTGAGGCGTCCACCCTGACCTCGGCGATCTGGCGCTGCTCGCCGAGCGACCACAGACGCACCGTCCCATCAGCCGCGGCCGACACCAGGTGATCCTCGCCGCTGGTGAAGCCGAGCATGAGGATGCGGCCGGTGTGGCCGGAGAGGTGAGAGGTGAACTTGTCCGTGCCCAGGTGCCGTACCGCGATGTCACCGGTTCCCGCCCCGACCGCCACGCGATGACCTGGCACGTCCACGGTGACGGCGCGCGCCCGCCCGCTGGGGCTGGAGAACCGGCTTCTGAACTCCCCGGCGAGGGCGTGCCACACACACGTACGGAGCCGTCGCCGCCGCAGGCCGCTGCGACGTGCTCCTCGCCGCCGGCCAAGGACCAGACGCGCCCGTAGGCCGCCGGGAGTCTCCGGCTGACCGTCGCGGTCGAGGTGTCGATGATGCCAACACCGCCGGCCCCGTCGCCGACCACGGCAGTACGGCCCTCGGCGGCGAACTGGATGGACCATACGGTGTTCGAGCCATTGGTCGTTGACCAGCGCCCCGTTTCGACTGCCCAAGGCAGGCCCAAGCGCCTGTCGGAGGCTCAGAGCCTGTCGGGTGACCTCTGATCGGGCGGCCACGCCCTGGCACGCACGCTTCCCGCGTTGCCAAAATGCCCTAGTAGCTCCGCTACAAGGCCATCCCAGCGCCTTGGAATCGCACGCACCAGACCGCGTCCGCTTTCCGATCGAAGGTCACCCGACAGGCTCTCAGCCGCTCGTCTCAGTTCGGTGACCCACGTCACACCCGGCTCCTGTCAGTAATCGGGGCGCCGTCTCGTTCAAGGGGCACGGGAACGAGACAGGAGCAACGCCATGAAGCACCGCATCATCGTCCTCGGCGCCGGATACGCCGGGGCCTTCGCCGCCGGAAACCTGGCCCGCCGGCTTTCGCCCGCCGACACCGAGATCACCGTCGTCAACGCCGTGCCCGACTTCGTCGAGCGGATGCGGCTCCACCAGCTCGCGATCGGACAGGACCTCGCGTTCCGCAAGCTCGCCGACGTATTCGCGGGCACCGGGGTGCGGCTGCGCCTGGCGCGCGTCACCGGCGTCGACCCCGAGCGCAGGATCGTCGCGGTGACCGGCGAGGACGGCGACGGCGAGCTCGCGTACGACACGCTTCTCTACGCGCTCGGCAGCTCCGTCGCCCACCATGGCGTCCCCGGCGTGGCCGAGTACGCCTTCGATGTGACCGGCCGGTCCTCGGCGCTGCGTCTGCGCGAGCGCCTGGCCGGCCTGGGCGAGAGCGGCACCGTGCTGGTCGTCGGTGAGGGGCTGACCGGCATCGAGACCGCCACCGAGTTCGCCGAGTCCCGGCCCGACCTCTCGGTCGCGCTCGCCGCCCGCGGCGAGCTGGGCGCCTGGCTCTCCACGAAGGCCCGCCGTCACCTGCGCCAGGCCTTCGACCGGCTCGGCATCACCGTCCACGAGCACACCGGCATCGAAGCCGTCGAGCCGACACGGGCGATCGCCGCCGACGGTACGTCCATCCCGGCCGACGTGACCGTGTGGTCGGCCGGGTTCGCCGTGCACCCCATCGCGGCCGCCAGCGGCCTGGAGGTCGCCGAGACCGGCCAGATCGTCGTCGACCGCACCATGCGCTCGGTCTCGCACCCGGACGTCTACGCCGCCGGTGACTGCGCCTACGCGATCGGCGAGAACGGCCGGCCGCTGCCGATGTCCTGCGCCTCGGCCGGCTTCACCAATATGCAGGCGACCGCCGCGATCATCGCGCGCCTGACGGGCAGCGAGGTCCCGACCACCGGGCTGAAGTACTACGGCAACCACATCAGCCTCGGGCGGCGGGACGCGATCTTCCAGATGGTGGACGGGGACGTCCGGTCGAAGTCCTGGTACCTGGGCGGCCGGACCGCCGCGCGGCTCAAGTCGGGCGTGCTCAAGGGGGCCGGGTGGGGCATCGCCCACCCGACCTTCGGCATGCCGAAGCGCAAGCGCCGCCTTACCACCGCGCCTGACCGGGCCGGTGTGAGGGTCGCCGCATAGGCTGTTCCGCATGGACAGCGCAGCCATCGATCGGTTCGAGGCCAGCCGGGGCCGGCTGGCCTCGCTCGCGTACCGTCTGCTCGGCTCGGCCGCCGACGCCGAGGACGCCGTGCAGGACACGTTCCTGCGCTGGCAGGCCGCAGACCGCGAACGGGTCGAGGTGCCGGAAGCGTGGCTGACCAAGGTCGTCACCAATCTCTGCCTCGACCGGCTCCGCTCGGCGCAGGCGCGCCACGAGCGAGCGGCCGGTGCCTGGCTGCCCGAGCCACTCCTCGAGGGCGACCCGATGCTCGGCCCGGCCGACACCTTCGAGCAGCGCGAATCGGTGTCCTTGGCCGTACTGACCCTCTTGGAGCGCCTCTCGCCGGTCGAGCGGGCCGTCTACGTCCTGCGTGAGGCCTTCTCGTACAGCCACGCCGAGATCGCCGGGATCCTCGACATCACCGAGTCCGCGAGCCAGCAGCATGTCCACCGGGCCCGGATCCGGGTCGCCGCCGAGCGCCGCCGCGGCGGCGAGGCCGACCCCGCGTCCGCGCGCCGGGTCGTCGAGGAGTTCCTCGCCGCCGCCACGTCGGGGCGCACCGAACGGCTGGTGGCGCTGCTCACCGACGATGTGACGGCGGTCTCGGACGGCGCCGGACTGGGCAAGCGGCTGCTGCGGTACAAGACGCGCGAGCGGGTCGCCTCCTACGTGCGGGCCGGCTTCAAGCCCACGCCGGCGAAGCGGCGGCTGGCCGGCGGCTCGCCCGCGATGCATATCGCGCGGGTCAACGGCTCCCCGGCCGTCCTCGCCGTAGTCGACGACCGGGTCGTGGGCGCCGTGGCGTTCGAAGTCAGCGACGGCAAGGTCGCGTCCCTGCGCGGCATCGGCGCCGCGGCCCGGCTCGCGCGCCTCAACGAGGCCTGGCGGCAGCACGAAACCGACGCGCCGGTCATCCACGCATGGTGACCAGAGCCACCGGAATCCAGTGACCTGAGTCGGAGCGAGGGCGGCACCCCTTCGGCCCCCGCGCCGCACAGCGGCGCGGGGGCCGAAGCGCGTCGGTCTCCCCTGCAAGTCATCAAGAAGCGGGGCCGTGAACTGTGACCGGTCTATCGGGCGGCGGACCCGGTCTCCCGGACGGGCTATGAACCGGGCGAACTGGCCCAGTGCTACCTGTGGTTCCCATCTGCGGAGATCCCGCTCAGGTTCGGACAGGCCGCGAGCCCGCCGGTGCTGGTGATCGTGGCAGGCTATTCGCGGTGGGTAACCGCGGCGATGGTGCTGACGAGGAGTGCGGCGGACCTGATCGCCGGCCACTGGCGGCTGTTGACCGGGCTCGGCGCGTTCCCAAGGCCTGGTCTGAGACAACGAGGGTGCGGTCGGTTCGTGGGGGCGGACGGCCACAATTGACGGAAGACTTCGCGGCGTTCGCGGGACTGCTGGGCATCCGGATCGTCAAGTGCCGGCCCGCCAATCCAGCGAATGGGCTGGTCGAGCGGGACGATGGCTTTCTGGAGACCAGCTCCCTGCCGGGGCGGGTGTTTGCCTCGCCGACCGACTTCAACATGCAGCTGGCCGACTGGCTGGCCCGGGCCAACCGGCGCATTCACCGCATTGTGCAGGCCCGTCCGTCGGACAGAATCAAGGTGGACAGGGCCCGCATGCTACCGCCCGTCGACCTGCCAGGCTGGTGGCTGTCCTCGCTTCGCCTCCCGCGCGACCACTACGCGGGTTTCCCCGGATCGCCCCGGTCGCCATTCCGGCTGCCGGTTTCAGCGGTGTTCGGGGTTGTCGAAGTCGAAGCGGCAGCCGGCGTCCCATTCCGAGCGCTGGTTGCCGTGCGGCGGAATGCCGCCCGCGTCCTTGAGGAGTCGTGCCAGGTGCAGCAGGTTCCATGTCATGAACGTGGTGTTGCGGTTGGTGAAGTCGTTCTCCGGGCCGCCCGAGCCCTCGTCCAGGTACGACGGCCCCGGACCTGCTTCCCCGACCCAGCCGGCGTCGGCCTGCGGCGGCACCGTGTAGCCCAGGTGCTGCAGGCTGTAGAGCACGTTCATCGCGCAGTGCTTCGCACCGTCCTCGTTGCCCGTGATCAGACAGCCCCCGACTCGCCCGTAGTAGGCATACTGCCCGGCCTCGTTCAGGATCGACGAGCACGCGTACAACCGCTCGATCACTCGCTTCATGACTGAAGAGTTGTCTCCCAGCCAGATGGGGCCGGCCAGCACGAGGATGTCGGCCGCCATCACCTGGTCGTACAGTGCGGGCCACTCGTCACTGGCCCAGCCGTGTTCCGTCATGTCCGGCCAGACGCCGGTCGCGATGTCGTGGTCGACGGCCCGGACGACGTCGACGCTTACGCCCTGTGCCTCCATCACGTCCCGGCTCCTGTCGATCAGCCCTTGTGTGTTGCTGACTTCGGGTGAGCGTTTCAGCGTGCAGTTGACGACGAGGGCGCGCAGGTCGTCGTAGCGAGCGGGCGACGAGTCGGCACTGGGCGACTTGGTGGTCACAGGTCCTCCTGGCTTTCGCCGCCGTGCCGTCACGGCGGTGCAACACCGACCATCGTGCTGGCAGGGATCCGGATACGACTGTTATGGCACGGTCGAACACCGGTGATCACTCCGTCAGCCGAACACCCGGCTGGCCGGCCCTTGACGGACGTGTCCCTCACCCGGCCGGGGGCCGGTGCGTGGTTCGCCCTCCGGCATGCGCATACGTTCGGCCCATGGACACCCACCGCACCTCCGGTCCGCAGAGCTCCGAGACGGGGACCGAGGACGTCGCGAACCTGATGGTCCGCTGTCTTGAGGCCGAGGGTGTGGAATACATCTTCGGGATCCCGGGCGAAGAGAATATCCGCTTCGTCGATGCCCTGGACGGCTCGCGCATCCGCTACGTCCTGGTCCGCCACGAGCAGGGCGCCTCGTTCATGGCCGAGATCTACGGACGCCTGACCGGGCGGGCCGGAGTCTGCTCGGCCACGCTGGGGCCCGGTGCGATCAATCTCCTGCTGGGCGCCGCGGACGCGACGACCAACAGCACACCACTCGTGGCTCTCGCCGCGCAAGGATCGCTGAACCGGGCACACAAGGAGTCCCATCAGGTCATCGATCTGGTGTCGATGTTCGCGCCGGTCACCCAGTGGTCCGCGAGCGTGCACAGCCCTGTCGCGGTGCCCGAGATGGTACGGAAGGCGTTCAAGACCGCGCAGAGCGAGCGTCCGGGTGCGGTCTTCGTAGCGGTCCCCGAGGACATCGAAGCCTCACGGATCACCGAGCCGCTCAACCCCCTGCAGGTCGACACGGTCCACGCCGACGCGCCGTCGCCCTCCCAGATCGCCCGGGCCGCGGAGGTTCTCGCGACGGCGCGCCGACCGGTCGTGCTTGCCGGCCACGGCGCCGCGAGGGGCAAGGCATCCAAGGCTCTCATGCGTTTTGTCGAGCGGCTGAACGTGCCTGTGGCGACCACCTTCCACGGGAAGGGCGTCTTCCCCGACGACCATCCGAACGCACTTGGGGCGGTCGGCTTTATGCGCCACGACTATTCCAACTTCGGCTTCGACACCGCGGACGTCCTCATGTGCGTCGGCTACGAAGTCCAGGAGTTCGACCCGGTGAAGATCAATCCGGACGGTGACAAGCGCATCGTTCACCTGCACCGGTTTCCCGCCGAGGTGGATGCGCACTATCCGGTCACAGTCGGCGTCGAGGGCGATCTTTCGCAGGCACTGGACGCGCTGGCGGCTGCGCTGCCGGACAGCCTCGACTACGAGTCAGGGCCCGGTGCATACATCCGGGCCCTGCTCAACGAGGAGCTGGAGTACGGACGACGGAGCGACGCATGCCCGCTCGTGCCGCAGCGCGTGGTTGCCGACGTGCGAGCGGCACTGGGGCGCGACGACATCGTGCTCGCCGACACCGGCGCCGGAAAGATGTGGATGGCCCGCCTGTATCCGGCGTACCAGCCGGACACCTGCCTGGTCTCCAACGGGCTGTCCACCATGGGCTTCGCGCTGCCCGGTGCCATCGCCGCGAAACTCGCCCGTCCGGAGCGGCGCGTGCTGGCCATGATGGGCGACGGCTCTTTCCTGATGAACTCCCAGGAACTGGAGACTGCCGTTCGCGAAAACATTCCGCTGGTGGTCCTCGTACTGGTCGACGAGGAGTACGGCCTGATCACCTGGAAGATGGAGCTCGAACTCGAACGCCACAGCCACACCCGCTTCACCAATCCGGACTTCGTCGCCTACGCCGAGAGCTTCGGCGCCGACGGCTACCGCATCGAGACGGCTGATCAGCTACTGCCGGTGCTGCAGCGTGCGCTGGCCGGTGACGGGGTGTCGGTGATCGCCTGCCCGGTCGATTACTCCGAGAACCTGCGGCTCACAGAGCGGCTCGGCGCGCTCCACGGCCCGTTCTGACTCCACGTGTCCACAGGCGACGACGCCGCTCAGCGGGTCGGTCTAAAGCCGAGGGCGTACGCACGTGCCCGGCGCTGCGGCCGACGTGTCCTTCTCGACAGGCTTCCGGATCAGTCGGTGTCGAGGCCGTCGACCAGGCGGTTGAGGAACCGGGTGAACGTGGCTTCCGGGGCCAGCGGGCGTCCGGGTGCGGCGAGGGCCTCGGCGAGCTCCGGATGGTGGCCGTCCGCGGCGACAGCGGCGAGGTAGCGGGCCTCGGCTGCGGCCCGGTCGGGTGATCCCGCGGCTGCGGCCTGCGCGATCTCGTGGGCGACGTGCCCGGCTACGAATCCGGTGAGCCGGGCGAAGACCTCCAGCTTCGCTGCGCCGTCCAGCCCGGTGGGCCGTAGGGCGGCAAGGGCGCGTTCCAGGAAGGCCAGGGTGTTGGGGCCGGGTGTCCGGCGGGCCGACAGGGCGGTGGGCAGCCAGGGATGCCGGAGCATGTGAGCGCGCTGGAGGTGGGCGATGGCCTTGAGGTCGGTGCGCCAGTCGCCGGTGGGGGAGTCAGCCGTCGGTAGTTCACCGCTGACGTGGTCGACCATCAGTTCCAGCAGCGTCTCCTTGTCGGGGGCGTAGCTGTAGAGCGACATGGCGCCGGCCCCGACCTGTGACGCGACCCGTCGCATGGTGACTGCGTCGAGCCCTTCCGCGTCTGCGAGGGCGACGGCTGCCGCGGTGATCGCCTCGCGGCTGAAGGTGGGCCTGCGCCCCCTGTGGGGCCGGGTGGGGCCGAGCCAGAGTTCTTGGGGGTCGACGCTCGTGGCGCCGGACCCGCCGTCAGGGGTACGGATCTCCGTTTTCCTTTCCTCGCCGCTGCCTCTCGTGTGGAAGCCATCCAAGCATCCACTATTCTCGTACATAGTACGGGAATAGTGGAGGGCAACGATCACATCACGCGCGCACGACGCCGTGCCGAGGCCGGCCTGGACGCCGCCTTCCGGGAAGCCGCCGCTGTCCGCACGGATGATGCGAGCGACCTGGCGCGATCTCCCGGCGAAGCGGCACAACATGAGCCGGGCACCCGCACCGAAGCCCGACCCTGACCGGCCGGGCAGCTTCCTGCCGAACGGGGCCGCGTCCAAGGCCGGGCTGAACCGCTCGATCGCTGATGCCGGATGGGGGGTGTTCCTCACGATCCTGCACGCCAAGGCTGAAAGCGCCGGACGGGAAGTGATCGCTGTGGCCCCCCCAACACCTCGCGGCGATGCCCCGAATGCGGGCACACCGCCAAGGAGAACCGGCCCACACAGGAGGAGTTCCACTGCGTCGCATGCGGCCACCAGGCGCACGCGGACACCGTGGGAGCAACCAACTTTCTACGGGCCGGGCTGGCCCGTCGCGAAGCCCAACCGGCATAGCGAGAAGCCACCCCCTCCAGAGGGTGGAGGAGTCACGACACGTACCTCACCGGACTTCGGACTCGGGCCACCGTCCGTGCACGAGATGCCGCCTGCTGCCGGGCTGTGCCAACGTGGAGGGAGCAGCGGCGCAGCCCCGTCGTGCCGGGGCCGGAAATGAGGTGCCGGTGGACCCGGTCGATGCCCTGCGGCGGATCGCCTTCCTGCTGGAACGCGATCAGGCTGCCACGTACCGCGTCCAGGCGTTCCGTAAGGCCGCCGCCGCGGTGGGGGCGATGACGGGCGACGAGGTCGCGGAAGGAGTGGCGTCGGGGTCGCTGGAGTCGGTCAGGGGCATCGGGCCGAAGACGGCACAGGCGGTACGTGAAGCGCTGGCCGGGGAAGTCCCTGGCTACCTCCAGCGGCTGGAGGACGCCGCCGCGGCTCCCCTCGCGGAAGGCGGTGAAACGCTGCTCGCCCTGCTGCGTGGCGACTGCCATCTGCACTCCGACTGGTCGGACGGCGGAAGCCCGATCGAGGAGATGGGACGGACGGCGATCGAGTTGGGGCACGAGTGGGCGGTCCTCACCGACCACTCGCCCCGGCTGACTGTGGCGAACGGACTGTCGCCCGAACGGCTGCGCCGCCAATTGGAGGTCGTGGCCGCGCTCAACGAGCAATGGGCACCGTTTCGGCTGCTCACCGGCATCGAGTGCGACATCCTTCCGGACGGCTCCCTCGACCAGGAGGACCGACTGCTGGAACAGCTCGACGTGGTGGTCGTGTCCGTGCACTCCAAGCTGCGGATGGACGCACGGGCCATGACGCGCCGACTGGTCGCGGCCGTTCGCCATCCGCAGGCGGATGTGCTGGGGCACTGCACGGGCCGTCTGATCACCGGCCGGGGACGCCCGGAGTCGGAGTTCGACGCGGACGAGGTCTTCGCCGCGTGTGCCGAGGCGGGCACCGCGGTGGAGATCAACAGCCGTCCGGAGCGGCTCGATCCGCCGCGGCGTCTGCTGCGGCGGGCCGTCGACGCAGGTGTGCTGTTCGCGATCGATACCGACGCGCACGCGCCGGGACAGCTCGACTGGCAGATCTTCGGCTGCGCCCGGGCAGAGGAGTGCGGTGTGCTCGCCGAACGGGTCATCACGTCGTGGCCGGTGGACGAACTGCTGGCCTGGTCATGACGCCGAGCCCGGTCGGTCCGTGGCGAGGGCGAAGACATGGGGGGCGAAGACCTCGCCGGTGATCCGGACTGGGATCGCCTTGCCGTGGCCGTCCAGGGTGACGGTGTCCCCGATGTGGGTGTCGGTGGCGGCCAGGAAGGTGGTCGGCACGACGGCCCGGCCCGGTCCGTGGAACCAGCTTCCCGAGACCATCCGGTGGCCGGCCTTGATGTACTGACCCGTGAGGTTGGGGACGCGGCCGGCGGGTGGTTGGCGTAATCGAGGGACATGGCTGCCCGGCCTGCCGGTCGGGACGTATCCGGACTACCGGCGTCTGGGGCTGGCAAGGGCGATGCTTCTGCACGGGATGCATCTGGCGCGGGCGGCTGGGGCCACTCATATGACGGTCGCCTGCCTGGGTGCGCCGGGGCATCCTCAGGCGCGCGGGCTGTACTACGGCGTCGGGTTCCGGGAGTTGACGCGGGACGCGCCGCTCATCAAAACCATGACCGCGGGCTGAGGACTGGTCGTTCGGGTAGTCGCTGGTCAGGGCACGTTGGCTCGGGCGACGACTTGACGTAGGCGGGTGTCGTCGGCGTGGCGGTTTCGCCAGATGATGTAGCGGCGGATCATGCTGCCTTGCTCTTTGTGGCTGCGGTGGTCGGTGCCGTCCAGGGCGAAAGCAGCGCAGCGCGGTGAACTGGACTCGGGCAGCAGAGTCCCTTCACGAACGCCGACCGACCGGTCCGTCTCGGCGACACAGCATTGCCGGCACTTCTCGTGAAACATTCCCAAGCAGGTTGATGGCCAACTGCTGCTCAAACCCATCGACAAACGCTGTCGCTGAAAGTGAACGAAGCCAGCCGCAGCACGTGCGGGGTGAGCTTTCCGGCCCAGGTGGGGAGGTGCTGGGCGGCGACATCGGCCGGCGACCGGCGGAAGGTGTCGGCGGTCGCTCGAGCGCAGGAGCCGTCCCGGTTCTTGCGCTCGGAGGGGAACAACGGGGCGCCCGGCCGGGTGCGGTCGGCGTCGAAGTGGTCCCGTACGTCCTCGATGAACCACTGCAGGTTGCGGTCGGCGCCGTTGATCAGTGGCACCGGCCGCGGCTTCGGCCCGCGCCGCCGGGAGCCCTTGCCGTGCCGGACATTGAGCTTGCCGAACCGGTCCAGATCCCACCGGACGTCGTCCAGGTCGAGCATCCGTGCCTCGTTGATCCGAAGCCCGGCGGGGGAGCACCTCATGCGCGGGTGCCACCTGCTTGAGCAATCGCTCAACTCCCTGTTATTGTCCGCGGCGACAGCAGGTTGAGCGATCGCTCAAATGCTGCGGAGCAGGGGGTGGGGCGGTATGGGGCTGTACGTCGAGACGCGCATTCGCGCAGACCTTGAAGACCTCTGGGAGCGGACCCGGAATCCTGTGCAGCACCAGCGGTGGGATCTCCGCTTCACCGAGATCACCTGTCTGCCGGGCGGGCCCAGCGATGCCCAACGGTTCCGCTACGCGACCCGGGTGCTCCCCTTCCTGACCGTCACGGGCACGGGCATCAGTGCGGGCGAGCGCCGTCGGCCGGACGGCGATCGGGTCTCGGCGCTGCGGTTCGCATCGGCCCATCCACTCTCCCTGCTGGCCGAGGGCAGCGGCTACTGGCGCTACGTACCGACACCGGACGGCATCCGTTTCCTGACCGGCTACGACTACAGGACGCGTTGGGGTCGCCCCGGGGCCGGCGTGGACCGGCTGGTCTTCCGGCCGCTGATGGGCTGGGCCACCGCCTGGTCCTTCGACCGGCTGCGGCTCTGGTGCGAACGCGGCATCAGCCCTGCCCGCTCGCTCTGGCACGCGCTCGCCGAGCTCGGCGTCCGGCTGCTGGCGGTCCTCTCGCTCCTGCCTTTCGGGCCTGGGGCCGCGCTGGTCGCAGTCATGGCCGCGCTCCTGCTGCCGCCCCTGTCCACCACACCCGCGGCGCGTCGCTGTCTGCGCAGACCTCCGGCCCGGACCGCCACTCCCGCCCTCCTCGCCCGTCTGGAGCATCCATGACGTCGATCTTCCGCCTCGCCATGGGCCAGGACTTCGACCGGCTGCATCCCCAGTTGCGACGGCGCTTCTCGGTCGGCCTGGAGAGCGGGGAGGCATGCATCGGCCGCGGTGTCATGAGCCGGATCTGGCACGGCCGGCCCTTCGTGAAGCCGTTCCTTGTCCTCGGCGGCACGCGCAATGTCCTCGTTCCCCGGGCCGGCCGTCACATCCCCTTCACGATAGAGAACGTGCCGTACACCGACTCCTTCGGCCGCGAGACCGTCACCTTCGTGCGCACGTTCGCGCTGCCCGGCGGAACGCGCCGGTTCGACGCCACTATGATCCACAGCCCCGAACGGTCCTGTGTTCTGGACTATCTCGGTACCCACCAGCATCTCGCCAGCGATCTCTGGCTGAGCGCCGAGCCCGACGGCTCTCTTCTGATCCGATCCGGCGAACACCGTTTCCGAGAGGGGCCGTTCGACCTCCGTGTCCCAGAACTCCTCGGAGGCGATGCCGAGGTACGCGAGTCCTTCGACGACATGACCGGCCGGTTCCGTATTCGGGTGGCAGTGACCAACCGGCGCTTCGGTCCATTGTTCGGATACGAGGGAACGTTCCGCGCCCATTATGTCGACGCCCGCCGGCACGGCGTCCGCGCGGGCCTGCGCCCCGTACGGGAAGAAGCGCGGGCGTGACTGGGGCGACCGATGGCCAGGACACCCGGACGAAACTCATGGAAGGCGCCCTGAACACGCTCTCTGAGCACGGTATTGCCAAGACCTCTGCCCGCACCGTCGCGGCCGCCGCGGGGGTCAACCAGGCTCTGGTCTTCTACCACTTCGGCTCCGTCGACGAACTCCTGGCAGCAGCCTGCCGCTACGGGGCCGAACAGCGCGTGGTCCGCTATCGCGACCGCCTGGCTTCCGTCAGCACTCTCACCGAACTCCTCCAGTTCGGGCGCGAGTTGCATGCCGAGGAGCGGGCGGGTGGCCACGTCGCCTTCCTTGCTCAGCTCCTGGCCGGCGCCCAGACCCAACCGCGCCTCGCTCCGGCAACCGCGGCCGGACTGAAGCTGTGGATCGACGAGATCGAGAAGGTTCTGATCCGCCTCCTCGGCTCCACCGCGCTCGCCGACTTCACCGACCCCGCCGGTCTGGCCCGGGCGGTGGCGGCGTCGTTCGTCGGTCTGGAACTGTACGAAGGAGTCGACCATGACGGCGCAGAACAGGCACTCGATGCACTGGAGCAGCTCGCCACCCTGGCCGACGTTCTGGAAGAACTCGGGCCTGTGGCTCAACGGACCGTGCGGCACACGATTCGACACACCATGCGGCGTACCAGCAGCTTGCGAGCCGTGACGGACGAGCAGGGGCAGCAGGGCGCGCCGAATCCGGCGAGCACCTCCAGGAGGAAGGTGCGGCGCTCGAAGTAGGGGAGGGGGCGGGTGTCCCGAGGGCCAGGTGGGGGTGTTGCAGGCCGCCTGCGCGACCGACACCCGCAAGACGATCAACGAGCGCCGTGCGCCGGTCCAACGCTCCTTGGCTGATGCCGCGCCGGCTGACGCGTCGCTGTCCGCCGACCTCGCCAGATTCGTCGGTGTGGGCGCAGCCTTCCTGGCAGAGGTGCGTGCCTCGGCGTCAGTCCTTCGTCACTCTCCGCTGTCCGGCCGGGGGCGATGAGGGTCAGCGCAGGACAAGCAGGACTGCCAGCGCGATGAGCAGCGAGTCGATCCGGTCCAGCAGGCCGCCGGAGCCGGGCAGCCAATGGCCTGCGTCCTTCGTCTGTACGCCTCTTTTGACCATGGACTCGAGAAGGTCGCCGGCCGGACCGCCGACCGCCACCGCAACCGCCATCGGCCAGCTCAGCACGGACAGCACAGCAAGTACGCCGAGGCCGGCTGCAGCCCCGGCAAAGGTGCCGCTCCACCGTTTGGCCGGTGACAGAGGTGACAGCCGCGGCCCGCCCAGCGCTGGACCGGCGAAGTACGCCACGATGTCGGCGATCGAGACCGCTGCGAAGAGGACGAGCGCGCCCGCACCGAGCGTCACCAGCGCGGCTGTCACGCTCAGCCAGGCCAGCCCGAGCAGGCCGACGCCGAGCCGGCGCAGTCCATGATCAGCGTCGCCGGCCAGGAGCGGCACCGCGGCCACCGCGAGCGCCCCGATGGCAACCACTCGGAGCACCTGCCCTGGCGCCAACCAGGCGGCCAGCACCACGCCTACCACCGCTGCGGCCAGCACTACCCGGTCTGGCCGGCCCAACCGCATCAGCCCACCGAACTCCATCACCGCAATCACCCCAGCTGCGATGGCGACGGCTGCGGCGCCTGGGCGGCCCCACCAGAACGCACCGACGACCAGTGGCACTCCCACCGCCCAGGCGCACCACCGGATCAGCAACTCGCGGCGCCGGGACACCGCCACCGCGATGCCGCTCAGCACCAGCGCCCCGCCAAGGAAGGGCGTCAGAGAGGCCACAGCGATCACAGAGCGGATCCGGCGGCGAGAACGGACCGAGGTGTCGGAACGAGCGAGGCCGGATCCGGGCGCAGCCCGTCCAGGGAGGCATGGAAGGCGGCCACAATGCGGGCGTTCTCGACTGTGTCCTTGACCGCGATACGCACGCTGCGCCCCTGGTACCGCGACGACAGCGGGGACAGATCGCGCAGATATACGTCGTGGCGACGGCACTCGTTCACCACGTGCGCGGCACTTGGCCCGCCGGTCGGCAGGTTCACGGTGAGGAAGTTCGCCACGGCTTCTTCGACGATCACGTTCTCGCCCAACCCGGCCAGTTCGGCGGCCAGGTGCCTTCGCAGCGCGTGGGTACGGAGCCAGCGGTCGTTGTAGTACGCCGGGTCGCGCAGGGCAGCGACTGCGGCCAGCTGTGCCGGGAGACTCACCGGCCAGGGCGGAGTCCATCGGCGTAGCAGCGCCGCGGTAGCCGGCTCGGCGACCAGGTACGCGGCCCGCATGCCGGACAGCGCATACATCTTGGACAGCGAACTGCAGACGACCACCCGCGGGTCCGACGCGGCGAGGTCGGCGAGCGATTCGGTCAGGCCGACATAGCCCAGGTACGCCTCGTCGATCCACCAGCGGGTGCGGGCAGGCGCGGCGGCGATCAGCGAGCGCAGCTCCGCGACCGGTGCGTGGCGTCCGGTCGGGTTGTTCGGGTTGACCACCACCACGAGGTCGTAGCCGCCAGACCTGACGGCGTCGGACAGCCGGTCCGGATCGATCCGCCAGCCGTCCTCGCGGCGCAACCGGAACCGGTCCACCCGGCATCCGATCACCTTCTCCGTGACGTGGGCGTACTCGCCGTAGCCCGGGTCCATAAGAAGCACTCTGCTCTCCGGGGACAGCCACTGACCGAACGCCCTGAAGATCAAGTCGGATGAACCGGCGCCGACCGCTAGCGTCTCCGGCGGCAGCGCCCGGACCGTGGCAATTTCCGCCAGCAGGCCCTCGGCGCCGGTCGGCGGAGAGGTCCGGGCGGCCCAGGCCGGGTCTTCCGCGAGCGCCGCCCGCACCCCAGGGGCCGGCGGGAACCAGGCGTCCAATACGTCGGCCGCGACGATGCGTTGGCGCCGGTGCAGGTTACGGAAGTCAGTGCCGATGGCGGTGAACGAGGCGCCGCCATGTTCGCAGCCGTCCGGCCGCGGTGCAAACGCCACGTCCAGCCGCCAGTCCACTGCGGACCGCAGACGCTCCAGCGTGGTGCCGTACCGGTCCATCGCGAGCCTCGTCAGCTCGGTAACGCTGCCGGTCAGCACCTCGAACGTCACCGCACCGCTGTGAACAGTACGGCCGACCGGGCGCAGGCCGGCGGCCAGGTACATGTCGAGCAGTTCACTACGCCCCATCGCCACCACGCGCCGGCCGCCCCGGACGGCGATCCAGCGCAGCGCCGCGTACATCAGCAGCGGTGCCGCCGCGGTGGCACGCCAGCTCGGCTCAACGGTGAGGACGCGCACTTCGAACAGGTCGTCGTCGGCCAACAGCGGCAGTTCGTCACGCATCAGGTACTTCTCCAGCCCATATCGCCCCAACCAGGGTGGAGTCAGGCTGACAAAGCCGATTCGGGACGCGCCTCGCGCCGCGACCAGGTAGACGTTGTCACCGTCCAGCCCGTCGCGAAGCTGCCCGGACGGGTCAGGCACATGCTGGCCCAACTCCTGCGCGTACACCCTGTGACGCAGTTCGTGGATCCACTCAAGATCCTCTGGGGTGGCAGTGCGCAGCTGCAGATCGCAAACCATGAACACCTCTTTAGATTCAGGGGATTGCATCATGGGAAACGTAGACAGGCCACGCCAGGGCCGAGCGACGCAATCGACCTGAGTACGCGTACTCAGGCGTGGTCGTCCCCTGTGTGCTACGTCCACAGAGGCTGGCTGCGGTAACCATCATGGGTTGCGAACTCCCTGGAAAGGCCGAGCAGTTGAATTATTAGATCTCGTAGAGCGAGGAACTCGGTGAGGCGTTCGCGAGGCTGATGCCCCATCTGGACGAGCGGCAGCGGCGCCTGACGTTGGGGGCGGATGCCCAGGTGCTGGGATACGGTGGCATTCGCCGGGTTGCGCGGGTCGCGGAGGTGTCCGAGTCCACTGTCGCGCGCGGTGCGCGCGAGCTGGCTTCGGATGGGGAGTCAACCGGTCGGGTGCGAGCGGTGGGTGCCGGCCGCAAGCGGATCCCGTCACGAGCGGCTGCGGTCGATAAGCACGGCGGAAGCGGTCGCGATTGAGTGCCGAACTCCGGCGGGTGGTAGAGGAATTGCGCTCCATGACCGCCACGCGAAATGAGTGGAGCATGCTGAATTCGCTGCCCGCCGGGGCTACGCCCGAGAGAATCGGAGCCGAACTGCCAAACCGATAACATGAGTTCCTTGCGGTATGCGATGGCGCCATCTGCGGAGACGTCACCGTGTTCGACGCCGCGACGGTCGACAGCATGCAGTTCTACGCGGACCCGGTCGACGGGGCCGAGGTCAACCTCGGCCGCGAGGAATGGTTCTGCCCCGGTGTCGTCTCCGACGCACCGTTCTTCGTCAACCGATCGACGGGCGCGGTCTGGTACTTCCCCGAGACCGGGGTCGAATGGTGGAAGTCGGCCGTCTTCGAGAGGGCGGCCGACGGCTTCACCACGTTCTTCCTTGAGTGGGTGGCAGGGCCGCGCTATACGCACCTCACCGGCTCCCAAGCGGAGGAGCAATGGCACGAACTTCTCAGCGGGCTGGGCCGACGGGGAGGATGAACGACCGGCTGAGGCGCTTGCCCGGGGTGACCCGGTCGAGCCCTTTCGTCTGTGCCGACCCCTCCCAGGGCGACGGAGGCCCTGCGGGCCGTCTTCACGGTGTGCAGGGCGGTGCACTCCTCGCGGTCGGCTCTCCTTGTGGAGAGATCATCCGTGGGTGTCGCCGGGCTGCCCAATCCCCTGTCGCGCCGCTCTCCGACCGCTACGGCTCGCCGCGTCCTCTCGCCACCGGCGGATCCGTCGACCCGACTGACGTAGCAGCTCGGGCTGCCGCTTCTCGTTCGTACGCCCGGTCAGCCCCCTGGTGTCACACCTTCGATATGCCCGATATGACAGCCAATGGGGGCATCAGTACGTTTCATCACAGGTCGGCTGCACGGCCGGCGTCTCTGAGACAGGAAGAAGTGACATGACCACGCGCAACTTCGCCGTGACCGCCGCCGTAGTAGGCGCATCGGTCCTTGCCGTCACCGGTATCACCTATGCCTCGGCCGACGGATCCACCCAGGCCGCCCCGTCCGTCCCGAAGGCCGCCCCGTCCGTGCCGTCCGTCCCGAAGGCCGCCCCGTCCGTCCCGAAGTCCGTGCCGTCCGTCCCGAAGACCGACCCTGCTGGGACGCTCCCTGATGGGAACAGCGGAAACGGGAAGGGGGACGGCGGCCGTGATGACGGCGGCCGTGATGACGGAGGCCGCGACTATGGGGGGCGTGATGACGGAGGCCGCGACTATGGCGGCCGTGATGACGGGGGCCGCGACGATGAGGGCCGTGATGACGGGGGTCGCGGCTACGGGGGCCGCGACCGCGGCTACGACCGCGGGGAAGACGGAAGAATCCAATTCAACGATCGGACGTACTCCGCTGCCTCCGACGGCTGCATCACCGCGGCCAGCGGACTGGGTTCAACCAGCTTCAGTATCAGCAACGACAGTTGGAAGACTGTTGAGGTCTACCGCGGGTCCACCTGCGACAACGGCTCTCCGGTCGCCACCGTCGGTCCCCACGGCGCCACCCACGGCGTCGTGACCCCCACGGTCGAGGGGGGCTTGTTCGCCAACGATGCCGTCGTGGGCAGCTTCCGGGTGATCGGTGACCGCTACAACACGTGGTAACAGCGACACCCGCATCACTTGGAACCCGCGGTCCGTCGGAATCGGTCCGGGGTTTCCGGGAGGTCGGCCAGGGCCAGCAAGGGGCGTCGTGTCGGACAAGGACGCCGCCACCGGGTCCCGACCGGCGGCCGATACGCCGTCAACTCCGATGCCAGGAACGCCCGGGGCAGAGCTGGGCAGGTCGATGGCAGAGGGGTGGACGGGCACTCGAGGCTCCTGGTGGAAGACGTTGCTCGGCAACTCATCCACCGGGAGCTTCGTCACATCCCCATGGAAACCGTTCCTATCCAGTGCGCATGAGTGAGTCCTGGACCCACTGCTGTGTACTGGGCGCGTCCTGAACGGTGTTGGATGCGCTGGGTTCCCGCTTTCGCGTCCCGTTCGGTGACGGGTTCGGGTGCGACGGCCCCGTACCTGCCGATCCCTCCCAGCCGACGTCCGCCTGCGGCGACACTGTGTGCCCCTGGTGCTGCAGGCTGTAGAGCGCGTTCATCGCGCGGTGCTTCGCAGTGGGCTCGTGGCCCGTGATCAGACAACTTCCAACGCGCCCGTAGTACGCAGGGGAACGCTGGGGCGTGCAGTCGGTGTGCATGCAGGCCCGCGAAGGCGCGTGATGGCGATCATAAGTCCGGCGGAGGCGGGCGGCAGGCTGAACGGCGGAAGGCAACGGACCCGCCTGGTCACCCGATGGAAGTGGTGGCGGCCGCCGCTTCGGGCGTGCCTCTGCCCCCGCCCTCCGCCCCCGCACACCCGCCCCCCGAGCAGTCGGTCAAGACGAGCGGGTGCCCGTCTCCCGCGCTCCAATGAACTCGTGACCGCGCCCCCCGACGACTGTCTCGCGCGCAACGAATGGCTCTGCGGTGCCTATACGACCAGCCGTCGCAACATTCTCTGGGACGCCGTCCTCCAGCACCTCCTGCTGACCGCGTTCGCCGTGTGCGTCGGACTGCTCCTCGCCCCTCCGCTCGCGCTTGCCGCCCGTCGCCTGCGCTGGACAGATGGGAGGCCGTGAGCTGCAGACCCTTGTGCCAGCGGTGGTCATTGGGGCGGTAGCCGGTCACCACCCGGTCCGACAGGGTGCGCAGTGGATGGATGTACGGCTTCGGTGCCTCCCAGCGAGACCGCGGTTGTACCGTCCGGGTGAACCTTGCTGACCGGCTCGAACCGGATCATGACTGCACGCTGGGAGCCCGTCGGGCGCGTCGCACACGGGCCGGGACTGTCCGAGTCACGGGCGTGTGCTGAACTGTCGCTTATACGTCTGATTCAGGAGCACCTTTTGACCAGTTACCGGCAGCCCGGCGTCGTTCTCACCGACCGCAGTTTCACCGTCCCGCTCGATCACGCCGATCCGGGCGGCGAGCAGATCGAGATCTTCGGCCGGGAGGCCGTCGCGAGCGGCAGGGTCGACGACGAGCTGCCGTGGCTGGTGTACCTGGAGGGCGGACCCGGCTTCGGTGCCCGTCGTTTCGTCGGCACGGAGGCCTGGCTGGGGCGGGCGGTGAAGGAGTTCCGGGTGCTGCTGCTCGACCAGCGCGGCACCGGGCTGTCCACACCGGCCAACCGGCAGACTCTTCCGCTGCGCGGCGGCCCGCGTGAGCAGGCCGACTATCTCGCCCACTTCCGGTCCGACAACATCGTGCGCGACTGCGAGCTGATCCGGCCGCAGCTGACCGGCGGCGCCCCGTGGACCGTGCTCGGCCAGTCGTTCGGCGGCTTCTGCGCGGTCCGCTACCTGTCGGTTTCCCCCGAGGGGCTCGAGGCCGTCCTGATCACCGGCGGACTGCCCTCGCTCGACGCCCACGCCGACGACGTGTACCGGGCCGCGTACCCGCGGATCGAGCGGAAGGTCGCCGCCCACTACGCCCGCTACCCGCAGGACGTCGAGCGCGCCCGCGAGATCGCCGCGTACCTCCTGGAGCACCGCCCGGAGAGCGCCGGACACCGCCTGACGCCCGAGGGATTCCAGTCTCTCGGCATCATGCTGGGCGGCGACAGCGGCAGCCATCAGCTGCACTACCTGCTGGAGAACGCCTTTGTCCGTACGCCGCTGGGCACCGAGCTCTCCGACACGTTCCAGGAGGCCGTGCGCACCGCCAACTCGTTTGCGGGCCACCCGCTGTACGCCCTGATGCACGAGGCGATCTACGGCCAGGGCAAGGAGCCCACCGGCTGGTCCGCCGAGCGGGTCCGCGCCGAATTCCCGCAGTTCGACGCCGCCACCGCCCTGGCCGGCGACGCGCCCGTGCTCTTCACCGGCGAGAGCATCCACCCCTGGCACTTCGACGTGGACCCGGCCCTGCGCCCGCTCCGTGAGACCGCCGAACTGCTCGCCACCCGTACCGACTGGCCCGAGCTGTACGACACCGAGCGGCTCGCCGCCAATGACGTACCGGTGGCCGCGGCCGTCTATCACGACGACATGTACGTCGACACCGAGCACGCGCTGCGCACCGCCGCGGCGATTCGCGGACTGCGCACCTGGGTGACGAACGAGTTCGAGCACGACGGGCTGCGCGCCGGGGGACCGCGGGTGCTGGACCGGCTGCTCGCCCTTGTCCGGGACGAGCTCTGACCTGCTTGTTCCACGGCAGAAGCCGGTCACGCGGGTGGCGTGACCGGCTCCTGCCGTACGGGTACGTCCGGATTGCTTCAGCCCTGCAGGGCGTCCAGCGTGGCGTCGAAGTCCGCAGCCGAGCGCGGGGCCCGGTTGTGCGGCAGCTTCGACAGGACGGCGGCCATTCCGCAGGTGTTGGTCACCGCGGAGAAGACCAGACCGGAGCCGACACCGGCCGAAAGCCAGCGCGCGGCCGGGAAACGCCGGCCCGCGAGCAGGCCGGCCACCACGAGCGAACCGGCGGCGAACCGGACCTGACGCTCCATCGGCCAAGTGGCCCGGGCGCCGGCGGGACGGTCCAGGTCATGGCCCTCGCCCTCCCATGCGGAGGTGCCGCCGGACAGCGTGACGGCGTCGATGTCCGCCGCGGCGAGAATGTCGCAGGCCCGGGTGGAACGCACGCCGGAGGCGCACACCACGAGCAGGGATCCGCGGGCCGCCGCCGCCTTCAGGGCGGGCAGCGCCTCTTCGAGACGGTCCAGCGGGATGTTCAGCGCGCCGGGCACGTGCCCGGAGGTGTACTCGCCCGGAGCCCGCACGTCGATGACGGTGAACTCCGTGATCCGGGCTGCGGCCTGGGCGGGGGAGAGGGTGGCGGGGCTGGTCACGAGGGATGTTTCCTTTCGTCGCCGGGGCGTACCCCGGACAGGTAGAATACCCCTTGGGGTATTCGGAGGAGGATGTGTGGAAATAGACATGGCGGCCGACGAACTGAAGTCGGTACTCAACCGCCTTCGCCGCGCTCAGGGCCAGCTTGCCGCGATCATCAGGATGATCGAGGAGGGCCGGGACTGCGAGGACGTCATCACGCAGATGGCAGCCGTTTCGCGCGCGCTCGACCGGGCCGGTTTCGCGATCATCGCGACGGGCCTCCAGCACTGCATGGCCGACGACGGTGCAGAACCGGCCGACCGGGACCAGATGCGCGCCCGGCTGGAGAAGCTCTTCCTCTCGCTGGCCTGAGAGCCTGTCGGGTGACCTTCGATCGGAAAGCGGACGCGGTCTGGTGCGTGCGATTCCAAGGCGCTGGGATGGCCTTGTAGCGGAGCTACTAGGGCATTTTGGCAACGCGGGAAGCATGCGTGCCAGGGCGTGGCCGCCCGATCAGAGGTCACCCGACAGGCTCTGAGCCCGGATGCGGGGTCGGTGCCGTGGCTCAGGCCACGGCATCGACCAGCATGAAGAGGGCCACGGCGAGCAGCGCAGCGCCGAAGATCCGCTGGAGCGCGGCTGTGGACACCTTGGTGGCCAGCCGCTTACCGTCCCACGCACCGAGGACCGCCGCCGCCGTGAACGGGGCGATCACCGCCCAGTCCAGCGAGGTGAGCGTGGTGAGGCGGGTGGCCAGGGCGGCCGTGGAGTTCACCGTGATGACGAGCAGGCTGGTGCCGACCGCCGCCGTCATGGGCACGGCGAGGACGGTGACCAGCGCGGGCACAGCGAGAAATCCTCCGCCGACCCCGAGGAACCCGGTCACGGCGCCGAGGCCGGCCCCGGCGCGGACGACCCGCCCGGCGCCCGTACGGTCGGCGGGGCCCGGGGCGTTCGGCTTGGCCGAAGCCGCCTCGCACCGCGCGGGCGCCCGCGGCCGGATCATCCGCACTGCCGCCACCACCGCGAGCACCGCGAACGCCGCCGTCAGTACCTCCGCCGGAATCCGGACCGACAGCGCCCCGGCCACCGCCGCCGGCACGATGCCGGCCACCGCGAAGAGGCCGCCGGTCCGCCAGCGGACGTGACCGTCCCTGGCGTGCGCGACCAGCCCGGTCAGGGAGGTCGCGATGACGATGAGCAGAGCCGCGGTGGTGGCCGCGGCCGGGGTGAATCCGAGCAGGTAGATCAGCGCGGGAACGGCGAGGACGCTGCCGCCGCCGCCCAGCCCGCCCAGTGCCAGACCGACCACGGCACCGGCGGTCAGGGCCAGGATGAGGGTGCTCATGCGACGGTGCCCGCGGCTCCGTGACGGTTTCGGACAGGCAGCCCCTCGGCCGCCCAGGCGGTCATGCCGCCGGTGACATCGACGGCCTCGGTGCCGCGTCCGGCGAGGATGCGGGCGGCCTGCCGGGACCGGTGGCCGGAACGGCAGATGACTACCACGGGGCGGCCCGCCGCCGAAGCGGGCAGCGACTGCCCGGCCGCCAGCCGGGAGAGCGGCAGATGGACGGCGCCCGGGGCGTGTCCGGCCTTCCACTCGGAGGTTTCGCGTACGTCGACCAGAACCGCCGCACCATCGGCGGTCCGGCGGAGGGCCTCGGCCGGGGTGACACGGCCGGGGCCGCGCCCGAAGAAGGACATCAGGGAAGACATGGGGAAGTGCTCCAGAAGTACGGGACGGGAGTCCGACGGTCAGGCGGTGGCCGGTGCGGTGCCGGTCGTCCCGTCCGGGGCACCGGCTGCCGGATCCGCGAGCGTCAGGCCGGCGGCCTCAGCCGCGCCGAACCCGTCGTCGACTGCCACGACCTCGCGCCCGGCGGCGTCCAGCAGCGACGCCGCGATCGCCGCCCGCATCCCGCCTGCGCAGTGCACCCACACCACTCCGCCCGGCACCTCGGCCAGCCGCTTGGGCAGCTCGTGCACCGGGATGTGCACCGACCCTGCTACCGCACCGGTGCGGCGCTCGGCGTCCCTGCGGACATCGAGAACCACCGGCTGCTCGCCGCGCTCGCGTGCCGCGGCCAGCCCCGCGAAGTCCGACCTGCGGAACGAGCGCAGCTCTTCCGCCGTGCGGACCCAGGACCGCGGGTCACCGGTAGCAGCAGCCACCGGGCGGCTGAGGCCGACCCGGGTCAGCTCGCGCTGGGCGTGCGCGACGTCGGCGGCGCTGCTCGCCAGCAGGGTGACGGGCCTGCCCCACGGGATCAGCCAGGCGAGATACGTGGCGAGCTGCCCCTCGCCCTCGAAGTTGAACGAACCGGCGACATGCCCCTCGGCGAACGCCACCCGGCTGCGCAGATCCACCACCCACTCACCTGCGGCCAGCCGTCGCGCGATCTGCTCGGCGTCCGCCGGGGCGGGCGGGGTCAGATCGACCGGATCGGGACCCGCGGCGTTGGCCGGGCCCATGTGCGCGTAGTAGGCGGGGACGTCGTCCAGTCCGGCGAGCAGCTCGGCGACGAACGTGTCCACATCCTTGACGAGCGCGTCGTTACGGGCCCGCTCGGCGCCGATCGTCGTGGTGCTCCCGTCGGCCTGTGCGGAGGAACAGAAGCTGCCGAAGCCGTGGGTCGGCAGTACGGGAACGGCGTCGTCGAGCTCGTCGGCGAGCCGGTGCGCGGAAGCGTGCTGGGCACGGGCCAGCGCTGCGGTCAGCCGGGGCTCCACCAGGTCGGGCCGGCCCACGCTGCCGATCAGCAGCGAACCGCCGGTGAAGGCGGCCACCGCGCGCCCGTCCTCCTCCAGTACGTACGAGGTGTGGTGCGGGGTGTGCCCGGGGGTGGCCATCGCGCACAGCGTCAGCCCCTCGTCGACCGGGGCGGTGTCCCCGTCGGCGACCGGAACCCGGTCGAAGGAGACCAGTGCGGCGGCGGGCACCAGATACTGGGCCCCGGTGACACGCGCCAGCTCCAGGCCGCCCGTCACGTAGTCGTTGTGCAGATGTGTCTCCACGACCAGGGCGATCCGCACGCCGCGCCGTGCCGCCGCGGCGATGACCCGGTCGATGTCGCGAGGCGGGTCCACCACCAGCGCGGAGTGCCGGCCGCCCGCCAGATAGCTGCGGTTGCCGAGGCTGGCGGTCTCCAGGGTGTCGACGAAGAACACGGCATGACTCCTTCGGTACAGTTTACCCCGGGGGGTATCTCTCATCAAGATTAGCACTTATACCCCAGGGGGTATTCACCGATTCCAGTGTGACGTACGGAACGACAGACGGCTGTCGCCCGCCCCGTCCCGCCCGGCCGGGCGGGCGGGCGGGACGGGGCGAGGTTGCCGACGCGTTCGCCACTCGCAGGCCCGCCCACCCGCAACGGACCGGCCCCCTGGAGGGCCGTCGCCGAGCGGGAAGCGAAAGCGGGAACCCAGTGCATCCACAACCGTTCGGGATGCGCCCAGTACGCAACAGTGGGTACCAGACCCATTCACGCACACTGGTTAGGAACGGTGCGATGCCTACTCTGACAAGCGCTGAGGCGCGTGAGCGGTTCGCCGCGGCCCGCATCGCCCACCTTGCGACGACCGACACGGACTCTCGCCCGCACCTGGTGCCGGTGGTGTTCGCCCTGGACGGCGACACGGTGATGCTGGTCGTGGACCACAAACCGAAGCGGACGATGCGGCTGAAACGCCTGGCCAACATCGCCGCCAACCCCTCGGTCTGCCTGCTCGCCGACCACTACGAGGAGGACTGGGAACGGCTGTGGTGGGTGCGGGCCGACGGTGAGGCCCGCGTACTCCCTCCGCCGGACCGCTCCCCCGAGGCCGACCGCCGCGTCGGCCTGCTCACGGCGAAATACCGGCAGTACGCCGACCGCCCTCCCGGCGGACCGATGGTCGAAGTCTCGGTGCTGCGTTGGAGCGGCTGGCGCGCTTCCTGAGCCGCGTGGCCATGCGACCGGGCGGTTCTCGGCCCACCTCGCCGGAGGCCGGTGCGGGACCTGCCGATGCGAGGGTTTCGTAGCCGCGGAGTCGCAGAACGTCGCCGAGCTGCTCGCCATGACGGTGAGCAGGGCTGTCCTCTGGGGTGTTCGGCCCCGATTCAGCATGATCCGGACGGAAGGCCCTGACTCCCTTCAGGTGGAGGGCGGGTGATGGCGGACCACCCGCCGCCGCCGGATCCGCCCTGCGTTCGGCGGCCGACGGCGACCTCGGCACCGTCTAGCGGGCGGCGCGCGCCCGAGGCCGGCGAGGCGCTGGGGCTGGGGCTCGGCTCCGCGCGCTCCGTCGGGTCCGTCACCGTCCTGCAGCCGGCCGGGTCGGACGCCCTCGCCGACATCCAGCTGCGGGGCACCGACGGGACCTGGAGGACCGTCGGTGCGCTCGACGGTCCCTACACCAGGGTGAATCCGGCAGGCCGGACGGCCGATGCGGTACGTCTCGCCTGGCGCGCCGGGTCCGCCGCACCGCAGATCGCCGAGCTGGTGGTCGGCTGAACCGGTAGGGACCGTCCCGGAGGCCCATGACCCCGGCCGGCCCTGCTCCGGCCGGCCGCGCGCCCGGCATCCCCGTACCTCCCGGGGCGTGCCGGGCGCGCAGCCATGTCCCGGTCCGGTCGAAACGGTCCGGGACAGGTTGTTCCCAGAGAGACAAGCGACCGCTTAGTATGCCCCGGAGCAGTGGTAACGCCGACAGTGTTGTGGAGGCCCCTCATGCAGGCATGGCGAGTGCACCGGAACGGCGAGCCGAACGAGGTGATGCGGCTCGAAGAGACGGACCGGCCCACGCCCGGCGACGGGCAGGTGCTCATCGAGGTGCTCGCGGCGAACATCAACTTCCCCGACGCGCTGCTCTGCCGCGGCCAGTACCAGGTACGGCCGCCGCTGCCGTTCACCCCCGGCGTGGAAATCTGCGGTGAGACGCCGGACGGGCGCCGGGTGCTCGCCACACCCGCCCTGCCGAACGGCGGCTTCGCCGAGTACGCCGTCGCGGACGAGGCGGCGCTCCTGCCGGCCCCGGAGGCCCTGGACGACGCCGAGGCGGCTGCCCTGCACATCGGCTATCAGACGGGCTGGTTCGGACTGCACCGCCGGGCGCACCTCCAGGCGGGCGAGACTCTTCTCGTGCACGCCGCGGCGGGCGGAGTCGGCAGTGCGGCCGTCCAGCTCGGCAAGGCCGCCGGGGTCAAGGTCATCGGTGTCGTCGGCGGCCCCGAGAAGGCCAAGACCGCCCATGAGCTCGGCTGCGACCTGGTCATCGACCGGCGCACCGAGGACATGGTCGCAGCGGTCAAGGAGTTCACCGGCGGACGCGGGGCCGATGTCGTCTACGACCCGGTGGGCGGCGACGCGTACGCCAAGTCCGTCAAGTGCATCGCCTTCGAGGGCCGGGTGATCGTCGTCGGATTCGCGAGCGGCGGCATTCCCACCCCTGCGCTCAACCACGCCCTCGTCAAGAACTACTCGATCGTCGGACTCCACTGGGGTCTGTACAACACCAAGGACCCGGCCGCGGTGCGCGCCTGCCACGAGGAGCTCACCGTGCTCGCGGCGCAGGGCGTCATCAAGCCACTGATCAGCGAGCGTGTCGCACTCGACGGGGCGGCGGCCGCCGTTCAGCGTGTCGCCGACGGCACGAGCACCGGCCGGATCGCCGTCCTTCCGGGAGGTGCCCGATGACGACCGTCGACGCGGCCGAACTCCGCCGCCTCACCCGTGAACTGCTCGCCGCCCACCCCCCGGCCACCACCGACCGGACCGACTTCCTCAAGGCCCGCTTCGACGCCGGACTCGCCTGGGTCCACTACCCGGCCGGGCTCGGCGGACTCGACGCACCGCGCTCGCTGCAGCCCGTCGTCGACGCCGAACTCGCTGCCGCGGGAGCCCCCGACAACGACCCGCGCCGCATCGGCATCGGCCTGGGCATGGCGGCCCCCACCATCCTGGGTTTCGGCACCGACGAGCAGAAGCAGCGCTTCCTGCGACCCCTGTGGGTCGGCGAGGAGGTGTGGTGCCAGCTCTTCAGTGAGCCGGGCGCCGGGTCCGACCTGGCGGCGCTCGGCACCCGCGCCGTCCGGGACGGCGAGGACTGGGTGGTCGACGGGCAGAAGGTCTGGACGTCCAGCGCCCATGTGGCCCGCTGGGCGATCCTCATCGCCCGCACCGATCCGGACCTGCCCAAGCACCGTGGCATCAGCTACTTCATCTGCGACATGACCGACCCGGGCGTCGAGGTGCGGCCGCTGCGTCAGATCACCGGCGAGGCCGAGTTCAACGAGGTCTTCCTCACCGGCGTACGCATCCCCGACAGCAGGCGGCTCGGACCTGTCGGCGACGGCTGGAAGGTCGCCCGGACCACCCTGATGAACGAGCGTGTCTCGATCGGTGGATCCCGCATCCCGCGCGAGGGCGGCATGATCGGCCCCGTCGCCAGGACCTGGCGCGAGCATCCCGAACTGCGCACCCACGATCTCCACCAGCGCCTGCTCACCCTCTGGGTCGAGGCCGAGGTCGCCCGGCTCGCCGGTGAGCGGCTGCGCCAGCAACTCGTCGCCGGACAGCCGGGCCCCGAAGGCTCCGGCATGAAGCTCGCCTTTGCCCGTCTCAACCAGGAGATCAGCGGAATGGAGGTCGAACTCCGCGGCGAGGAGGGGCTGTTGTACGACGAATGGACCATGCGCCGCCCTGAGCTGGTCGACTTCACCGGACGCGATGCGGGCTACCGCTATCTGCGGTCCAAGGGCAACTCGATCGAGGGCGGTACGAGCGAGGTACTGCTGAACATCGTCGCCGAACGCGTCCTCGGACTGCCCGCCGAGCCGCGCAACGACAAGGACGTCGCCTGGAAGGACCTGTCCCGATGACAGCACAGACCGAAGAGACCCTGGCGCCCGATCTGCTGTACTCGGAGGCCGAGGACGATCTGCGGGCCTCCGTACGGTCGTTGCTCGCCGATTGGGCCGACGCGCCGACGGTGATCGCCCGTATCGAGTCCGACACGCCGTACGACCCGCGGCTCTGGAAGGTCCTCGGCGCGGACATCGGTGCCGCGGGGCTGCTCGTGCCGGAGAAGCTCGGCGGTCAGGGTGCAAGCCATCGCGAGGCTGCGGTGGTCCTGGAGGAGCTGGGCCGCAGTGTCGCCCCCGCCCCCTATCTGACCAGCGCGGTCGTCGCCACCGAGACACTCCTCGCACTGGGGACCGAGGACGGACCGGTCGGCGAACTCCTCGGCGAGCTGGCGGCGGGCCGCAAGGTCGCGGCCCTCGCCGTGCCGTTCTCCGCAACGGCCTGGACCGTGACGGTGGCCGGCACCCTGGACGGGACCGTCAGCGCGGTCGCCGACGCGGCCGCCGCCGATCTGCTGCTCGTGCCGACCAGTGACGGCCTGTACGCCGTCGAGGCCGGTGCCACGGGCGTCACCGTCGAGCCGCTCGTCGCGCTCGATCTGACCCGCCCGCTCGCCACCGTCACCCTCACCGCAGCCACCGGCACCCGCCTCGCGGACGCGGAGGCCGCGCGCCCCGCCGTAAGCCGGGGGCTGCTCGCCGGTGCCGGACTGCTCGCCTCCGAGCAGCTCGGTCTCGCCGAATGGTGCCTGACCGAGACGGTCCGGTACACCCGCGAGCGGCACCAGTTCAACCGGCCCGTCGGCTCGTTCCAGGCGCTCAAGCACCGGATGGCGCAGCTCTGGCTCCAGGTCGTCTCGGCCCGCGCCGCCGCGCGCAACGCAGCGGACGCCCTGGCGTCCGGCAGCCCCGACACGCCGCTCGCGGTGGCCGTGGCGCAGGCGTACTGCTCCGGGGTCGCGGTCCGTGCGGCGGAGGAGTGCATCCAGTTGCACGGAGGCATCGGCATGACGTGGGAGCACCCCGCGCATCTGTATCTGAAGCGGGCCAAGGCCGACTCGATCGCGTACGGCACGGCGGGCCGCCACCGTGAGGCCATCGCCGAGCTGATGGAGCTGCCCGCACCGTAGAGCAACTGCCTCGCGAACAAAGGGACATGGGGTGGGTCTTCCTGGCAGTCCCGCCCCTACGCCGTTCCCGGCGGGCGGTTCCTGGTCGTCTCTTCCCGGTGGCAGCGCCGAGGCGCAGCCGAACCTGTGCGGCTGCACCGGCGGCGACAACCAGAGCCGCGGCGGCGCCAATCCGCGCTGGACGAACCCGGCCCGGCCGGGGAACGCCAGTCGACGGGCGGACGACGCCCCGGCCGGCTGGGCGCGGGCGCCTTCCCCACCGCCGAACGGGACAGGATCCGCGCCCTCGTCACCGCCGCCCATCGTGAGGGCCGGCGTGTGCGCTTCTGGGCCACGCCCGACGTGGCGTGCCCCGAACGGGACGCCGTCTGGTCCGAATTGCTGGCCGCCGGGGTCGACCACCTCAACACGGACGACCTGGCCGGGCTGGAGCTCTTCCTCCGCGCGCAGGACACAGGTGTCCGAGGCGGCATCTGACGGACCGTACGACCCGAGGTGGTGACAGCCAGTCAACACCCGGATGGCGGACATGCCAGTCCGCCGGATGGTCCCTCCGCTACGCCACACTGGCGGCCGAATGCCGCATTCCGGCGCGGCGTAGGAGGTTGGCCATGGCCATTTCGATCTCACTGGTGCTGCTTCTGCTGATGCTTGCGGTGCTCTTTCTCCGTAATGGCGGGCTGAAACCCTCGCATGCGATCGTCTGCGGGATGCTCGGATTCTTCCTTGCGGGTACGAGCATGGGGCCGACGATCCAGGAGGGACTGACGGCCACGGCGAATGTCGTCAGCAGCCTCCAGCCCTGACGCGCTCCCGCCTGCCCGCGGCCCGTTCCACTTCATCGAGGCGAGCATCGCCCGCGCCAGGTACCGCGTGCGCCTGAGGCAGGGCGCGGTGGCGCTCCTGGTGTTCCTCCTGCTGGTAGCGGCCTCCGGTGTGGTGGCCGCGTTGAAGACCAACCGCGACATCCAGTCCCAACTGCGCGCCCAGGCATCCCAGGTGCTGGCCCGGACGGTGGAGCTTCGCAACGGTCAGGAACCCGCCACGGCTGTGCAACTCGCGCTCGCCGCCTGGCACACCCGCCCGACGGACGAGCTGTACGGTGCGTTGCTCAGCCAATACGTCGTCGGGCAGTACCTTGTCGGGAGCCATCCCTCCGGCATCACCCGGGGAATGACCGGCATGGGGGTCTCGCGGGGCGGGCGGACCGTTCTGCGCGACGGCCGCAGCATCGACCAGGTGCCCGCCTCGACACCCGAGGACGAGCTCGTGCGACTCATGGTCGGGCGCAGCATCGATCAGCAGTACCCGCGTGAACGCCCGGAGACCGGCGATGTGCTGCTCTCCGTGCGGGGGGCTGACCCGCGCTGGACGTCATGACCAACCTGCTGCAGTCCCACCCGGGAGTCACCGGCGTCTTTGCCGAGAACGACGAGATGGCGCTCGGCGCGGTCAAGGCGCTCGGCAGCAAGGCCGGCACGTCCGTCGACGTCGTCGGATTCGACGGCACCCCCGACGGTCTGAAGGCGGTCGGGACGGGCACGCTGTACGCCTCGGTGGCCCAGCAGCCGAAGGAGCTGGGGAAGATCGCCGTGCAGAACACGGTCGAGGCCGCGCGCGGCAAGAAGGTCGACAGCATGGTCAAGGTGCCCGTGAAGGTCGTGACGGAGAAGAACGTCGCCGACTTCTCCTGACCAGCCACCGTTGGATCCCAGTGAAAGAAGGACAGCGATGCACGACTACGACCTGCTGGTCGTGGGGTCGGCCAACGCCGACCTGGTGATCGGCGTCGAGCGGCGCCCCGCGCCGGGCGAGACCGTGCTCGGTTCCGACCTTGCCGTCCATCCGGGCGGCAAGGGAGGCAACCAGGCCGTAGCCGCAGCCCGCCTCGGTGCCAGGACCGCTCTGCTGGCCCGGGTGGGCGACGACGCCCATGGGAGGCTGCTGCTGGAATCGCAGCGCGAGGCCGGCGTGGACACCGGTGGTGTCCGCGTGGGCGGGGCGCCCACCGGGGTCGCGCTGATCACGGTGGATCCGTCGGGTGACAACAGCATCGTGGTCTCGCCGGGGGCCAACGCCCGGCTGACCCCCGACGACATCCGCGCCGCAGCGGACCTGCTCGCCGGCGCCCGGGTCGTCTCGGCACAGCTGGAGATTCCCCTGGAGACCGTGGCCGAGGTGGTACGAACCCGGCCACCCGGTGCCCGGTTCGTTCTGAACCCGTCTCCGCCCGCGCCGCTGCCCGACGACGTACTCGCCGCCTGCGACCCGCTGGTCGTCAACGAGCACGAGGCCCGGTTCGTGCTCGGCGCTTCCGCGGGGCCCGGCCCCGAGGACTGGGCTCGGGCACTCCTCGCCCTCGGCCCGCAGTCGGTGGTGATCACGCTGGGCGCGGACGGCGCGCTGATCGCCGACGGCCGTACGGACGTCGTGGTGCGGATCCCGGGCCTCCGGGTGGAGGCCGTGGACACCACCGGTGCCGGTGACGCCTTCACCGCCGCCCTTGCCTGGCGGCTGAGCGTGGGCGAGGACCTCGCGACGGCTGCCGCCTTCGCCGTGCGGGTGGGCGCCGCAGCTGTCACCAGGGAAGGCGCGCAGGCGTCCTTCCCGACCGCCGAGGAGGTCTCCGCGCTGTGAAGAAGGCCGGAATCCTCAACCGTCATCTGGCCGGGGCGCTGGCCGAGCTGGGCCATGGCGACGGGGTCCTCGTCTGTGACGCGGGCATGCCCGTCCCGGCCGGTCCGCGGGTCGTCGATCTGGCCTTCCGCGCCGGAATACCTTCGTTCGCCGATGTGCTCGAAGGGCTGTTGGACGAGCTGGTGATCGAGGGCGCCACGGCCGCGCGCGAGGTGCGGGAGGCGAATCCGGCGGCCGCCCGGCTGCTGGCAGGATGCCTGCCGGATCTGCGGCTGGTTCCGCACGACGAGCTCAAGGCGCTGTCGGCGGGGGCGCGGTTGGTCGTACGCACCGGGGAGGCGCGGCCTTACGCGAACGTCCTGCTGCGCTGCGGGGTCTTCTTCTGATACGCGTTCATACGAGTGAGGCCCGGCACCGCGACAGGGTGCCGGGCCTCACTCATGCCCTGGCGGTCCGGCAGCTCAGCGCGCCCGCGCCGCCTGCGCCGCCGACACCGAGGACGTCAGCAGCTCCGCGTCGAGGGATGATGATCAAGCAGTTTTGTGCCCTTTTTGCCGTTTGGCGATAATTCAGTAAGGTGTCCCAGATGGGGACTTGGTGATCTTGACTGTCCGAGGAGGACGTGCCACGTGCCGCAGAGCCCGCCACCGGAGTCCTTCGCCGCCCCGGCGGTGCTGGCCGAGGAGCGCAGGCTCCGCAAAGATCTCGGATTCTGGGGCCTGACCGCGATCGGGTTCTCCAACATCCTCGGCTCCGGCTGGCTGTTCGCCGCCATGTACGCCGCCCAGACCGCGGGACCCGCCGCTCTGCTGTCCTGGATTGCGGCGGGTGCGCTGTGTGCCCTGCTGGCCCTGGTCATGGTGGAGCTCGGGGCCACCCGTCCGGAGGGCGGCGGCACCGTACGCTGGCCTCTGTACGCGAGCGGGCGACTGGTCGGCACAGTGATCGGATGGTCCGTGCTGCTTTCGGTCGGCGGTACCGCGGCGGAGATCAGCGCGATCATGCAGTACGCCGCGCACTACCTGCCGGGGCTCCACAGCGGCGGCAGACTGAGCGTCTCCGGCCTCGGCGTGGCGGTCGGGCTCAGCGTTCTGCTGACGGCGCTCAACTGGTTCGCCGTGCGGATGTTCGCGCGGCTGAACAACCTGGTGTCGGTGTTCAAAGTCGTGGTCCCCGTCGTCACGGTCATCGCGCTGTTCCTGTCGGGCACGCACTCCGGTCGCCTCACCGACCACGGCGGCTTCGCACCGTACGGCTACGCGGCATCCCTGACCGCTCTCGCCGGTGGTGGCATCGTCTACTCCGTCAACGGCTTCCAGGCCCCGCTCGACTTCTCGGGTGAGGCCCGCAATCCGCGCCGTAACGTGCCGGCCGCCGTGCTCACCGGGATCGGTCTTGCCGTGCTGGTCTACCTCGCACTCCAACTCGCCTTCCTGTTCACGGTGCCCGAGTCCCTGCTGACCCACGGCTGGCAGGGCGTCAACTTCGAATCACCGTTCGGGCAGCTCGCCCTGGTGCTCAATCTGCACTGGCTGGCCACGCTGCTCTACGCCGACGCGGTGATCTCCCCGGGTGGCTCGGCCTACGTGGGGGTGGCGATCGACGCCCGGCATACGTATGCCCTGGCCAAGAACGGCCTGCTGCCGCGCTTCTTCATGCGGATCGATGCCCGGTCCGGCATGGCGCACCGGGCGCTCGTCCTGAACCTCGCGGTCATCATCGTTTTCCTGCTGCCGTTCGGCGGCTGGCAGGACATCGTGAGCGTGATGGGGGACATGTATCTGCTCATCTACGCGGCCTCGGCGGTCGCCGTCGCGGTGTTCCGGGCACACGACCGGGAGCAGGGGGTGCCACGGACGGAGGGCCAGGCGCCCGGGGTGCGCTGGATCGCACCGGTCAGTTTCGTCGTGGCCGGCGAGTTCATCTTCTGGTCGGGCTGGCACGACCTGCGGCTCGCGCTGCCGCTCGTCCTGGTCGGTGTCCCGCTGTTCCTGGTGCAGCGGCGCGACACCGAGGGACTTCTGCCGCGTCATGAACTGCGGCAGGGTGCCTGGCTGGTCTGCTATCTGGCCGTGCTGACCCTGCTGTCCTGGCTCGGCACCTTCGGCGGCTCCGGGCGCTTGCCGGCACCGTACGACTCCGTCACGGTGGGCGCCGTCGCGCTCATCGTGTTCGTATGGGCGGTGCGTTCGGGCGTCGACCATCTGCGGACCGCTCCGACCGTGGCGCCGCCCGTCTGAGCGGATCACGATGCGCCGTACCGCTCCTCACCAGTGTGCGTAAGTGAGTCTTGTACCCACTGTTGCGTACTGGGCGCATCCCGAACGGTTGTGGATGCACCGGGTTCCCGCTTTCGTTTCCCGCTCAGCCACGGCCCTCCAGGGGGCCGGTCCGTTGTGGGCGGGCGGGTTCCCTCACGCCCCGGGGCGTCCGGTCCGGCCTGGACGGTCCGATGCCCACCCCCGCACCGGCAGCCGTGCTCCCGCTCCCCGTACCGTGGCGCTCACCTCGTCATCTCGCCTACAGGAGTACGCATGAGCTTCGATGCCGACGCCGTCCGCGCCCAGTTCCCCGCCCTGAAGTCGGGCTCCGCCCGCTTCGATGCCCCCGGCGGCACCCAGACACCTCAACCGGTGATCGACGCCATCGCGGACGCACTGGCCAACCCGCTGGCGAACCGGGGCCTCACCACCGAGGGCGAGCGCAACGCGGAGGCTGTCGTGACCGGCGCCCGCCGCGCGCTGGCCGACCTGCTGGGCGCCGATCCGCGGGGCATCGTCTTCGGCCGCAGCTCCACTCAGCTCGCCTACGACCTGTCGCGCACCCTCGCCAAGAACTGGGGCCCCGGCGACGAAGTGGTCGTCAGCCGGCTCGACCACGACTCCAATATCCGCCCTTGGATCCAGGCGGCCGAGACTGTGGGCGCCGCCGTCCGCTGGGCAGACTTCGACCCGGCCACCGGTGAGTTGACGACCGACGACATCGCACAGGTGCTCTCCGCGCGCACCCGCTTGGTCGCCATCACCGCAGCATCCAACCTGATCGGCACCCGCCCCGACATCCCGGCCGTCGCCGACCTCGTACACCAGGCCGGAGCACTGCTGCATGTGGACGCGGTGCACTACGCCTCGCACGCCGCTGTCGACCTGCCCGGCCTCGGCGCGGACTTCCTGGTCTGCTCGCCGTACAAATTCCTCGGCCCGCACCTCGGCGTGCTGGCGAGCCGCCCCGAGCTGCTGGAGACGCTGCACCCGGACAAGCTCCTGCCCTCCACCGACGCGGTTCCCGAGCGCTTCGAACTGGGCACGCTGCCCTACGAATTGCTCGCCGGTGCCCGCGCGGCGGTGGACTTCCTCGCCGGACTGGCCCCCTGCACCGACGGCACCCGCCGGGAACGACTGCGCGCCGCCTTCGAGGCGATCGAGACCCACGAGGACGCCCTGCGGGCCCGTATCGAGCAAGGACTGGCCGCCCTCGGTGGTGTCACCGTGCACTCCCGGGCCGCCCACCGCACGCCGACTCTGCTGCTCACCCTGGCGGACCGAAGCGCCACCGTCGCCTCGCGATATCTGGCGGAGCGAGGTATCGACGCTCCGGCCGGCTCGTTCTACGCGCTGGAGGCATCCCGCAGGCTCGGACTGGGCGACGAGGGCGGACTGCGGATCGGTCTGGCCCCCTACAACAGTGCCGAGGACGTCGACCGGCTGCTGGACGCCCTGTCCGGCTTCCTGGGCACCTCGCCCGCCAGCGGCTGACGCGGGCGGCCCGCCCGCAAGCTGCTCGCGTACCTCGCGCAGCAGCAGGAGTGAGGCCATGGCCTGGTCGGGCTCTGTGCCGCAACCGCGCGGTGCCTCGTCGGCGGTGCGGGCGCCGCGTACGGCTGCGCCGATGGCCTCCAGCGCCGCTGCGCGGCGAGGAAGGAAACCCTGCGTATCCCGATCGCCGAGCGCGCCAGGCCTTGCAAGATCACCATCGGCGGACATGCGGCGCGCGTGGAGATCAACGGCTGAGCGGGGTCCCACCTGTACTCGGCGCCCATGGCCGCCGCCAGTGCCTGCGCGGCCGACATGGGGCGAACCATCACCATGAAGTCGTCGATCTTGCCGTCCTCGTCGGCATGCGGGAAATCGCAGCCGTTGATCTCCCGGTCGCCAACCTTCGCTTTGAAGACGAGGGCGTGGTCGCGGCCGTCGGCTCCCGCTGTCTCCCGTACGTAGTGGAAGTCGGTGAAGACTCGCGAGACGCCGCATACGATCGACGCGGTGATCGTCTTCCCGGGCGCGCCGCACGCCGAGGCCCTGTGCGGCGGCGTCGAGCGGGCGGCCGGGGCGCGCGAGAGTGCCCGGCCGGTGCAACGGCCCGGATCCGTCGTCATCCCCACGCCGCGCCGGTCCGTCGACGGCTGATCGAGGTGGCGCGCTCCCGGTGGGCCTGGGCTGCTACCGTTGGTCGGATCCCATCATCTTCATTCGCCCGTTCTTGCGGTTTGCCGGCTTCTCCGCCTGCCGGGAATTCCTCGATACGTGCCGCACATCGAGGAAGGCTCGTCATGAAGCACCCAGCTCGCACGGACACCACGCAGGACGAGTTCGCCCTGCCGGAGACGATCACCCCGGCGCTGCCGGCGGCCGCGTCGTTCGCCGACCTGGATCTTCCGCCCGCCTTGCTGAAGACGCTCACCGGCCTCGGCGTGAACCATCCGTTCCCGATCCAGGCGGCCACACTGCCCAATTCCCTCGCGGGCCGGGACGTCCTGGGCCGGGGCCGCACCGGGTCGGGCAAGACCCTCGCTTTCGGTCTGGCGCTGCTCACGCGGATCGCAGGCCGGCGCGCGGAGCCGAAACGGCCGCTCGGGCTGATCCTCGTACCGACCCGGGAGCTGGCCCAGCAGGTCGGCGAGGCGCTCACGCCGTACGCCCGGGAGCTGAAGCTGCGGATGGTCACGGTGGTCGGCGGCATTTCGATCGGCAGGCAGGCCGGCGAACTGCGGGCCGGGGCCGAAGTCGTCGTTGCGACGCCCGGACGCCTGCACGACCTCATCGAGCGCAAGGACTGTCGCCTGGACCGGGTGCGCATCACCGTCCTGGACGAGGCCGACCAGATGTGTGACATGGGCTTCCTGCCCCAGGTCACCGAACTGCTCGACCAGGTGCACCCCGACGGCCAGCGGATGCTGTTCTCGGCCACCTTGGACCGGGACGTCGACCTCCTGGTCCGCCGCTACCTCCACGACCCGGTGGTCCACTCGGTCGACCCGTCGGCAGGGGCGGTCACGACGATGGAACACCATGTACTGACCGTCCACGGCGCCGACCGGTACGCCGTCACGACCGAGATCGCGGCCCGGGACGGACGGGTGCTCCTGTTCCTTGACACCAAGCACGCGGTCGACCAGTTGACCAAGCACCTGCGGGCCAGCGGTGTCCGCGCCGCCGCGCTGCACAGCGGCAAGTCCCAGCCCCAGCGCACACGTACCCTCGCACAGTTCAAGAACGGTCAGGTCACCGCACTGGTGGCCACCAATGTCGCGGCCCGGGGCCTGCACGTGGACGACCTCGACCTGGTGGTCAACGTCGATCCGCCCAGCGACCACAAGGATTATCTGCACCGTGCCGGGCGCACCGCCCGTGCCGGTGAATCCGGCAGCGTCGTCACCCTGGTCCTCTCGAACCAGCGCCGCGACATGAGCCGGCTGATGGCCGACGCCGGTATTACGCCGAAGATCACCAAGGTGCGCTCGGGTGAGGCGGAACTGAGCCGGATCACCGGTGCCCGTGTCCCGTCCGGCCTTCCTCTTGACGGCGGTCCGGCCGCGGCGCGCCCCGCCGGCGGCCACGCCCCGTTCCGTGGCATGGGCACGGCCCGGGGTGATTCCGGGCGCGCCGGTGGCGGGTCCCGCCGCGGAGGCGAGGCCCGCAAGATGGCCGAGGCCCGCAAAGCCGCACGGGTGCGCCGCGGCTCGTAGCGGGGCCGGGACCGGGGAGCGGACGGACCGCGGACAACGACCGGCTGCATGCGCGTGCCGGGCCGGGCCGGTCGGACCATCGAGGCGTTCCGGCCGGCCCCGAGCCACGTTCCGTCCCGACGGGCACGGCCACGCCAGGGGTGCTCACGCCGCCAGCGGCCGGTCCCCTGGCGCGATGGGGGCAGGCAGCACGGTGGAGCCACTCAGGAACCGGTCCGTCGCGGCCGCGACGGACCGGCCCTCCGCGATGGCCCACACCACGAGGGACTGGCCACGTCCCGCGTCACCGGCGATGAAGACCCCGTCCGTCCTGGTGCGAACCGTCCGCTCGACCGTCTCGGCAGCGAAAGCGGCATCCCGGGCGAAGTTCCCCCGGTCGTCCAGGGTGAGCCCGAGCTGCTTCATGAGACCGGTGCCCCGTTCGGGACCGTAGAAGCCGAGGGCGAGCAGGACCAGATCCGCTGCCATCAGATGCTCGGTGCCCGGCTGCGGCCTTCTGACCATGGGTTCCACCTTCGCCAGGCGCAGTCCGCGCACGTGGCCGGCCTTGTCCCCTTCGAAACGGAGGGTGGCGGAGGCGAAGACTCTTGGATCCGCGCCCTTCCGCCCCCGGGCCTCCTCATGGGCATGGGAGATCCGATAGACCTTCGGATACGTGGGCCACGGCTCGGTGTCCCGCCGGGTCTCGCCGGGCTCCGGATTGATATCCAGCTGCACCACGGAGCTCGCGCCCTGGCGCAGGGCGGTGCCGAGACAGTCCGAGCCGGTGTCCCCGCCGCCGATGATCACCACGTACTTGCCCTCGGCGGTGACGGGAGGCGAGACGTAGTCGCCCTCCCTGACCCGGTTGGCGAGGGTCAGGTAGTCCATGGCCTGATAAATGCCGTCCAGCTCGCGACCGGGGACGGGCAGCTCACGTTGTCCCCTGGCCCCTACGGCGACGACCACCGCGTCGTGACGTCTTCTGAGTTCGGTGGCGTCGAGATCGCCGCCGACGTCCACACCCGTGCGGAACTTGGTTCCTTCGGCCCGCATCTGCTCGATGCGGCAGTTCAGGTGGTGCTTCTCCATCTTGAATGCGGGGATCCCGTAGCGCAGCAAGCCGCCGATGCGGTCGGCCCGCTCGTAGACGGCGACGGTGTGACCGATGCGGGTGAGCTGCTGCGCTGCCGCCAGTCCGGCGGGTCCGGAGCCGATGACGGCGATGGTCTTCCCGCTGAGCCGCTCGGGCGGTTGCGGTGTCGCGTACCCGCGCGCCCAGATCTGGTCGGCGATCGCCTGTTCGACGTTCTTGATCGTCACTGGATCGGCATTGATGGTGAGCACGCACGCGTCCTCGCACGGCGCCGGGCACAGCCGCCCGGTGAACTCCGGAAAGTTGTTCGTTGCGTGCAGTCGTTCGGCGGCGGCCCGCCAGTCGGCCCGTGCCGCGTAGGCGTTCCACTCGGGGATGAGGTTTCCCAGCGGGCAGCCGTGGTGGCAGAACGGTATGCCGCAGTCCATGCAGCGTCCCGCTTGCTCGGACACGAGCGGAAGGCGTGGCTGGCCCGCGTAGACCTCGTCCCAGTCGCTCAGCCGTTCATCGACGGGGCGTGCCGGGGCGGGCCGGCGGGGAACCTTGAGGAAGCCGAAAGGGTCGGTCATGCGCCGCCTCCGTCGCCCCTTGCGGTGTACAGGCGTTTCGGCCAGCCTACGCCTGCTTTCTGCCGCTTTCATCGGCCTGCGTGCTCCGGGACCCGTCCGGGTGGGTCCTGCGCGGCTCCTGTGATCAGGTCGTGGACCGAGAAACTCTCCGGGCACCTGGTTCCCCTTGAGGCGGTCAGGGGGGTGCTGCCGGGGAATTGCCGCGGGTGGCGCAGGCGCCACCCGGTCTCGTCCGCCACCTCGTACCTTGCGCGCGATGGCCTCCACGAGGGTCTCCTCGGCCTCGACGGTTCAGGTCGAGGTTTTCGCGGGCTCCGGCTCCGTGGTCCCTGTCGTGGTGGGCTTGCCGAGGCGCTTGCCGAGCAGGACGAACAGCAGGACGAGCCCAACCGTGAGGAGGGTGTGGCCCAGGCCGGCGATCCCCGGCACGGCCTCGGGGACATGCTTGCCGAGCACTGTCTCGATGCCGTGGACGCCCATCATGGTGACGGTGATGGCGATGCCCACGTTGTAGAACCAGAAGAACGCGGTGAAGAGTTTCGTCCCGGACAGCTGGAACTGCTTGTCGAGGGCAAGGACGATGAGGAAGACCAGCATGCCCAGGGCGAGCAAGTGGGTGTGCATGACTGCCAGTTGCGTGTCGCCCTCAAAATCGTGGGCCTTGGTGAACTCCCGGTAGAACAGTCCGGAAATCACTCCCAGAATCATGTAGACGTGTGCCGCAATGTACGACTTCCGCATCTCCGCGCCAGCTCCCTGCCGATCAAGTACCGCCCCGACGAGTGTCATTGAAGCATTCCGGGTGGCAGCTGTCTGCCGGGTTCGGGATAACGCACAAAGCCGGGGCGAGCGGCCCTCGCCTGCCCCTGCAGTGTTCCGGGGTGCGCCGGTCTCCCCGCCCCAGGCCGCAGCCCCCTCGGCGCCGGACTGCCGCGGTGGAAGCGCCGGAGAGGTCGCCGACCTGCGTCGCACCTTCCGTAGCCGGCGCTGAAGCGTCTCTCCTGGGCGGGCACCGCGGGACGCCCGGACGATCCGTCCTCGGCCGGGCGCAGCAGGCGGTCTGCCCCATGGATGGGCGCCGATGCGCCACTCTGCCGGTCCTGCGGGCGAAGCAGTCGCCGCACACGACGCACGTCAGCGCAGCACGGAACGCGCGATTCGGAATCCTACGTCGTCGATCTGGAAGGTCGGGTGGCTGCGGCGCCGCACCGAGGCCCGGCAGCTCCAGTGCTCGTCAAACCATCCACCGCCACGCAGTACCCGATAGCTGCCGTAGACCTCGGCATCGTAGATGTCCCAGCACCACTCCCATACGTTGCCCAACATGTCGTACATGCCCCACGCGTTGGGCTGCTTGCCGGCCACGTCGTGAATCCGCTCACCGGAGTTGCCGCGGTGCCAGGCGATCTCGTCGAGCTGCCCGTACCGCGCGTCGGCCGTACCGGCACGACATGCGTGTTCCCACTCGGCCTCGGTCGGCAGCCGGTACCCGTCAGCAGACGCGTCCCACTCGATGCCCTCGGCGTCAGCGCGGAGGCGATAGGCGGCTGCCAACCCCTCGTGCTCGGAGAGGGTGTTGCAGAATCGGACCGCGTCCCACCAGGACACGCCTTCGACGGGCAACCGGTCGCCTCGGGCGCTGCTCGGGCGCTGACCGGTGACCTGCGCATAGTGCGCCTGAGTGATCGGGAACGCCGCCAACCGATAGGGCGCGAGCTCGGTCGACCAGCTCCGCTGCGTTCGTCGGTCCGACAGCGTCACCCGCCCCGGAGGAACGGCGATCAACTCGATTCCTGTGTTCACGTCCATAAGCAGGCGATCATACCGAGACGTGATCGTCGTCGCCTCGGAGCTGCCCGTGGGTTGGGATGCGGAATTTCCGTATCCAGGTGTCGGCCGACACCAGCCCTGCCGGGTAAGGGACTTCAGCTCGCCGATGGACCGGAAATCCGTTCTGCCCGACCGCCGTCGGCGGCGGAGCCGCGTCTGTGGCGTGGGACGGGCTCCGGAGCGGACACGACGCGGCACCACCCCGACAGGCGACGGCGGGGTGGTGCTCCGACCGCCCGAGGGCGGTCAAGGGGATGTCTGACGAGACGATGTTCGTGCTGTTCCTGGTCTGCCCAGAACGTTGCGGATGCGAGTGGCAACGTGCAGGTTGAGCCGGGTCTCGACATCGCTGAGATCGTGGTCGGTGATCTCGCGGATGCGCCGGAGGCGGTAGCGCACGGTGCTTCGGTGGATCTGGAGAACGTCGGCTGTGGTGTCGTAGCTGCCGCCGCTCTCCAGGTAGTGCGAGAGCGTGGTGACCATGTCGGTGTGGTGTCGGGCGTCGTACTCCAGAAGAGCTCCGAGCCATTCCCTGACGAAGCGGTCGGTCTCCCGTTCGCCGTCCCCGGTTCCCATCATGCGGCAGATGCCGATGTCCTCGAAGCTGGTGCTGCCGTGCGGTTCCGGAGATCTGCGCCGTACGGTGAGAGCACGGACGGCCTCGTCGTAGGAGTGCGGCAGTTCGGTGAAGAGGTCGCAGCGGCTGCCGATACCGACGGCCCCGGTCGCCGTGCCGAGGTCCTGCGCGACGGCTCGGTACAAGGCATCCCCGGGATCGGGACCCGCCATCAGGAGGACGGTGGTGGTTTCTCGGGCACCGATGAGCACATCCAGTCCCAGGCGCTCGGCCGCCCGCGCGACGGCGTCGCCCAGCGTCACCTCCTCCGCTGCTCCGTCCCACTGCAGCACGGCGATGCGGTGCGGCCCGTGCAGGTCGTGACCGAGGGCGGCGGCATGGACGAACACGCCGTCGGTCGCCTCACCGGAGATCAGTCTGTCGACCAGGTCGTGGCGCAGCCTCGGCTCGAGTTCGGCGAGAGCGCGTTCGTGGGAGAGCTCGGGGGCGAGGGCCAGGCCCGTCTCCTCCAGAGCCGCGGTGTCCAGCTTCCCCGCACGTCGGTCGGGGTCCACCAGGGCGACCAGTCCGAGCAGGTCGCCCGCCGCCTCGATGGGGACGACCAGGCGGTCCCGGTCGCGGACGGCGCCCTGCCGGCGCCGCACCTGCCGCAGCAGCTCGTCCCGGGGCCGGTTCGCCGATCCGGGGCGCGGTCCGCCGCGGCCGGGGCCTGCCCACGCCCGCAGATTGCCGAAGGGATCCTCGGTCAGTGCAGAGAACCCCGTGTGATCGTGCAGGGCCTGGAGCATCCCCTTCTCACCCTTGCCGGAGGCCCCGACACGGGTGAGGGCTCGGTGGAAGGCGTTCTGGTGCGAAAGGGCGGACACGGTGGCGCTGAGATCGACCCCCGGTCCGGGTTCCTCCGCCGTCGGCCACTGTTCCCTTTCGGCATGGGCGGGCTTCTCCCATGGCCGGCTCAGTCCCGCGAGCGCGGCTGCGGCCTGCCGGGCGAGCAGCCCGGCGTCGGCGGTCTCCTCGGCCGAGGGGGTGTCCAGTATCCGAACGACGAGGTAGCCGAGACATCGCCCGCGGTGGCGCAGCGCCAAGGCCCACAGGCAGTGGCCGTCCTGGTCGTCCCAGCGCCCGCTGCGGCCCTCCAGCGCACCGATCCACCGGTCGACGCCGTCGGTGGCCGTCGGGTCGTCGTCCGCCACGGCGGGCTCGGCCGCCGTGGCGTTCACCGCCACGATGCCCGGCCGGGAATGACCGGAGCCGGCCGCGGAACACCGGCGACACCGCTGGGCGACGCCGTGGTGAGCCGCATAGGCCGCTTCTGCCGCGAACGGCCCGGTGACGGCGACCGCCGCCATGGCCGCCCACACCACCTCACGCTCGTCGGCGGCGTCGAACATCGCCGTGGTGAGACGGAGGAACGTGTGCCGGCCGGCCCAGCGCTGCGGGATCGGGCGCACCGCACACACCGTCGATGATCCGGAGCGGACAGCATCCATCGGAGATCCATTCGTGTCTCGACACAGCAGCTCTCCGCCTTTCACGCTACGCCGTCCGGCGCCGGGCCACCTCAGCTGGCCCTGTCCACGCCCTGACCTCGCGGGACGGGCGGGCCTGCCCGGATTGGTCCTGCCGGGGCAGGGAAACGCGTGCGCCACCGCGCCACCCTTTCCCCATGTGTGGCCGCGAGCGGGGCGGTGATCCCGGCAGCCGCGGCGTTCGGTCAGTGCCGCGACGGAGGAGAATCCCATGGCCAAGGCAGTAGGTATCGACCTCGGCACCACCAACTCGGTCATCGCGGCATGGGAGGGCGGCGAGCCCGTCGTGATCCCGAATGCCGAGGGAGCCAGGACCACCCCCTCGGTGGTCGCCTTCTCCGACACCGGCGAGCGGCTGGTCGGACAGCTGGCACGCCGGCAGTCGATCCTCAATCCCAAGGGCACCATCACCTCTGCGAAGCGGTTCATCGGCCGTCGCTTCGACGAGGTCCCCGAGGAGGCCAAGGCGGTCTCCTTCGACGTGGTCGAGGGACCGGGCGGGGTAGCCCGCTTCGAGGTGAACGGCAAGCAGTACGCGCCGGAGGAGATCAGCGCGCAGGTGCTGCGCAAGCTGGCCGAGGACGCGGGAAAGTCACTCGGAGAGCGGGTGACAGAAGCTGTCATCACCGTACCCGCCTACTTCAACGACGCTCAGCGGCAGGCCACGAAGGACGCGGGAAAGATCGCCGGTCTGGAGGTTCTGCGGATCATCAACGAGCCGACCGCCGCAGCCCTGGCCTACGGTCTGGACAAGAAGGGCCACGAGACGGTCCTGGTCTTCGACCTCGGCGGTGGCACCTTCGATGTCAGCATCCTCGACGTCGGCGACGGCGTGGTGGAGGTACGGTCCACGGCAGGCGACTCCCATCTGGGCGGCGACGACTTCGACCGCCGCCTGGTGGACTATCTGGCGGACGCGTTCCAGAAGACCGAGGGCATCGACCTGCGCAAAGACCCGCAGGCCCTGCAGCGCCTGTTCGAGGCGGCCGAGAAGGCGAAGACCGAACTGAGTTCGGTCACCCAGACCCAGGTGAGTCTGCCGTTCGTCACGGCGGATGCCTCCGGGCCCAAGCACCTCACCGAGACCGTCCGCCGGTCCACCTTCGACCAGATCACCGCGGATCTGGTGGAGCGCTGCCTGGCCCCGGTCAAGCAGGCGATGGGCGACGCGAAGATCAGTGACAACGACATCGACGAGGTCATCCTGGTCGGCGGCTCGACGCGTATCCCGGCCGTACAGACTCTGGTACGGCGCCTGACCGGCGGCAAGGACCCCAACATGAGCGTCAATCCGGACGAGGTGGTGGCGCTGGGCGCCGCCGTTCAGGCCGGGGTGCTCAAGGGCGAGGTCAAGGACGTCCTCCTGCTGGACGTCACTCCGCTCTCGTTGGGCGTGGAGACCGCGGGCGGCGTCATGACGAAGATCATCGAGCGGAACACCACCATCCCCGCCCGACGGTCCGAGGTCTTCTCGACGGCCGAGGACAACCAGCCGGCCGTCGACATCGTGGTGCTCCAGGGTGAACGCGAACTGGCCGCCGACAACAGGGTGCTGGGCCGCTTCAGGCTGGAGAACCTCAGGCCCGCCCCCCGCGGGGAGACCCAGATCGAAGTCACCTTCGACATCGACGCCAACGGCATCCTCAAGGTCGGCGCCAAGGACAATGACACCGGCGCCGAACAATCGATCACGATCAGCGAGGGATCCAACCTCGACCAGGCCGAGGTCGATCGGATGATCGAGGAGGCCGAGCGCAACCGCACCGCCGACCAGGCGCTGCGCCAGGCCGTCGACGCCCGTAACGAACTCGACGCCGCCGCGTACCAGGTGGAGCGCCGGCTGGGAGAACTCGGTGACGCCGCGCCGCAGCACGAGCGGGCCCGCGCCGACATGGTCATCGAGGAGGCGCGTACCGCCGTCAAGGAGGAGGCGCCGGTGGAGCGCGCCCGCGCCCTCAGCTCCGAACTCCAGCAGATCTACGCCGCACTGGCCACCCACTCCGCCGCGGCGGCACAGACCGCGGACCAGGGCGCGACGTCCGCCTCGGGCGGGCCATCCGGTGGCGACGACGATGTCATCGACGCCGAGTTCGACCGGGGCTGAGGTGGCGTGATGTCGGAACATGACCAGGCACCTCCCGCCGATGACGCGGCCCGGACGGAGCGTCCGCAGGAAGAGGCACCCGCACCGCAGGATCCGTCGGCCCTCGACGCCGAGGAGCTGGAGGACCGGTGGCGGCGAGCTCTCGCCGATCTGGACAACCTCCGCAAGCGGTATGCCCGCGACCGCCCCCGGGAGCTGGAGGCGGAACGAGCCAGGGTCACGGCCGCCTGGCTCCCGGTCGTCGACAACCTCGAACTGGCCCTCGCCCACGCCGACGCGGACCCCGAAACGATCGTCCGCGGTGTTCAGGCGGTACGCGATCAGGCTCTGGACGTGCTGAGGGGACTCGGCTATCCGCGCCACGACGAGACCGGTGTCCCCTTCGATCCCGTGCTGCACGAGGTGGTCTCCGTGGTCGAGGACCCGGACACCGCCCCGGGAACCGTCGTCCAGGTGCTGCGCCCCGGCTACGGCGACCCCGACCGCCAACTGCGACCGGCGGCGGTAGCGGTCAGCCGAAAGCAGGAGTAACCCGCCATGGCACGCGACTACTACGAGGTGCTGGGCGTCCCCCGGACCGCCGACGCGGCCGAGATCCAGCAGGCATTCCGCACCCTGGCCCGACGCCACCACCCGGATGTCAACAAGGATCCGGCCGCCGAGGAGCGCTTCAAGGAGATCAACGAGGCGTACGGAGTCCTCTCCGACCCCGATACCCGGGCCAGGTACGACCGGTTCGGCGCCGACTTCCGGCAGATCCCGGCGGACTACGACGAGCGGGTCGCGGCAGCACAGGGCTTCCGCGGGGCCGGAGCCGGAGCGTACCGCGGCGGACCCTTCCAGGGGGGCCGGGGTGCGGGCCGCGGAGGCGCCCGGGTCTGGACGGAAGGGGACTTCGACACCGCCGGCTTCGACTTCGAGGACCTCTTCGGGGGGGTGTTCGGCGGCCGGGCGGGCCGCGGGCCAGGGCCGGTGCCCGGCGCCGACCAGGAGGCCGAGCTCACCCTCACCGTGGAAGAGGCCTACCGCGGCGGCCGGCGGAAGATCACCCTGGGTGGCCCGGGCGGGGAGCGCAGCTATGACGTGAACATTCCCGCGGGTGTCGTCGACGGGCAGCGCATCCGCCTCGCGGGGGAGGGAGGCCGGGGCCGTGGTCAAGGCGCCGCGGGGGACCTCTACCTCGTGGTCCGTATCGCCCCCCACCCCCGGTACCGGCTCACCGGTCGCGACATCCACGTCGATCTGCCGGTCACCCCCTGGGAGGCCGTCCTGGGGGCGACCGTGCCGGTCACCGGCCCCGGCGGCACCGCGAAGGTCCACGTCCCCCCGGGTACCTCCACCGGCCGGCGGCTGCGGCTGCGCGGGGAGGGGATGCCCCACCCCAAGGGCTCCGCCGGTGACCTCTACGCCGAGATCCAGGTGATCGTGCCCTCGTCGCCGAGCCCGCGCGAACGCGAGTTGTTCGAGGAGCTGGCCGGGGTCTCGACCTTCGACCCGAGGAAGCAGGCATGAGTGACGATCAGCGTTCTCCCGCCGAAGACGCCGCGCACGGCCGTGCCGTCGCCCAGTATCCCCTGGTCCGGATCTGCCGGATCACTCCCTATGAGCTGTCCCTGGCCGGAGTCGCCCGACGCAGCGGCCTCTCGCCCGACCTGGTCCGCCGCTTCGTAGCCCTCGGGCTGCTGGACGCCGAGCGGGACGCCCACGGGCGACTGTGGTTCCGTACCACCGCTCCCTCGGCCATCGCCCGCGTGCAGCGACTGCGGACCGGCCTGTCGCTCAACTACGCGGCCGTCGGGGTCGTGCTGGACCTGCTCGACCGTATCGATCATCTGGAGAGGGCGCTGCGGCGCAGCCGACGAGCCGCCGAGGAGCGAACGTCATGGACATGAACCGCCTCACGCAGAAGTCCCAGGAAGCGCTGCAGGAAGCGCAGAGCGTGGCAGTGCGGCTCGGCCAGAACGAGGTCGACGGGGAGCATCTGCTGCTGGCGTTGCTCGACCAGCGGGACGGCCTGACGACCCGGCTGCTCGCCGGCGCCGGCGCCGACCCGGCCGCGCTGCGGGGCGCCGTCGAAGGCGATCTCGCCAAGCGCCCGCGCACCACCGGACCGGGCGCCGCCCCCGGCCAGGTGATGGTCACCCAGCGCCTCGCCCGATTGCTCGACACGGCGGAGCAGGAGGCCAAACGCCTCAAGGACGAATACGTCTCGACCGAGCACCTGGTCATGGCTCTGGTGGACGAGGGCTCGGCCACTGCCGCCGGCCGACGACTCACCGAACAGGGCATCACCAAGGACACCTTTCTCGCCGCCCTCACCCTGGTGCGTGGCAATCAGAGGGTCACCTCCGCCAACCCGGAAGCCGCCTACGAGGCTCTGGAGAAGTACGGCCGGGACCTGGTGGTGGAGGCCCGCACCGGTCGGCTCGACCCGGTGATCGGCCGGGACGCAGAGATCCGGCGGGTGATCCAGATCCTCAGCCGCAAGACCAAGAACAACCCGGTCCTGATCGGTGAACCCGGCGTCGGCAAGACCGCCATCGTCGAGGGTCTGGCCCAGCGGATCGTGCGCGGTGACGTACCGGAGGGGTTGCGGGACAAGACGGTGTTCTCGCTCGACATGGGCTCGCTGGTGGCCGGAGCCAAGTACCGCGGCGAGTTCGAGGAACGCCTCAAGGCCGTCCTGGCGGAGGTCAAGGGCGCTGAGGGCTCGATCCTGCTCTTCGTCGATGAGCTGCACACCGTCGTCGGTGCCGGCGCCGCCGAGGGTGCCATGGACGCGGGCAACATGCTCAAGCCGATGCTGGCCCGCGGCGAACTGCACATGATCGGCGCCACCACACTGGAGGAGTACCGCAAGCGCATCGAGTCCGATGCCGCCCTGGAACGCCGTTTCCAGACCGTCCTCGTGGACGAGCCGACCGTCGAGGACGCGATCTCCATCCTGCGGGGTATCCGCGAGCGCCTGGAGATCTTCCACGGCGTCAAGATCCAGGACGGCGCGCTGGTCGCCGCCGCCACCCTCAGCCACCGCTACATCAGCGACCGCTTCCTCCCCGACAAGGCCATCGACCTGGTCGACGAGGCGTGCGCGCGGCTGCGCACCGAGATCGACTCCATGCCGGCCGAACTGGACGAACTCACCCGTCGGGTGACCCGGCTGGAGATCGAGGAGGCGGCCCTGGCCGAGGAGACCGACCCGGCAAGCCGTGCCCGCCTGGACGACCTGCGCCGTGAACTGGCCGACCTGCGGGGCGAGGCGGACGCCAAGCATGCCCAGTGGGAGGCCGAACGCCAGGCCATCCGCCGCGTCCAGGAACTGCGTCAGGAACTGGAACGCGCCCGGCAGGAGGCCGAGGAGGCCGAACGCGCCTACGACCTCAACCGCGCCGCCCAGCTGCGCTACGGCACCATCAGCGAGCTCGAACGCCGCCTTGCCGCCGAAGAGGAGCGGCTCGCCGTCAAGCAGGGCGAGACACGGCTGCTGCGTGAGGTGGTCACCGCCGAGGAGATCGCCGAGATCGTCTCCGCGTGGACCGGTATCCCCGTCACTCGGCTCCAGGAAGGCGAACGGCAGAAACTGCTGCGCCTGGACGAGATCCTGCGCGAGCGGGTCATCGGCCAGGACGAGGCCGTACAGCTGGTCGCCGACGCGGTGATCCGGGCCCGCTCCGGAGTGCGCGACCCACGCCGGCCGATCGGCTCGTTCATCTTCCTGGGCCCCACGGGTGTCGGAAAGACCGAGCTGGCCAAGACTCTCGCCGCCGCACTCTTCGACAGCGAGAGCAACATGATCCGCCTCGACATGAGCGAGTACCAGGAGAGGCACACCGTGAGCCGCCTCGTCGGCGCACCGCCCGGATATGTCGGCTACGAGGAGGGCGGCCAGCTCACCGAGGCGGTGCGCCGCAAGCCGTACTCCGTCGTCCTCTTCGACGAGATCGAGAAGGCCCACGCCGACGTGTTCAACACGCTGCTCCAGGTCCTGGACGACGGCAGGATCACCGATGCCCAGGGTCGAACCGTCGACTTCCGCAACACAGTCGTCATCATGACCTCGAACCTCGGCTCCCCGTACCTGCTCGAGGACGCCACCGACGCCGGCGAGATCAAGCCCGAGGTACGGGAACTCGTGATGGGCGAACTCAACAGCCACTTCCGCCCCGAATTCCTCAACCGTGTCGACGACATCGTCCTCTTCCACCCGCTCGGCCTGGCGCAGATCGAACGCATCGTCGACCTGCTCCTCGACGAGCTGCGCCGTCGCCTCGCCGACCAGCGCATCTCCCTCGTCCTCACCGAACAGGCCCGCCGTCTCATCGCCGCCGAAGGCTACGACCCGGTCTACGGCGCCCGTCCGCTGCGCCGCTTCATCTCCCACGAGGTCGAGACCAGGATCGGCCGCGCGCTGCTCAGCGGCGAGGCGACCGAGGGCGTGACGATCCTGGTCGACGCCCAGGACGACGAACTGACCTTCACGCTCCAGGACGAGCCGAAGGAGTCGTCATGAGCGCCTCCCCGGTCAGTCACACCGCCCGCTGCGGCACCTGCGGCAAGACCAACCGTGTCCCCGCCGCCGCACAGGGCCGCCCCCAGTGCGGCAACTGCCGAGCTCCGCTGCCCTGGATCGCCGAAGCGGGGGATTCCGACTTCGCAACCGTCGCCGAGCAGGCCGGTCTGCCGGTCCTCGTCGATCTCTGGGCCACCTGGTGCAGCCCCTGCCGGATGGTCAGCCCCGCTCTGGAGAAGGTCGCCGACGACCTGGCCGGCCGGATCAAACTTGTGAAGGTCGACATCGACAAGTCACCGGCGCTCGCCCGGCGCTTCGAGGTCCAGGCCGTCCCCACTCTGCTGATCCTCGACCGGGGCCGGACCATCGCCCGCCAGGCCGGCGCCGCGTCGGCCCCGGTGCTGCGCCAGTGGGTGGAGCGGGCACTGACGGACAGTGCCCGGCCCGCCTGACCGAACCTGGAGGCCGCGATGACCGTCCCGCCCGACCCAGAAGCCATGGTCTGAGCTTTCCCACCCTCATTTCCGCCCCAAGGGAAGTGCACTGTGACCGCTGAAACGCCCACTCCGTACGACGCGTACCCACAATTGACGGATGACCAGATCGAAGTGCTGAGCGCCTGTGGACAGCGGTGGCCGACCGTCGAAGGCGAACTGCTCTATCAGGCGGGCAGGCCCAGTCAGGAGTTCTTCGTCGTTCTCAGCGGCACGGTGGCCGTGGTAAAAGGCCATGGCGGTCGGGAGAGGACCTACCAGCTCCATGGCCCCGGGAGCTTCCTCGGGGAGCTCGGCCTGCTGGAGGGTCAGGCCGCCTTCCTCACCGCAGTGGTCCGTGCCCCAGGTGAGGTCCTGGCGGTCGGTTCGGCAGAACTGCGCGACCTGCTCATCCGCGAACCCGCGCTCGGCGACCTCATCCTGCGCGCCGGCCTTCTGCGCCGGACACTGCCGGCCGGGATGGCCACCGGTTTCAGGATCATCGGCTCCGCGTTCTCCCCGGACACCCGGAGGCTGCTCGAGTTCACCGCCCGTAACCGGCTTCCGCATCGCTGGATCGATCTGGAGAAGGACACCGAGGCCGAGGTGCTGCTGCGCCGTGTGGGAGTGACACCCGAAGAGACCCCTGTGGTGGTCTGGCATGACGACCGGGTGCTGCGCAACCCCACCGACGCCGAGCTGGTAAGGGTGATAGGCCTGCGCTCCGACACCCCCACAGAAGCCGTCTGCGATCTGCTGGTGGTCGGCGCGGGACCCGCGGGTCTGGCCGCGGCCGTGTACGGGGCCTCCGAAGGACTGGCCACGGTCGTCCTGGAAGCCGTGGCCACCGGCGGTCAGGCCGGAACCTCCTCCCGGATCGAGAACTACCTGGGATTCCCCGGCGGGATCTCCGGCACCGAACTCGCCGAACGCGCCGCCGTCCAGGCCGACCGGTTCGGCGCCCGGATCACCGTCCCCGCCGAAGCCGCAGTCCTGGAACAGCGGGAGGGGTCCCACGTCGTGACGCTCACCGACGGTGCCACGATCTCCGCCCACACCGTCGTGGTGGCCACCGGCGCCCGGTACCGGCGCCTGCCCGCGGCCGGCGTCGAACGGCTCGAAGGAGCCGGGGTCCACTACGCCGCCACCCTCTGGGAGGCGAGAAACTGCCGTATGGACCCCGTGGCCGTCGTAGGCGGCGGCAACCCCGCCGGCCAGGCCGCGCTGTTCCTGGCACGTCATTCGCCCGCGGTGCATCTGCTCGTACGGGGCGGCGACCTCACCCACAGCATGTCCCGCTACCTGATCGACCGGATAGAGCGGCACCCCCGGATCGATGTGCTGATGCACACCGAGGTCCGGGAAGTCACCGGCAGCGACCGGGTCGAGTCCGTTCTCGTCCAGGACAACAGAACTGGCGAACGGCAGGTGCTGGCAGCGCGCGCCCTGTTCGTCTTCATCGGCGCGCGCCCCGCCAGTTCCTGGCTCGACGCGGCCGTCGACCTGGACCCGCACGGCTTCATCCGCACGGGACCGGACGTGGTCGACGTCCCCGCGGACCTCTGGCGCCACCTCGCCCGTGCCCCACTCGCCCTGGAGACCGGTCTCCCGGGACTCTTCGCTGTCGGCGACGTCCGTAGCGGCTCGGTCAAGCGGGTGGCCTCCGCGGTGGGCGAGGGCGCGATGGCGGTTCGCATGGTGCACGAGCACCTTCGGGGGGTGGGCTCTCCGGGCATACGTCGACACGCGACGAAGGCCACGACGACCCGAGCGTGAACAACGTGGTGACGTTCTGCCGATATGCCCTCCGGCAGGTGGTCGTCAGCCGGGAGAGTCCGCGGCCACGGCGTCCAGGAGGCCCTGGGGTCACTCTCCGCCCGGCTTCACCGGGCCGGAGGCCGCACGGATGCTGCTGAGGGCTGCGGCAACCACAGCCTGCGGCGTGATGTCGAATTCCCGGTAGAGGCGCTGATAGTCGGCGGAGGCGCCGAAGTGCTCCAGACTGACGATGTGGCCCGCGTCGCCCACGATGTCGCGCCAGCCCTGACCGACGGCCGCCTCGACGCTCACGCGGGCGCGCACAGCGGGCGGCAGTACCGCGTTCTGATAGGCAGAGGGCTGAGCGTGGAACCACTCCCGGCACGGCATGGACACCACGCGTGCCTCGTACCCTTCGGCAGCCAGCAGGTCACGCGCCCGCAGGGCGATATGCACTTCCGAGCCGGTCGCGACAAGGACGACGTCGGGCTGCCCGTCGGAGCAGTCCACGAGGACGTACGCGCCGCGGGCCGCTTCCTCGGCCGGGGCATGGGTGCCGGTGCCCCGTTCCAGGACGGGCAGCGGCTGCCGGGTGAGCACGAGACCGGCGGGTCTGTCCTGATGCTCGATGATGGTGCGCCAGCAGATGGTGGTCTCGTTCGCATCGGCCGGCCGTACGACGTCGAGGCCAGGAATCGCCCGTAGCGCGGCCAGGTGCTCGACGGGCTGATGGGTGGGCCCGTCCTCGCCCAACCCGATGGAGTCATGTGTCCAGACGTAGGTGGCCGGGAGCCGCATGAGCGCTGCCAGCCGGACAGCCGGACGCATGTAGTCGCTGAAGACGAGGAATGTGCCGCCGTAGGGACGTGTCAGACCCTGCAACGCGATGCCGTTGAGGATTGCGGCCATGGCGTGCTCACGGATGCCGAAGTGCAACGTCCGCCCATAGGGGTTGCCCTTCCACTCGGCCGTCTGCTTGGCGACCGGGATGAAGGAGGGTTCCCCCTTCATCGTGGTGTTATTGCTCCCCGCAAGATCGGCGGACCCACCCCACAGTTCGGGCAGGACGGGCGCCAGCGCCGTCAGTACCTCGCCGGATGCCTTGCGGGTGGCCATTCCGGCAGGGTCGGCGGGGAAAATCGGCAGCTTGTCGGCCCAGCCGTCGGGCAGACGCCGGTCGCGCAACCGGTCAAGCAGCGCGGCCCGGTCAGGATGGGCAGCGCGCCACCTCTCATACACGCTCACCCACTGGCGACGGGCAGCAGCGCCCCGCTCCCGCACCTTCCTGACGTGGGCCAGGACTTCATCCTCCACGACGAAGCTCCGACCCGGGTCGAAGCCCAGCAAGGTCTTGGTGGCGGCGACTTCTTCGTCACCGAGTGCTGCGCCATGGGCCTTTCCGGTGTTCTGCTTCGTGGGGGCGGGCCAGCCGATGACCGTACGCAGCACGATCATGGACGGCCGCGAAGCGTCCTGCTTGGCTGCGGTGATCGCCGCCGAGAGGGCGTCGACGTCCTCGACGTAGGAGCCCGTGAGCGTGAAGTCGACTGTCTGCACCTGCCATCCGTACGCGGAGTAGCGCGCGGCGACATCCTCGCTGAACGAGATCTCGGTGTCGTCCTCGATCGAGATGTGGTTGGAGTCGTAGAAGACAACCAGATTGCCCAGTTCCTGGTGCCCGGCGAGCGAACTCGCCTCCGACGTGACTCCTTCCATGAGGTCGCCGTCCGAGGCGACGACGTACACGTGATGGTCGAACGGGCTCTCACCCGGCGGGGCGTCGGGATCCAGCAGCCCGCGCTCGCGCCGTGCCGCCAGCGCCATCCCCACCGCGGCGGCCAGCCCCTGGCCCAGCGGGCCCGTGGTGACCTCCACACCCCGGGTGTGGCGGTATTCCGGATGCCCCGGTGTTGCGGAGCCCCAGGTACGGAGCTGCTCTAGATCCTGCAGCTCCAGTCCGTACCCGCTGAGGTACAGCTGGATGTACAGAGTGAGACTCGAGTGCCCGCACGAGAGCACGAATCGATCGCGTCCCAGCCATTGGTCATCGGCAGGGTCGTGGCGCATGACCTGCTGGAACAGCAGATAGGCCAGCGGGGCCAGGCTCATCGCGGTTCCCGGATGACCGTTTCCCACCCTCTGGACCGCGTCAGCGGCCAGAACGCGTACGGTGTCCACCGCTCGCACATCCAGCGGACCCCAGCCCACCGTGTCCGCGACCGGAAGTGCGAGCTTCGCATCGCGACCCGCAATCATTCCGGTGGCTGCCTGCCGCTCATCCATGGCACTGCCTTTCTGGTTGCTTCGACGACCTTTTGGGCGCCTCGGTCTGCCCAGCGCCACGCCGCTGGCCTGCGTATCCGCGCCTACGGGGAGGGAACGGCCCCGCTCCGGCTGCTTTCACCGGAGATCGACGTCGTGCCGCGGGATTCCTGATGGTCCCGGCTGAGAGGGAGAGGCAGTCGGTCCTCGAGGCCGGTCGACCGATGCGCGGCGCCCGCAGGCTTGGATTCCGCTGAGCCGTGCCGACGCAAAGGCCGTGCGCCCGCCCGCGGCCGCCAGGAACCGCCCGAACCCCTGGCACGGGCTGAAGCGTCCTCGCTGTGCTCGCCCGTACCGCCGCATGCGCTCACTGCTCCGAGCAGGGGCACCAGCAGTCCGACGCGCAGTTGTCGGCCCCGCATCGGGCTCCCATCGCCGCTCTGCCGTGACGCGTCATTATCAACAGGCGTCGCCCTGGCTGAATGCCGCGACATGCCGTTGACGGACGTCTCCCGGCGGAAGGCCGGCGCACCGATGGGCTGGGCCGATGACTCCCTCGGACACCGGAGCGCCGGCCTGACGGGCGGTGTGCGGGCCGACAGAGTCATCGTGCGCCGTTGGCGCATCGCACCGGTGCGTTCCTGGCGCACGGTCCGCCGCGGCCACTGCCTTTCCTGATCGGTCGGCCGGCGCGAACCCGCACGGCCCAGCACCGTTGGCGTCGCACTCCGGCAGGTAATAGGACAGGGATAACGGTGGCACGGAGGAGTGGGCCGGAATGCAGATCGTTGTCGACCTCAATCGGTGCCAGGGTTACGCGCAGTGCGTGTTTCTCGCTCCCCAGGTGTTCGAACTGCATGGCGAGGAGGCCCTGATGTTCAGGCCGAGCGTGCCCGACCATCAGCATGAGCGTGTCCGACGCGCGGCGGCGGCCTGTCCGGTGCAGGCCATCCTGGTCGGCGAGCCGGCAGGCCTCGGCGCCTCGTGATCGGCGAGGGCCGGATCGTCGTCGTCGGCGCGTCGCTGGCCGGCCTGCGCGCCGCCGAGACGCTGCGCGAGGAAGGCTTCGCCGGATCGCTGACCCTGGTCGGGGAGGAGCCGCACCCCCCGTACGACAGACCACCGCTGTCCAAGCAGGTGCTGCTCGGGCGGGCGCGCGCGCAGGACGTCGCGCTGCCGAGCCGTCGTGCGCTGGACGCCCGGTGGAAGCTCGGTGTACGTGCCGTCGGGGTCGACCCGATCGAGAAGCGGGTGATCCTCGCCGACGGTGAACAACTCGCCTACGACAGGCTGCTGATCGCCACCGGAACCCGGGCCCGACCCTGGCCGAACGCCGACGAGGCCCGCCTGGACGGCGTACTCACCCTGCGTACGAACGACGATGCGGCCCGCCTCGCCGAACGCCTCGACGCCGGACCGCGCCGGGTGCTGGTGATCGGCGCCGGATTCATCGGCTCGGAGATCGCCTCCGCCTGCCGGGAGCGCGGTCTCGACGTAACGGTCGCCGAACGCGGACCCTCGCCCCTCGTCGGCGCGCTCGGCGGGGCACTCGGAACCTATGCCGGGAAGCTGCAACGCGCGCACGGAGTCGACCTCCGCTGCGGCGTGACCGTCACCGCGCTGAAGGGCCGAAACGGCCGGCTCACCGGCGCCGAATTCTCCGACGGCGGCCGGATCGACGCCGATGTCGCCGTGGTCGCCCTGGGCGCCCTCCGCAACACCGAATGGCTTGACGGATCAGGCCTGGCCGCGGGCCCCCGGGGCGTCGCGTGCGACGCGGGGTGCCGAGCCTTCGACATGTACGGGATCGTCACCGACGACGTCTTCGTCGCCGGAGACGTGGCACGCTTCCCGCACCCGCTCTTCGAGTACCAGATGCTGTCCCTCGAACACTGGGGCAATGCGGTTGCGCAGGCCGAGGTGGCGGCCCACAACATGATCAGTCCGGGGCCGCGCAGGCGCCCGCACCTGACCGTGCCCGCCTTCTGGTCCAGCCAGTTCGGCCTGAACATCAAGTCCGTGGGTGTACCGACCTTCTCCGACCACGTGGTCATTGCCCAGGGCTCGTTGCGCGAGGGCCGCTTCGTCGCCGTCTACGGATACCGGGGGCGCATCACCGCGGCGGTCAGTGTGAACCGCGCCAAGTGGCTGGAGTACTACCAGTACCTCATCGAGACGGCGGCACCGTTTCCCCCCGCGCCCGGTGCCGCCGACCGGCCCGGTTCGTCCGATCCCGTCCCCTCCGACGTGCCGTCCCCGCAACTGCTCTCGCACGGCCCGACCGTGGCTCTCACGGGTCATCTGCCGAACAGGCACCTGACTCTGGTGCGCAACGAACCGTCCCCGATCGCCACCCACCGTCGATGAGGAGCCCCACGCATGCCCCCGGACACGCTCTTTGAGCGCATCACCGATTACGCGAACCGCGCAGACCCGTACCCCCTCTACGCGGAACTGCGCGAGAGCGGGGTGGTACGACAGAACAACGGCAGCTACCTGGTGGGCACCTACCATGAGATCGCCGCTCTGCTTCATGACCCACGGATCAGCTCGGACCTCCGTAACCGTAAGGACCCGGAAGCGGCTCTGGCCAGGACGGACGAACTGCCGCCGGCCTTCATCGGTGTCGACGACCCCGAACACGACCGGCTCCGCCGCCTCGCCATGCGTCCCTTCGGTCCGCCGCACTCCCCGGGACGGATCGACGCCCTGCACGGCGACATCACCGGCATCGCCGAGGAACTGATCCGCTCGTTCCAGGACAAGGACCGGATCGACCTCGTCGACGATTTTGCCTACCCGCTCCCCGTCACCGTGATCTGTCGGCTCCTGGGCGTGCCCCAGGAGGATGTGCCCCGTGTCCGTGCCTGGACGAACGCGATCATCGCCGGTTTCGACCCCACGCCCGGGGATGACCCGGAGCAGCGTCGGCGGTCGGCCCAGGAGGCGCGGATGGCGATGGCGCACTATCTGGGCGCACTTGCCGAAGAGCGGCGCGGCCACCCGTCCGGGGACCTGCTCTCCGCCCTTGCCAATGACGAAGGCCCCGAAGGGCGCCTCACACATCCGGAACTGATGGCCACAGCGGTACTGCTGCTCATCGCCGGTCACGAGACGACCGTCAACCTGATCACCAACGGCATGCTCACCCTGCTGCGCCACCCCGACATCCTGGAGCGGCTGCGCGCCGCGCCCGAACTCATGCCGAGGGCGGCGGAGGAACTGCTGCGCTACGAGCCCCCTGTCCACTTTCTGCCACATCGCTCACCGCTCACCGATATCGACGTCGGGGGCATCACCATTCCCAAGGGGGCACCCCTGGTCCTCGTGCTGGCTTCCGGCAACCGGGACCCGCTGAGATTCCATGACCCCGACCGGTTCGACCCGATGCGCGAGGACAATCAGCACTTCGGCTTCGGCAGCGGCATCCACAACTGCTTCGGCGCCCCGCTCGCCCGCATCGAGGCGCAGATCGCGCTCGACGCGCTCCTCCGCCACCTCGACGACCCCCGTCTGGTCGAGGACCCGCCTCCGTACCGGCGAAGCCCCGTGCTGCGAGGTCCCCGCCATCTCCCGATCGAGCGCACCGCAGGAACGTAGGCCGCCGGTCGCGCCCGACCGGCCACCGATGGGGGACTACCCGGTCGGTGCGTCGGGTTCGGCCTCGTGCTGCCCGGAACCCTCTCACCCCCGTGACGTCCGGCAGGGGCCGGTGATGTGCAGAGCGAGGCTGCGGGCCGAGGTCCGTACGCGAAGAGGCGGTCACCGGAAGATCCGGTGACCGCCTCGGACGTGTGGCGGATGCTACTCGCAGGTGCCCGCGAACGTCCCGCGCGTCACGACGTCCGTCGCCGCGGCCGTGGTGTCCAGCCAGACGATGCGCTGTCCGTCACCGAGCGACGGGGCCAGCTGCGAACCGGAGGAGCAGGAGGCGAGGCTGAAGTTGTTCAGCCCGGCGAGGCGGGAGGCCTTGGTGCCGGCTTCGGGTGTCACGTTGACCGTGGTGCCGTCGGCCTTCCGGAGCATGACGTCCTGCTCGCCGTCGGCGGTGGTGCTGATGTAGGCGAGGGCGCCGCTCTCGGTGACCGGCTCGGTCTCGTCGGCGTCCGGGGAGTCGACCAGCTTCTTGATCGCGCCCTGACCCTTGTCGCCGGCCTGGTAGATGCCGACGCCGGCGGCGGAGATACGGGTGAAGACGACACGCTCGTCGTCGAGGGACGGGTCCATCAGGTAGGCGTCCGACTGCGCCAGCTCGTGCTGGGGCTTCTTGCCGAATCGTCCGACCGTGATGCCGAAGGCGGCGCTTCCCTCGCCCCAGGCGATCGCGTCACCGTGACCGATGGCGTAGACATCGCCGTTGATCTGCGCGGCCCGGCCGATGGCGTCGAGGTCGGCCGCCGAGACCTTCAGGGACTTCGCGGCCAGGGTGACCGCGTTGCGCATGTCGGTGAAGCCGGACAGCGGGGTGAGGTAGTTCTGGGCGGCTCGGTACGTGATCCGGTCGGCGAGGCCGGCGTCGATGTTCTTGCGCATGTCCCACAGCGCCCCACCGACGATGGTGGAGTTTGAGTGCACACCGCCGTTGTCGATGTCGAGCGTGATGGGCTCGTAGTCGGTCTGTGCGTTGCGGCCGTCGTTGAGGTCGCGCAGCGCGCACTCCGCCAGCGGCTTGGTTCCGTTGCAGAGGTACTCGCCGACGAGGCCGGACGTCGGGTCGCTCATCGCGACGCCCTTGTCGGCGGTCTCCATGGCGTTGCCGAAGTAGTCGGAGATCGCCTCGTTCAGGGCGCCCGACTGGTTCAGGTAGACGAGCCCGGCGGAGTGCTCGGTGACGCCGTGGGTCATCTCGTGACCGACCACGTCCAGGCCCACGGACAGCGGCACGCCTCCCATGTGGTCGTAGACCATCTTGGAGCCGTCCCAGAAGGCGTTGGCGTAGTCCTTGCCGTTGTTCGCGACGTTGACGACGGAGTAGATCGTGCCGCCCTTGCCGTCGACGCCGTCACGGCCGAGCTTGTCCTTGAGGTATTCGTAGATCTTCGCCGCGTTCACATGTGCGTCGACCGCGCCGGAGGAGGTGTTGGTGCCGTCGAACCGGTCGCTCGCGGAGGTCGCCAGGGGAACGTCCTCGGTGACCGGGCCGCCCGCCACGAGCGAGTAGCTCTTGCGCCGGGCGTCGTAGGTGCGTATCTGGCCGCCGGTCCGCGCGTACATGTCCCGGGTGGAGTCGACGAGCGTGTACGACCCGTCCGTCTCCTTGTTGATGTCCAGCTCCGCCGAGGAGCCGTCCACGCGCGCGCCCGTGCCCTTGGCCGGTGCGGCGTCCGCGGCGTCGATATTGTTGTACGAGAGGGCGATGCCGCCGATGTTCGCGTCGACGTACACCTCCTGGCGCACCGGGCTGCCGTTGGCCTCGGCGCCCGTGACGGTGAAGTGCCAGGTCAGCTTGCCGCCTCGGGCGTCCGGCAGGACGATGAGCCCGTGGCCCTCGGTCTTGGCGCCCTCGACCCGCGACAGATTCCCGTCGAGGGAGAACATCCGCTTCTCCGCGGCGGCCTCGGAAACGCTCGGCGTGGTGGAGACCGACAGGTCCGTGTACAGGGTGCCCGTGGCGGAGGTGACGCTCTGGCCGCCGTCGGCCGCCTCGGTCTGCACGGCGTATTCGGCGCCGAAGACCGGCACCCCGTCGTGCTTCTGCTGGAAGCGGACGGACGACTGCTTGCCGTCCTTGCTGGTGCTCACGGTCTTGAGGTCCGTGACCGGAACCTTGTACGTGTCCTGATGGGCTTTCAGGTGAGCCCGTGCTGCCTGGGCCGGGTGCCCTCACGGACCGTGTCATCGAGACGCTGAGTCATGGCGGGCGCGACGGGCACCCGATCGCCGGCCACGGTGGTGGCCGACGGCGCTTCCTCGTCGGCCCAGGCCGGCGACGCCAGCAGCGTCGAGCCGGTGGCCGCGACGACCACTGCGGCGGTCAGGACACGGCGGAGCCGTCTTTGTCGTGTCGGGAACACGTGAACCCTCCCCTGTCGCACGGATGCGTGAACTCGCCCAGCTGCGTGAGATGCGGGAGCCCCACGCGGTCGGTGCCTAGATGTTTGGGCACGGTCGGTGGCGCGTACAAGAGATGTCCCTGGCGTGAACACGTCGCGGCGTAAATACGCCTCAGACGGCGCTGTTTTCACTCCGGTTCGGAAGGTTTTGCGCGTCCGCCTCGTCCAGCCAGCCGCTGCACGCCGCATGCCAGCCGAGCTGGAAACGCGTGGCCGCCCCCACCTCCACCATGAGGGACTGCAGGCGCCGCTGGACGGTACGGTGCCCTATGCCGAGCTGACGTCCGATGGCGGCGTCGGTCATTCCCACGTACAACAGGGGAGACGATCTGGTGGCATCAGGAGTGACGAACCAACAGCATCTCAGGCCACTTCTGAAACACGCCCTATCCGGCTGACTCCGTGCGCGATACGACGGGATTCGGGGCAGCCATCTGCGGACAGTGGTGCAGCGCAGCAACACATGTCGCGGGCCGGCCGTGTCGGTGTCCGCATAATCCCGTCGGGTCCGGGCGATGGCGTTGACAGGGGCCCATCAGGAGCGGCGGTGGACTCGCCGCGATCAGCCATGGGGCAGGACCGAGCCGAAGTCGGATACGGACAACCGTGACTGTGCCGTGGAGCCGGATGAGCCGGCCGTTCCCGAAGGGTCCCCACGCCGAGTCGGCCGTGGCACCCCGGCTTCAGGAGCCGACCGGGGGAAGGGCTGAAGAGGTCAGCTCGCCATAACGGCGTGCGGGCTGGAGCGCGCCCTGGTGGCTGATGGAGCATGCTGCTGGAGACGGAAAGGTGATCGACGAGGTGACCGGCCACGCGATCGCCCGCGTTGCCTTCCGGGTGATATTCCTGCTGCGGACGGGTGTCGGAAACCACAGCCTCCGAGCTGGGTGCACAGGCTGTTCGACCAGGATGAGCCGGCTCTCTACGCAGGACCGGCCGATCCTCATCAGAAAGGAAATTTCCATGGATGAGCAGGATGAGCGCTTCGACGTCGTCGTACTCGGAGCAGGCCCAGGCGGATATGTCGCCGCCATTCGCGCCGCCCAGCTCGGCAAGCGCGTCGCCGTCGTCGAGGCCAAATACTGGGGCGGCGTCTGTCTGAACGTCGGTTGCATTCCCACCAAGGCCTTGCTGCGCAACGCCGAACTGGCGTACATCGTCACACGTGAGGCCAAGACCTTCGGCATCAAGGTCGAAGGGCAGGTGTCCTTCGACTACGGCGAGGCGTTCCGGCGCAGTCGCCGTGTCGCGGACGGCCGGGTCAAGGGCGTCCACTACCTGATGAAGAAGAACGGGATCACGGAGATCAGCGGCCGTGGCACGTTTGTGGACTCGCACACGCTCGACGTGGCCCTCTTCGACGGCTCGACCCGGACGGTCAGCTTCGACCACTGCATCATCGCCTCCGGAGCGACTCCGAAGCTGTTGCCGGGGACCCGCCGCACCTCACGCGTGGTGACGTACGAAGAGCAGATCCTTGCCGAGGACTTGCCGCAGTCCATTCTGATCGCGGGCGCCGGCGCCATCGGCGTCGAATTCGCGTATGTCTTGCACAACTACGGTGTGAAGGTCACCGTCGTTGAGTTCCTGGACCGGATGGCGCCGCTCGAGGACGCGGACGTATCCGCCGAACTGGCGCGGCAGTACCGCAAGTTGGGCATTGATGTGCTCACCTCCACCCGCGTCGACTCGATCGACGAGTCCGGCCCGCAGGTCCGCGTCACGGTCACCGGCAAGGACGGCGCCCAGCAGGTCCTGGAGGCCGACAAGGTTCTGCAGGCGATCGGATTCACACCGAACGTCACCGACTACGGTCTGGAGAGCACGGGCGTACGCGTCACCGAGCGCGGCGCGATCGATGTCGACGGCCGCTGCCGCACTTCCGTTCCGCACATCTACGCGATCGGCGACGTCACCGCGAAGCTGATGCTCGCGCACGCAGCCGAGGCGATGGGCGTGGTCGCGGCCGAGACCATCGCGGGAGCCGAGACCATGGAGCTCGACTACCCGATGATCCCGCGTGCCACCTACTGCCAGCCGCAGATCGCGAGCTTCGGCTGGACCGAGGCGCAGGCGCGCGAGAAGGGCTTCGACGTCAAGGTGGCCAAGTTCCCCTTCGCCGCGAACGGCAAGGCGCACGGCCTGGGCGACACGACCGGCTTCGTGAAGCTGATCAGCGACGCGAAGTACGGCGAGATCATCGGCGCTCACCTCGTCGGCCCGGACGTCACCGAACTGCTGCCGGAGCTCACCTTGGCCCAGCAGTGGGACCTGACGGTCCACGAGGTCGCTCGCAACGTCCACGCCCACCCGACGCTCGGCGAGGCGGTCAAGGAGGCCGTGCACGGACTCGCCGGGCACATGATCAACATGTGAGAAGGCGGCGCCCCACGTTCGCCCCCGGACTCCGTCGGCTCCGTCTTCGGGGGCCGGGGCAGGCCATGAAACCGCCCCGACGGCACGTCGCCCGCCACCGGCTGTGGCATGTCCACCCTTCATGACTCCGGTCGGGCTCGGCACCTGGGGTCGCCGAACGTGGATGTGCCTGCCCCCGGGACCTGTCAGCGGGTCCGGCCTTTCTCCGCTGATGCGGAGTACGTCAGCGGGCGCGGCCCGGGCCGGCGTCGCGGCTGCGGAGCCGGAACCAGGCACCTGCGTCGTGCGCTTGCCGGGTTCGGAGGCTACGGAAATCCCAGTTGGGCGGTCGTCTGTCCGGGCGGTGGGAGCTGCTTGCGTTCACCTACGGGTTCAGACCTGTCCGGCGGTCTGTGATGCCGCAGGAGCTGAACGCAGCGAGGCACCCGGCGATGAGCGTCGCACCGGCGAATCCAGTTGACGGGTATGGCACCCGCCCCCTGTCCATGATCTTCTCTCGGCTCACAGGCCGGTCCGGTCCGGGAGGACGGACGTCAGCGGGCGACAAGCATGGCAACGCCGAGGACGCCGGTCACCACGCCGATGCCGGCCGCGACGGCCAGCAGACAGCGCGTTCTGAGAAATCGGTAGCGGGTGGCGTACTCGGTGACGAGTTCGGCCGACCGAGCGGAGACCCGGGCGTCGATCGCCCGCGCAGCGGCAGCCCAGTCGGCAGCGAAGACACGTTCGATTTCGGCCCGCTGAGCAGCCGTCAGCCAGGGCAGCTGCTCAGCGAAGCGGACGGCCCGGCGGCGCGCCTCTTCGTCCTCCGCACTCGACAGGACGTAGTCGCCGAGCCGAGCGAGCGGGCCGTCGTCCTCCATATCAGCCCCTACGAACACGCTGTCCTCCGGCACCTGTCCTCACGCCTGCTCGTCCCCCGGCGCCGCTGTCGCCGGGGCGGCCGGATGTCTGCCGATCTCCTCGATGGAGCTGATCTCCAGGTGATGGAGGTCGAATGCCGGGGATTCGGAGCGGATCCGCGGCAGGGTGAGGAAGTTGTGCCGCGGCGGCGGGCAGGAGGTTGCCCACTCCAGCGAACGGCCGTAGCCCCACGGGTCGTCGACCCCAACCGGTTTCCCGTACTTGGCGGTCTTCCACACGTTGTAGAAGAACGGCAGCATCGACAGTCCGAGGAGGAACGAGGAGATGGACGAGACCGTGTTCAGCAGGGTGAAGCCGTCGGCGGCGAGGTAGTCCGCGTAACGGCGCGGCATGCCCTCCGCGCCGAGCCAGTGCTGCACCAGGAACGTGCCGTGGAAGCCCGCGAACAGCGTCCAGAACGTGATCTTGCCGAGCCGCTCGTCCAGCATCTTGCCCGTGAACTTCGGCCACCAGAAGTGGAATCCGGCGAACATCGCGAAGACCACGGTGCCGAAGACGACGTAGTGGAAGTGCGCGACGATGAAGTACGAGTCCGAGACGTGGAAGTCCATCGGCGGCGAGGCCAGGATGACGCCGGTCAGACCACCGAAGAGGAACGTGACGAGAAAGCCGACGGTCCAGAGCATCGGTGTCTCGAAGGAGGCCGATCCTCCCCACATCGTGCCGATCCAGTTGAAGAACTTCACACCGGTCGGTACCGCGATGAGGAACGTCATGAACGAGAAGAACGGCAGCAACACACCGCCGGTGACGTACATGTGGTGCGCCCACACAGTAATGGAGAGGCCCGCGATGGCGATCGTCGCGGAGATCAGACCGACATAACCGAAGATCGGTTTGCGGCTGAAGACGGGAATGATTTCGGAGGCGATCCCGAAGAACGGCAACGCGATGATGTACACCTCTGGATGGCCGAAGAACCAGAAGAGGTGTTGCCAGAGCAGCGCGCCGCCATTGGCCGCGTCGAATACGTGCGCACCGAACTTGCGGTCCGCCTCCAGCGCGAGGAGCGCGGCGGCGAGCACCGGGAAGGCCAGCAGGACCAGCACGGCGGTCAGCAGGACGTTCCACACGAAGATCGGCATGCGGAACATCGTCATGCCGGGTGCGCGCATGCAGACGATCGTGGTGATGAAGTTGACCGAACCGAGGATCGTGCCGAATCCGGAGAAGGCCAGGCCCATGATCCACAGGTCGCCGCCGATGCCCGGCGAACGGACGGCGTCCGTGAGCGGGGAGTAGGCGAACCAGCCGAAGTCCGCCGCACCCTGCGGGGTGAGGAAGCCGCTGACGACGATGATCGAGCCGAAGAGGTACAGCCAGTACGCGAACATGTTCAGCCGCGGGAACGCCACGTCGGGCGCGCCGATCTGCAGCGGCATGATCCAGTTCGCGAACCCGGCGAACAGCGGCGTCGCGAACATCAGCAGCATGACCGTGCCGTGCATCGTGAACAACTGGTTGAACTGCTCTTTCGACAGGATCTGCAGGCCGGGACGGGCCAGCTCGGCGCGCATGAGGAGCGCCAGCACACCGCCGATGACAAAGAACGCGAACGACGTGACCAGGTACATCGTGCCGATCGTCTTGTGATCGGTGGTAGTCGCCCATTTCACGACGATGCTGCCTGGCCGCTTCTGCTTTGCCGGCAGTTCGTCCTCGTATGAATCGTCGGAATCAGCCGGTCCGACGGTGACCCTGTTCGCCACTTCAACGCTCCTTCGGCCGACGGCATACCGGCCACGCGGGAACTGTAGGCGAGAGGGTCCCGGCTGGCGAAGTGAGCCGCTGGTCATTCGGCCGATCGGAGTAGAGATCAGGGCCGCACCCGGGATGATTGCTCTTTCATATGCCCAAGGCCGGAGCGAACAGAAGGGAATTGTTTTCCTGTTAAGGAAGTGTCTCGCCAAAGTCGGCCCTGCCCGCGCTGTCCGACCCCGAGAGCTGTTCGTCGGTGTGTCCGGCTGAGTACTGATGAGTCCACGCTTTCGGCCTGACCCAGTACCAGGTCCCCAAGTGGACCCCCTGGCACCGGCACGTCACCGCCTGCATGCTGGCCACCGCGTTCCTCAGCATCCAACGCGCCGTTATGCCCGAACCGGACCAGACCCCCGAAGGCGAGCCGGACACCGGCCTGGAGCGCGCCCCCAGCCCGGGAAAAGCTCCGGGCGCGGAGGAGAGCAAGGCCGCCGGCTCATCCCCGGTCCACTCGTGCGGCCCTCGGTCCACACCATCCGGGCTCCGGTCCTCATGCGGCTCACCGACGCCGGGCGGCGCCGCCACGGGAGGCCTCACGCGCCCACGCATGAATTCCCGTGGACCGTTCGATGAAGATCGCGCTTCCCAGGACCGGCAAGTTGTCTAGTCAAGCTAGCCTCCCTGCCCATGAGATCCCTCCGAAGAGCAGCTGGCCTTGGCCTTGCACTGCTCTACTTCATCCTGTGTTTCTGTGCACCGCCTGCTGCGGCGCATGTGTCACCGCAGCACGCCGAACTCGTCATCGCGACCAAGGACGACGTCACCAGTGGGCGGCTGATAGTCCATCGTGACGTGGTGTCACCGCAGAAGGCGGGTGCCTGGGCGTCGCACCTGTTGAGCGCGAGCTGCCCCGCCACCGGCTCCGGCGTCGCCGGGGACACCGGCGGCGTCCCCGGCGGTGTGGTGGTCGAGCTCGCGTGGGGCTGCCACGTCGACAAGCTCGACCTGAGCGCGATGCTGAAGCAGGGCGGGCTGACCCAGGCCGTCGTCGAGTTCGACGGCACCACGGTCAATGCCAACGCGCAGACCCCGGTTGTCGACGCAACAGGTGCCCACGCGCTTCCCACCTCCCGTGGGCAGCGGTGGCGCTCGGCATCGTGCTGGCCGCCGCGCTGCTGCTCGCGGTGTGGCAGATCCGCACCGGGCGGTTCCAGCTCGCCCAGCTGGTCGCCAGGGTGTGTGCCGGCCGCGGGCGGATCAAGCTGGCCGTCGCCGGCGGGGTGACGTTGTCCTTCCTGGCTCCCCAGGTGGCCGTGGCGGCGCCGCTCGCCGGGGAAGCAGCGGCGACCGCGAACACGGTCACGGTCACTGTCACGGGCACGGGCACGGGCACGGTCTTCGAGGACACCAACGGCAACGGCAAGCGCGACCCGGGCGAGGCTCCGATGCCCGGGGTCGACGTCACGGACGGCTCCATCTGGACGACGACCGGCCCCGACGGCTCGTACACCCTGCAGATCGATCCGACCCGCCGGGAGACCGACCTCATCAGCATCGTCTCCCCGAACGGCTACACCCCCGCACTGCGCGAGGACTACATCCCGCAGTTCTTCCACAAGGTCCCGGAGGGCGAAGACCCGCACTCCGGCATCGACTTCGCCCTCGTCAAGGACAAGAACGCCGCCAACCCCACCGAAAAGTGGGTGATGAACTCCGACATCGAGGTCAGCAACACCACGGACGGCGCCGCCCTCAGCGCGTCGCAGTGGTGGCCCAGGCAGGTCGAGGCGATGTCCGAGGTCGACGGCGCCACCATGGCGATCACGACCGGCGACAACACCGTGACCGACTACGCGGCGGAGCCGCGGCGTCAGCGCGGCTACGACATCCTGCGCAAGGGCCTGACCGACGGCAAGCTCGGCATGCCCTTCTACCCCGTGGTCCGACCGCCTCCCCGGCATGCGGCCGGACACCTACACGGCCGAGATGACCGCGGTCGACACTCGCGGCAAGGCGTGGCCCACCGTCACCAACACCTTCACGGTGGTGCCCGAAGGCAAGATCGCCGCGCCGAAGACCGGCCAGGACTGGCTGCGTCAGGGCCGCGACGAAGCGGGGCGCTCCGCCAGCAGCGACAACCCGGGCGCCGAGCTCGACCTGCAGTGGGCGGCCAACACCGGCGAGCAGTTCAACCTCAACGGTTCGGTCGTCGTGGACGGCAAGGTGATCGTCTCCTCCAGGGCGTTCGACTCGCCGAACCACATGATGCTGGCCTACGACATCAAGTCCGGCCGCGAGATCTGACGCACCTACCTGGACGGTGACGCCGAGTCGGCGCCGACCTACCACGACGGCAAGGTCTACCTGACCACCGCTGTCGGCCGGATCTACGCTCTGGACGTCGAGGACGGCCACGTCGTCTGGCAGAAGATCGAGGACGAGAAGCAGTACGGCGACACTGTGCGCCGGTACGGCCGGGCCGGTGGTCCGGTCACCGTCTTCGACCTGAACGCCGAGCCGCGCACCGTCGCCGTCTACCAGAACTGGAGCAAGGTCGAGTGCCGTGACGCCAAGACCGGCGACCTGCTGGGCGGCTTCAACGGCGCAACGAGCTGGGGCCAGTTCCACAGCACGGCGGTCCGCCGGCCCGGCTCCGACATCGCCTACCTGCACACCGGTTCCAGCAACACGGTGGTCGCCATGGACCTCGTCGGCTGCCGCCAGCTGTGGGCGAAGGACACCAACGGCGACATCGCCAGCCACTCCTCCCCGGCCCTGACCGACCCGGCCAACGGGGACCCGCAGCTGGTGACGATGACGAACAGTGGCGTCCGTGGGCACAACCTCAGCACTGGTGCTGTGCTGTGGCAGTCCCCGCTGGGCGGCGGCAGCGGCTGCGGCGAGAGCGGCCCCGCCCCGCTGACCAGCCCCGCGATCTGGGGCACCACCGCCTACATCGCCAGCCGCGACGGCGTCATCCGCGCCTACGACACCAGCGCGGCCGACCCGTCCAAGCCGCTCTGGGAGACCAAGGTCGGCTACCTGCCCGGCAGGAGCCCCGTGGGGTGCACCGGGGACCTCAGCTCGCCCGCGATGCACGCCCTGGTCACCAAGGACCTGGTGTACGCGGGCACCCGCGACGGCCGCCTGGTCGTCCTGGACCGCGCCACCGGCAAGCGACTGACCGAGTACAACCTCGGCGCCGGCGTGGCCTCGGCGCTCTCCGTCAGCGGTGACTACGTGTTCGCCCTCACCGACGACGGCACGCTCCACGCACTGGCCGCCCGCCACCTGCGCGGTAACGACCACTGATCAACCGTCCGCGAGTTGCCTCCCCCGCCAGGGGAGGCAACTCGCGGCGCTCCACTCCCGACGGGACCACCACTGTGCACACCCTCCGCACCACCCGCAGCCACGCCGCCCGTCTCCTGCTGATCGGCCTCGCTGCCGCACTGGCGCTGCTCGGCGCCGCAGGCATGGCCGAGGCACACCCCTTCGGCACACCGCCGGTCGCCCAGGTCAAGGCCGAAGGCCGCACCGTCGAGATCACCTGGTCGGCCCAGCGCAACGACCTGGACGTCCTGCACCAGGCGGCCAGGGGGGGACGACGCGGCCTACCTCGGCTCGCACATCACCGTGCGCCAGGACGGGCGTGAGTGCCGGCTGGGCGCAGTGGACACCCTGCAGCTCGCGAGCAAGGGCGCCCTGATCCACTACACCTGCCCCGAACCCGTGGACACGGTCGCCCTGACCATCACCGCGCTGACCGACGTCAACCAGGCCTATCGCACGATCTCCGTGACCGAGGAAGGCGGCGGCGGCCTGCACACGGCGAGCGACCCCACCCTTACCCTCGCCCTCGGCGGAGCAGGCAGCTCCGCCGCCACCGCATCCACGGGGCCGGCGACGATATGGACCACAGACCTTGCGGCACTGCTGGATCACGGAGTCGTACTGCCACTGGCCCTTCTCGTCTCCGTAGCGGTGGGCGCCTTCCACGCCTGCGCCCCCGGTCACGGGAAGTCGCTCGCGGCCGGGTACCTCGTGGGCGGCCAGGGCAGGGCACGGGACGCGGTGTGGCTCGGCGCCATCGTCGCAGTCATGCACACGGCGTCGGTCGCCGTACTCGCCGTGGGCTGGTGGCTCGCCGCCCAACACGCACCGGACGTCGCAGCGGTGACGAACTGGCTGCAGCTGACCGCAGCCCTGGTCGTGGTCGCCGTGGGCATCGGCCTGCTCCGGCGCCACCTGACCAACCGGAAGCACAGCCACAGCCATGGTCACCACCACGGGCATGACCACGATCACCACGACCACAGCCACCACGTCCCGACGTCCGCGTCTCTGCTCACCTGGCGCGGCATCCTGCTGCTCGGCACATCCGGCGGCCTGCTCCCTTCCCCGTCGGCGTTCCTCGTCCTCCTCAGTGGACTGCTGACCGGCCGGGTCGGCGCGGCCGTCGCGATGGTGGCGGCGTTCGGTGCCGGCATGGCGCTGACCCTGACCGCCGTCGGCCTTGCGGTGCTACGCGGTCGCGACGCCCTTCTCGCCCGAGCGACGACCTCGCCCGCGTTGCGCACCTGGAGCACCCGCGTCCCGGTCGTCGCTGCCTGGGCCGTCGTCATCGGCGGCACCGTGGCATCAGCAGTCGCCGCCGGCCGCGTCCTCGCATCGTGATCCACGGCAAGGGGCGGCGGCGGGCGTCCACGTGCCCGTCCTCGGTGTCAGCCACCACCAGAAGTTCAGCCGGCGTCTCCACGAGCGGACGCCGGGCCGGGCAGACGTTCTCCCTCCCGCGCCCGTCGGCGGTGCGACGCCTTGGCACCAGCACCGCGTTCGCGGTCGTGATGTGCCCGTCCGCACCCCCTCGGTCACCGAGGCGGCTCTGCGCATGGTGGGGCTCATCACGGGCGCTGCCCCGTGTGCCCGATTCGGCTCGTCCGCGAGCGCGTGCCGGGGGACGATCGCCTGTGACGGTGTCGCGGCGGGAACACTTGGCGGATCACATGGAGCGGGCCGAGAGGCAGGACGACGGGGCGCCCGGGCGTCTGGAGCGCAGGCATTTCCTCGCTGTTGCCGTGGCTGGTGCGATGGCGGCCGGCTGCCGCTCCTCCGTTGCGAAGGGGTCCCGCGCCGAGACCACCCCGCCCGGTGCCACCCGGTCCACCGGGGACGGTGAGCGGACCCGCGCGGGAAACCCCGACTGGCGTATCCGTTCGGAGGGAACGCCCGAGGCCGTCCAGGGATACACCGACAGAGTCAGCGTGCTGCCGGGCGAGGAGTTCGGTCTGTACGTCTCCACGACCGCTTCCGGCTTCCGGGTCTCGGCTTACCGGGTCGGCTGGTACGGGGGACACCAGGCGCGCCTGGTGTGGCGTTCGCGCCGTATCGCCGGCTCGGTCCAGGCCCGGCCCCGGCTGCTGGAGGTCACTCGTACAGTGCGGGCCGACTGGAAGCGCACGGTCGGCGTACGCACCGACGGCTGGCCGGAGGGTGCGTACCTGCTCCGACTGGAAGCAGACAACGGTCACCAGCGCTATGTGCCGTTGATCGTCCGTTCGGCGTCCGGCGTGGGCAGGACAGTGCTGATGCACGCGGCGTCGACCTGGCAGGCGTACAACGCCTGGGGCGGGTACAGCCTCTATCAGGGCGAGGACGGTGCGTACGGGACACGGTCGCTCGCTGTCAGCTTCGACCGGCCCTATGACCGCAGCGGCGCCGAGAAGTTCATGGTCTACGAGAGGGCGGTAGTCGTTCTCGCGGAGCGGCTGGGAATTCCGCTCGCCTACACCACGGGGGTGGACGTCCACCGCGAACCCGGCGTGCTTCGCGGCGCCAGCGCGGCGCTTTCCCTGGGCCACGACGAGTACTGGAGCCCACAGCAACGGGACCACGTGACCCGGGCGCGTGACTCCGGTACCAATGTGGCCTTCCTCGGCGCCAACGCCTGCTTCCGCCGGATCAGGCTGGAGCGGGGACCCACCGGCGACGCACGCACGGTGGTCTGTTACAAATCGGACTATCGGGCAGACCCTTACCTCACTGACCATCCGGCCCTGCCGACACATGACTTCCGACAGCCGCCCGGAGCCGACCCCGAATCCTCCCTCACCGGCGTCCTTTACGAGGGTTATCCGGTCGACGCCCCGTATGTGGTCCATGCCGACGACCACTGGCTCTTCGAAGGGACCGGGGTCAGGCGCGGAGACTCCTTCGACCATCTGGTCGGGGTGGAGTACGACCGGGTCACGCCGGGGACGCCCACCCCGGCGCCGCTTGAGGTCGTTGCGCACTCCCCGCTCTTTTTCAAAGGCATGCCAAGCCATTCTGACTCCGCGTACTACACCGTGCCGAGCGGATCGGGAGTCTTCGCTTCCGGGACGATGCGATGGGTCGAGGCCCTTATGGCCGGAACCCGGGACAACGGACGCAACCATGGAATGGACGCACGCACCGGGCGGTTCGTCACCCGCACGACGGAGAACCTGATCCGAGCGTTCGCGGAGGGCCCGTGCGGCAGGAACAGGCCGAAGCCCCGGAACAATGCGAGCACCCTCTATCCGCCGCCGCCACCCTGAGCTTCTCCGCCGTCTCCGATGGCGTTCCGCAGACGTTCGTTGTCCTCCGTATCCGGGTCATCGTGCCGAACGAGCGGCCCCGGCGAGAGCAGGGCGGCACCGGCCGTGACGGTGGGGCGCACGCCGATGCAGGTGCCGAGCGCGCAGGCGAGCAGCGCGGTCACTGGCCGGGACGGGGCCCGAGCGCCCCGTCCGGATACCCGCCCTGCGGTCTCCGACGCCGCCGAGAACGTCATCGGGGCCCTCCGGCCTGCGCAAGCCCAGCTCTCGAACCGCCACGAACCGACCCGCTGGGCCGCCCCTGCCGACTTGTCCGGGGGCGGCGGCACCGCCGGCGCGTCGGAGCCCCCGCGCACAGGGAGACCGAGCCGTGAGGACACGGGCCGACAGTCCCTGGCGTCAACATGGCGTTCCCCGGTCTCTCGCGTTCGGCGTAAAAAGACGGAAAAGCGGGTAACCAGCGCAGTTCGTACGGCATCCTCCCAGGCGTGATGAGCCTGACGGGGACACCTTTCTCCCTGACCACGATCGCGCTGGCCGTGGTCACCGTGCTGCTGCCCCTGCTGCTGTGGGGCCGGGTACGCGGCCCCGCCCTGGTGCGCGGCGCGGTGCGCCTGGCGATGGTCGTCCTCGCCCAGGCGTCGGCCGTGCTGAGCGTCTTCGTGATGGTCAACAACGCCAACGGCCTGTATGACAGCTGGGCCGACCTGCTCGGCACCGGACAACACATCGTCGCCGCGCCGGACCTTGGGCGCGATGGACTCGGGGACCACAAACGACCGGCGAACGAGCCGAAGGTCGTCCAGGACTTCAGTCCGGCGCATGACGCCCGCATGGGCCCGGGCGTCCGCGTCACCCGGTTGAGCGGTCGGGTGTCGGGGGTGCGTGGCGAGGTGTACGTATGGCTGCCGCCCCAGTACAACCAGCCGGCCTTCCGGAACCGGAAGTTCCCCGTGGTCGAGCTCCTCGGCGGCTACCCCGGATCGGCGAAGGCGTGGTTCAGCGGCTTGCGGGTGCAGTCGCAACTGGAGGCCGGGATGCGGAGTGGGGAGATCGCCCCGTTCATCCTCGTGGAGCCGCGCACCAATCTGCTGGCCGGCCAGGACACCGGGTGCGCCAACGTGCCGGGTGTCGTGGACGCCGAATCCTGGCTGAGTGTGGACGTCCGGCAGATGGTGACCGACACCTTCCGCGCGCAGAGCCGTGCGAGAGGCTGGGCGGTGGCCGGGTTCTCGGCCGGGGCACACTGCGCCGTGAAAATGGCGCTCGCCCACCCCGACCGGTACCGGGCCGCCGTGGGCCTCTCCGGCTACAACGACCCGGCCGCCGAGCGGGTCTCCCTCACGGCCGGGGACCCGAAGCTGCGGCGGGTCAACAATCCGCTGTGGATCCTGCGCCACGCCACCACCCCGCCGCGCGTCGCGCTGTACCTCTCGGGCCGGCGCAACGACGGCTACCGTGACGGCCTCGCGCTGCGGCGGGCGGCAGCACCCCCGACACGGGTGGTGGTGGTCGAGGCGCGCGGGCCGCACACAATCAGGGTGTGGAAACGCCAAGTGCCGCAGGTCTTCCGCTGGCTGACGGCCGAAATGACGTCCCCACGCGGGCCGGTTCGCTCCCACGAGGCACATCCGATCGAGGGGGGCGAGCCGGACCGGGGCGCGCGAGTGCGGCCCGTGGATCATCTGCGGTGAGGACGCCGTCGTGGGCTGCGGTCAGCTCGGTGACTGCCGCGGCGACGACGGAGATCCCGCACGGTTGGATTGAACCTGTGAGCCGAGCCAGGGCGCAGCTCGGCGCGCTACCACTCGTCGGCCCCGAAGCGGAGGACGCGTGAGGGGCGCGCCGTGTCGGCCCGCCGTCAGCGGCGGGTGCGTCGCAGCCGGCGGCCGAGGAGGACGGCCCCTGCGCCGGCGGCCACGGACGCTCCCGCGAAACCAGCGAGGGCGGCCTTGGCGCGGACGTCATTCGCGGACCCGGCGACCGCCCGGGACGGCCGGGCGGAGGAGGGAGCTCCGGCCGCCTGGAGGATCAGGTCGGCGACCGCCGCGGGATGGGCGATCAAGGACACGTGGGAGGAGTTGATCTCTACGGTGTGCGAACCGGCGCGCTTCGCCTGGAAGCGTTCCTGATCCGGGCTGATGGTCTTGTCCTGCCGGCCGACGAGCGCCCAGGACGGGATGTGCTTCCAGGCCGCGACCTTGGCCTTCTCGGAGAACGCGGTCGTAGCGGCGGGCCGCTGGGTGGCCCCCAGCAGATTCGCCTGGCTCACCGGCAGGTCGGCGGCGAAGACCTGGTGAACCTTGTCGCGCTTGAGGTACAGGTCGGTCCCGCTGCGGCCGCTCTCCCGGTACGGGACGGACCTGGTGGCGGTGGCCAGTTCACTGGGGAACCGCGCGGCCAGCGACATGCCGCTCTCGCCCACGTCGGGCATCTGCGCCGACACGTACACGAGCGACTTCACCCTGGGGTTGTCGGCCGCGGCCGAGCTGATCACGGCGCCGCCGTAGGAGTGGCCCACAAGCACGACCGGGCCCTTGATGCTGTCGAGTACCGAGGCGATGTAGGTCGAGTCGTTGTACAGCCCGCGCAGCGGGTTGGCGGGCGCGACGACGGTGTAGCCGCTGCGCTCGAGGCGTGAAATGACACCGTTCCAGCTGGAGCCGTCCGCGAACGCGCCGTGCACCAGGACCACGGTGGGTTTCGTGGCGGTCGTGTCGCCTTCCGCGGCAGCCGGAGCCGACGCGGACGCGCACAGGGCCAGTGCACATCCGGCGACGGTGACGTGTGCGCGCAGTATTCGACGCCGTGTGCCGGAGATCGCCCATGCGTTCATCCGGTTTTCTCCTCCCTTGAGGTCAACAGCACCTCAGCGTTCACCCATAGGCGCCGCCGGGCCCGGCAGCGCTGTCCGACCGGGTGAAAGGGGCGGGGCATCGGAGTGAAGGGCCGGCCTCGCCGGGCATGCCAGGACCCGCTCCCCGGGGCGGAGCACAGGTTGTCGGTCAACGCCGCACTCAGGAAGCGCTCGGCCTGCCGCCCGACGTGCTCGCCACCTGGGCTCCCGCCCGTATCGTCACCACCACCGCCTCGATCGTCCGGGCCGCCACGGGGCTCGATCCCTGCTTCGGGCAGAAGAGTCGAGATGCGCCGCCGTCAGGAGCCGGCAGCGGAGACGTGGCGAGCCAACTCGGCGGCCAGGCGATGCATGACCGTGCGGTTGGCGCGCTGCATCATGGCCCGGACGACGGGTGCCAGGAGGCGGTCGGCGAGAGGGGCGCGCACCCAGGTGTACGTGAACGAGACGCGGCTCCCACCGGTTCGCAGCGGTTCGATGGTGTAGACGCCGTGGGCCAGGCGCCGGCCGGCCGTACTGACATTGCGTTCGACGATGCGCCGCGGTGCGTCGGCCTCGACCACCTCGATGGTGACGTCGGTCTTCGTGCCGCCCAGTGCGGCGGTGACCGTGGCGCACGACCCGACGCCGCGGCCGGGGCCGCTGTAGCGTCAGTCGGTCAGGTAGTGGTTGGTGAATCGCTCGTGGTGAGCCATGACATCGAGGAAGTCGTAGACCTGCTCCGGCGCCTGCGGCACGTCGATCGACACGGTGACAGACTTCATGTACCACACGGTACATGCGCCATGTACCAATTGGTACACTCGCGATGTGGTGAATACGGACGACGTGCATCCAGAGAGCGCCGCGCACGGCACGGACGGGGGCCGGCGCGCCCAACTGGTGGACGCGGCCGTCGACCACGTCGCAGCACACGGCATCGCGGACCTGAGCCTGCGCCGCCTGGGCGCCGCGATCGGCGTCAGTCACCGCATGCTGATCCATTACTTCGGTTCCAAGGAACAGCTGCTCGTCGAGATCGTCAGGACGTCTGAGCGGCGCCAGCGTGATCTGCTGTCCCGGCTCCGACTGGAGCCCGGTCTCTCGCCGGCCAATGTCGCGCGGCGACTGTGGCAGCAGTTGACGGACCCTGCGCTGGCCGGTCAGGAGCGGCTCTTCTTCGAAATCTGCGGGCGCGCGCTGCGGGGCCGCTTCGAGGCCGCCCCTGTTCTCGAAGGGTTCGTGACGGACTGGCTGGAGCCACTCGTGGCCGCCGAGATGGCCGCAGGGGCGGATCCTGCCGCGGCCCGGAACCGCGCCAGGCTGGGGCTTGCCACCGTCCGCGGTCTGTTGCTTGACCTGCTCGCTACCGGTGACCGCGCCGGCGTCGACGCGGCGATGGAGGAGTTCCTCCGGCTGTATTACGGCTCGGAGTGACGGGGTCGCCGATCAGGCCGAGCGGCTGGGTCAGACGACGTACCACCGTTCGAACAACGGTCGCCGAGGTGGACGTACGCCGCTTCGCAGGCTTCCTGAGACACATGCGAGCGTCTGGAGAGCCCGACAACTGGCCGGAGAGCTCCAAGACCGTCAGGGAACGCGCCGGGTGGCAACGTGAGCGTGAGGGCGAGTGCGGACGCGGCAGCCACCCCGGCCGGTGCCTCAACCGGCACGGCCAACCCGCGTACGGCACCGGTTCCCGCGTCATCCTGACCACCGCGCACCTCGACCACACCCCGGAGAACTGCGACCCTGCTGATAAGCCCGGCTATCAGATGTTGCGGAATGGTCTACGCTGTCTCGTTTGGATCATCGAGTCCGATCACATCAGGGTGCCGCCCCACTGGTTGAGATGGGCGACGACCGATTTCTCCCGTGACCGGGGTCGGCGTACTTCGCGGGGGCTTCGAGCCGGCGGGGTCCGGCACCGGACCGTGCCGAACCCGGCCGGAGACAGGTCCTGCTCTCGCGAGCCACAACTGCGCGCTCAGCCGGCGGCAGCGCCGAACCACTTGGGCAGCTGGCTGAGCAGATCCTGCTGATCCTCACCGACCCACGCCACATGGCCGTCCGGCCGTAGTAGCGCCGCGGGCACGTCCAGTTCCTCGCTGACGTCGACGACGTGGTCCACCCGATCTGTCCAGCCCGCCACCGAGAGCCGGCCGGTCTGGTCGAGCAGCAGTCCGCGGCCGCCGTGCATCAGCTCGTAGAGGCGACCGCGCTTCAGCCCCACGTCCCGCAGCCGCCGGCCGAGCAGTTCATGCCCCTCGCCGAAGTCGTAGCGGACCCCGATCGCAGTGATCTTCTCGATCAGGTACCGGTTCACCTCCTCGAACTCCATCAGTTGCGACACCAGCCGGCGCACTGACCGGGGACCCGGCTCGGAGGACAGCAGCTCGGTCTGCGCGCGCGTGTTGTCCAGCACGTCGGCGGCCACCGGGTGCCGTTCCGTGTGGTAGCTGTCCAGCAGCCCCTCCGGTGCCCAGCCGCCCACCTCGGCGGCCAGTTTCCAGCCGAGGTTGAACGCGTCCTGAATGCCGAGGTTGAGCCCCTGCCCGCCGGTCGGCGGGTGGATGTGCGCCGCGTCGCCGGCCAGCAGCACCCGGCCGGTCCGGTAGCGCTCGGCCAGCCGGGTGGCGTCGCCGAAGCGGGAGAGCCAGCGCGGTGAGTGCACGCCGAAGTCGGTGCCGGCGAACACCCGCAGCCGCTGCTTGAACTCCTCAAGGGTCGGCGCGGTCGCACGGTCCTCGGCCACCCCTTCGGCGGGCACGATCATGCGGTACACCCCGTCCCCCATGGGGATGGTGCCGAACCGCACATGGGTCTTGCGGACTTCGGCCACCACGGCGGCCAGCGTCTCCGGCGGCGCGGCCACCTCCACTTCGCCCAGCAGCGTCTCGATCCTGGCGGGCTCGCCGGGGAAGCCGACGCCGAGCAGCTTGCGCACCGTGCTGCGGCCGCCGTCGCAGCCGACGAGGTAGCGCGAGCGCAGCCGCGTGCCGTCGGCCAGCTCGGCGGTCACTCCGTGTTCGTCCTGGCTCAGCCCGACCAGTTCGCAGCCGCGCCGGATCTCGGCGCCGAGCTCGGTGGCGTGCTCGGTCAGCAGGCGCTCGGTGATGCTCTGCGGGATGGCGAGGACGTACGAATGCGCGGTGTCCAGCCGGTCAGGCCACGACGTGCCGAGGCCGGCGAAGAAACCACCGACCGCGAACTGCTGCCCGAGCGGGAGAAACCGCCTCAGCAGACCTCGCTGGTCCATCACCTCGACGCTGCGCGCGTGCAGGCCGAGCGCGCGGGACAGCCCGGTCGGCTCCGCCTCCTTCTCCAGCACGAGCGCGCGTACGCCGTGCAGCCGCAACTCGCCGGCCAGCATCAAGCCGGTCGGCCCGCCGCCGGCAACGATCACGTCAATCATGAAAACCCCCCAATTCGACAAGGTTGCATTTCGCCAGCTGCTCCGCGCAGTCCGGCGGCGGGCACCCGCACCTCTGGCGCCGAGTGCCCGCAACCGCACCGCGAGTCCCACCGACGGTTCGACGTCCCGCGAGACCCATACGTCGCCAAAAGCACACGCACTTCGCGAATCCCTGATTTACACAGGTTCTGGCTTCGGCTGGAGATTCTGCAGCACGACCCGGGTCTTGCCGCAAGGCCCCCGGTGCGCTATACGTTGAGAGCGGCAAGGAGTGGGTAACCTCCTTGCCTTTTGTTGTCGGCTGTGGACGGGCAAACCCCTCCCGAAGCGGTGATGCGCCGCGTACGGTGATGCCGCCGCCGGCTCCGCCGTATCCGGGATCTTCAACGTGGGGAGCCAGCAGGTCCAGGACCGTGACGAGCTCACCGATGTCGTCGTCCAGCCAGAAGTTGCGGGTGAACATTCCTCAGGCATTCCAGCTTCCGCGGGACTGGTGCCGCAGGAACGCGAAGTCCCCGCCCGGCAGACAGCTGTCCGGGCTCGGGACGAGCAGGGGGTGTGGGTGCTCGCTCGCATCGAGGTCCGGCGGACGGTCTGCGCTTGCGCCTGCGTGCCACCGCAGCGCGCCGCAGAGTCGACGCTGGTGTCGCCCGACATGGGTAGTGCGGACACTCCACCCGGTCGGTCTTAGACTCGCGGCACGGTGTCCGGCTTCACCGTGCGCCGCGCACAGCCCGATGACGTCCGCACCGAACCTGCCGTGCAGTGTCAGACGTTCTGCGGTGCACACATGAATCCGACCTCGATGTGGAGTCGATGCATGACGCAGGCCCCCGAGCTGTGGCTCGCTCAGCCACGAAACCTCAAGTCCTCTTTTCCTGTTCTGCTTTTGGCCATGGCGACGGGAGCGGTCGACGCGATCAGCTTCATGACCCTCGGTGGTGTGTTCACCAGCGTGATGACCGCGAACCTTGCTCTGTTCGGTCTCGCCATCGCCACCCACGACGTGCTGCTGGCCGGTCACGCAGCACTGGCGATCATCGCGTACACCTGCGGCGTGCTTCTCGGCAGTCGGGTTGCTTCCCTCCCGGGCCGCGCACGATGGAGCGGTGCCCGGATCGCACTGCTCGCAGAGGTGATTGTCATGACTGGTGCGATGACGGCCTGGGCCGCTCTGGACGGCAAGCCGGCCGGCACCAGCCAACTGGTCCTCCTGGCGGCCATGGCCGTGTGCATGGGCTGCCAGGGCGGCATGATCCGTGTCGCCGGCGGGTCGAATCTCTCGACCACCTACATGACGGGCGCTCTCACCGGCGCGCTGGTCGCACTCGCCGTCAAGAAAGAGGTTGAGCGATACAACATTGCGGTGATCGCGATGCTGCCGACAGGGGCAGGGTTGGGAGCGCTTCTTGTCACCCACGCACGGGCGGCTGCTCTGGCCCTCCCCTTGGTGCTGCTGACTGCGGCCCTCACGCTTTCTTTCCGGCGACCTGTGCCCCACTAGCGCCCCTCCTGGCGCGCTTTGCCCCGTCGTGCCGCCCGGCACGCCCGCGCGCCGCGTTGGCCAACGGCCCTGGTAGCTCCTTCCCCGAGCTCTCAGCTTCGTTCGAGCAGGGGAGACCCCATCCAAGGACTTCCGGCGCCTTGCGATCGGACCACTGGACGGGCGCCGCCCGCCGTCGTCCGGTGGCCCTCTGCCTCAGCTCTCGCGCAGGCCGGGCCTCAGTCGCACCGTCACCGTCTTGGGCCGTTGGTACTCCTGGAGCGCCAGCGTGCTCAGGTCCGTGCCGTGGCCGGACGAGCCACGCCCGCCGTGCGGGAGCTCCGCCGTCTGCACCAGATGGCAGTTGAGCCAGGCCTCGCCCGCGTCGAGGCGGGCCGCGAGATCGAGCCCCGTGCCGAGGTCGGTAGTCCAGACACTGGCCGCCAGGGCCTGGGGGACACTGTTTGCCAGGTCCAGGGCCGCCTCCACGGTGTCCGCGTGCTGGACTGTGAGGAGCGGGCCGAAGACTTCCTCGGTGACCGTCGGGTCGTCGTGCGGGAGATCCGCCAGGACAAGGGCCGCGCGCCAATGGCCGTGCTCCTCGCCCGGCAGGGTGGCGATGTCCGCCGCCAGGAGTCGCTTCGCGGACGAGGAGGCGACCAGGGCGTCGTAACGCGCCACCTGGTCCGGGTTGTTCAGCGGGCCGAAGTCACGGCCTGCCAGCCGGGCCCCCATCGCCTCCGTCAGGCGGGCGATGGTCGACTCGTAGTTCTCCGTGAGCGTGACGACCCGAGCCGGCGCCGCGCAGCTCTGGCCCGCGTTGTACGTGGCCGCTTCCGCGAGCGACGCATACGTGTCCGCCGGGGCGTCCGGGAGAACGACGGCCGGGGCGTTGCCGCCCAGCTCCAGGCTGATCCGGCGCGTCCCCGCCCGCGCCGCCACATCCAGGCCCGCCCGCCCGCTGCCCGTGAACGCGACCATGTCCACCGGGGACTCGACCAGCAGCCGGCCTGTCCGCCGGTCTCCCGGAAGGGACTGGAGCACGCCCTCGCCCAGGGTCCGCTCGGCGTGCTCCGCCAGCAGTTCCAGCGTGTCCGGGGTGGTCTCCGCCGGCTTCACCACCACCGTGTTGCCCGCGGCGAGTGCCGGGGCGCAGCGCCAGGCCGCCATCATCAGCGGGTAGTTCCAGGGGATGATCACCCCGACCACGCCCATCGGCTCCCAGCGCACCCAGCTCTCGTGCCCGGTCACCAGTCGGCCCGCCGCCGGGGCTGTCCGGGTCCGTGCCGCCGTCGCGTAGAAACGGAACAGATCCGCCACCTGCTCGACCTCGCCTGCCGTCTCCGCATCCGGTTTGCCCGTACCGGCCCGCTCACGAGCCGCGTACTCCGCCGCGCTGTCCTCGATCAGCGTCGCCAGCCGGTCCAGGCGTCGCGCCCGGTCCTTGGGGGTCAGGGCGCTCCATGCGCCGAGCGCCGTACGGGCCGCTGCCACGGCCGCAGCCACCTCGGGCTCGCGGGAGACGGGAGCGGTGCCGCGGGGACGTCCCGTGCGAGGATCGGTGAGTTCAGTGTTCATCGTTGCTTCCCGCTCGTCGCTTCCTGCTGCTCGTTTCTCACAACGCGTACGACCGCAGCCACAGTTCCAGTGTCAGCACCAGCCACAGCTTGCCGCCGTGACGGGGCAGGAGCGTGCCCTCGCCCTTCATCCAGGCGCGGATCGTGTCCGGGCGGAACAGGCCCCGGTGGGCCGACTGCCGGCTCAGCAGCAGATCGTTTCCGAGGTCGCGCAGGGGACCCGTCAGCCACTGCTGCACCGGCACCCGCATCCCGCTCTTCGGGCGGTCGACCACCGTGTCGGGGAGAAGATCGCGCACGGCCTCCTTGAGGATCCACTTCTCCGCAGAGCCACGGAGTTTGTACGTCGGCGGCGTCGCGAACGCGTGGTCGACGACCCGGCGGTCGAAGAGCGGTGCCCGGCCCTCGATGCCCTGCGATGCCGTCAGGCGCTCCACCTTGGTCAGGATGTGGTGTGCGCCCTTGGTCCGCAGATTGCAGTGCAGGAGCTGGTTGAGGAGGTGGCCCATGCGGTGTGGGCTGTCGACGCCCGGCGCCAGATACGGCTCCACGAACCGCTGGGGGCGCGGGGCGTCCCGCAGTGCGTCCAGCGTCTGCGGGGTCAGTAGCGTGGGGAGGTCCGTCCAGCACTTGCGGTACGAGCGCAGATACGCCGTAGCCCGGTCCTCGTCCCAGGGCGCCCCCGGTTCACGGTGCATCTCCTGCACCAGCATCGGGAGGTTCTTCGGGCCGCCGAACACGGGGTCGCCGCCCTCGCCGTTGAGCACCACCGACGCGCCGTCCGCGGCCACGGTCTCCGCGAGCAACAGGTTCGGGACCGTCAACGGATCGCCCACCGGGCTGTCCAGGAGCGCAGCCGCCTCCGCGAGCCGTGAGGCGACCGTCTTCCCCGACACGTTCAGAACTCGGTGGCGGGTATGGCAGTGGGCGGCCACCAGGCCCGAGTAGCCCAGCTCGTTGGGGAGTTCGTCGCCGAAGCTGATCGAGTACGTGTGCACCGGATGGCTGTGGAGCTTCGTCGCCAGCGCGGTGACGAGGGAGCTGTCGATCCCGCCGGAGAGAAGCACCGCTGCCGGCTCCGCCTCCGGGAGCCTTTCGGCCGTCGCCTGCTCCAGGATCGCCCGTAGGGCAAGGACATGCTCCGTCGGATCCTGCGGCACCGGCTCCGCGATGTGCTCGTGGGGCTCCCAGTGCACGGTCTCGGTGACCGCGCCGTCCTCTGTCAGCCGCAGCACCCGTCCGGGCAGGACTTCCCGCACGCCGGTCAGGAGCGTCTCCTCGCCCGGCAGATAGGCGAAGGTGAGGAACGAACGGACCGCGGACAGATTCATCGAGGTGCCGAGCGCGGGCCAGCGCCGCAGCGCCCGCAGCGAGGTCGAGGCCGTCCAGGCTCCTTCGGCGCGGGCGTAGAAGAGCGTTCGGGCTCCCACGTGGTCGCGGATCAGGATCAGGTCCGTGCCGTCCAGCACGGCCAGCACGAACATGCCTTCGGCCAGCGCCACTCCCGCGTCGCCGAGCCGCGCCCAGCAGCGCAGCAGCAGTTCACCGTCGGAGCAGCGGGCAGGTACGGGGGTCCCCTCGGTGTGCAGCGCGGACAGGAGGGCCGGGCGGTTGTGGAGGGTGACTTCACCCATCGCCGTGAGGCCGAATGCCGTGAACGGGCCGTCGGCGCGGCCGGGTTCGTCCGCGATCAGCCCCAGGGCAGCCCCGGGGACGTCCACGGATGCCCGGCCGGTCCCGGCCGCACCCATCGCCTCGACATGGGCCCGGGCCTGCCGGGTGGTCGGGGACAGGCAGACGCAGAAGCGTGCCATGGATGGCTCCTCTCCTCGGTGCTCCGTGTTCCGTACTGCTACCGCCGCTCCTACGGCTTCCATTGGTGCCGACGCGGCAGGCTCAGCCGAAGTCGTCGTCGCTCCAGGTGTCCCCGCCGTCGTCCCAGCCCGCGTCCCAGTCGTCCGTCCCGCCGCCACCGGAATCGCCGCCCCCGCCCGAGTCGCCCGAGGACGACGACTGGCTCTGCGCCTGCTGCCGGCGGAGCTCCTCCTCCTCTTCCGGGCTCATGATCGACGGCGGCAGCTGGGCGGCGGTGATGGCGAGGCCCGCAATGCCCAGGCCCGCGAGCATGACGCCCATCCTGCCGCCGAACGACGTCCGGTTGACCATCACCGTCTCGCCGCGGCCCCACAGGGTGCGGCCGTATCCGATGTCCCGGGCGTATGTCACCGTGCCGTCGGCGAAAACCCGCTTGATGATGTGGTTGCCGAGGAGTTCGTCGGTGCCGGAGGCATTCCGGTTGTCGTGCCAGCGCACGAGGTGACGGGAGGAGCTCTCGTGGTCGCGCCACTCCTCCCGGCCGTCCTCGTAACGCCGGTGCACGCTGCCGTCGGCGAGCAGTTCGTCGGAGTAGCCGATCTCTTGAGGTCGGATCATCGTGTGCGTTCCTCGGGTCTGTGGGGCGGTCGTGCCCGCGGGAAGAGGGGCTCGCCGGGACGGGTCACCCCGCGGTTCACGGGCGGGTGACGCGGCGGATCACGAGGCGGGCCAGGTCAGGAAACCCGCGGTGCGCAGCCCGCGCAGTTCGGACCACATGGAGTTCCGCGGCGGTCGCGGTCCCCGCGTGAGGCGCAGCACCGTACGCACCAAGCGGGGCGGTGACACGGCCGCGACCTGAGTGAACCGTCCCCGCGCCAGCCATGCGGCCTCCTCGGGCCGCAGCCCGGGCGGCCAGGGCTCCAGCGGCGGAGCCGGTACCGGGCCACGGCCGGTCGGAAGGCGCAGGGTTGCCGCATGCCGGGGCACGAGCCCGATCGATGCGATCCGCACGCCGGGGACCGGGCCGAGAGCGGCCCTGACCCGCGCCGGGAGCCCGATGCCCTCCGGGCTCGCGTCGTGCAGCACATGGACCGTCGCGCCCTCGGCCCGCTCCAGCGCCGCGACGAGGCGCGGGTCGAGCGGCAGGGCGTCGGGCGCCGCGAGGACGGGGCAGGCCGCCTCCAGGTGCACATGGTTGGCGAGCAGCATCCGGGCGATCGAGCCGTCCTGGCAGACGAGCAGGCGGGGGAGCCCGTAGGCGTAGAGGTCGGGTTCGGCGGCATCGGGCGCGGGCAGAGGCCGTGACGGCGCGGACGGGACCGGCGGGAGCAGGCCGTCCACGGCCTCCCGGCCCCGTGCCTCCAGCGCACGCGTGAACGTGGGCAGCCGCAGGGGAGGGGCCGGGGTGCGCGGGATGCGGGGGAGCAGGGTCGCGGCCGGGCTCAGGACACGGCAGGTCTCGTAATAGAGCTGCCGTTCCGTGAATCTGATGCCGCCCGGGCCCGCGGCGCGCGCGGCGGCGCCGGTGATCGCGAGGTCGAGGAGGCGGGCGCCCGGCCCGCGGCCGGTACGGGAGTCCCGGGCCGTGGAGGTCCCGATTCCGGGAGCCTGGAGGCGTCGCGGCGTCATGCGGAGCTGGTGCCCTTCTTGTACGTGCCGGTTCTCTTCTTGTACGTGCCGGGTGGGCGGGCGCCAGGTGCCCGCGAGGTTCTCGGGGTCCACGGCGCCTGCGGCCAGGTGAGGAAGCCGTGCGTGAGGGTCTCGCGGGGGGTGGGCCGCGGGGCGGCCGGCGCCCGTTCCACCGCCCGTACGACGATCGACTCGAGGACGCGCGGCGGCACGGCGGCGAGCGGACCCCAGAAGCCTTCGCCGAGCCACTCCGCGTCGGCCTCGGGCAGGGCCACGAGCCAGCGGATCTTCGCCGGCACACCCTGCGGATCCCGCCCGGCCCAGGCGTAGTTACGGCTGCGGAACAGGTACCAGAGCTGGGTGAGGGTGATCCTCAGGCGGCCGTGGTCGGTGGCGCGTTCCGCGATGCCCCGGATAGGGATGTCATGCATGCCCTTGCCGTGTACGGCGGGGTCGAGCGCGAAGCGCTTCCCGCAGTGCGCGCGTATTCTGCCGTTGCGCTGCTTGCCCGTCAGCGAGGCGGCGCAGCGGGGGCAGATCATCGCTCACCCGCGTGGTCCTGGGCCCCTGGACCCGGCCAGGTCATGAATCCCACGGACGCGGCGCGACGCCGCTCCGGATCGACGCTCCGCGTGACCTGTTCGGCGACCCGGGTGACGGCGGCGAGCAGCCGGGCGGGGGGCATGCCGACGAGCGGGAAGCGCCAGCCCTTTCCCAGCCACCTCAGCTCCGCCTTGGTGAACTCGCCCAGCTCGGTGAGGAGCGCCATGGTCTCTTTGTCGGGCTTCCCCTGCTTGTCGCGGTAGGGCACGGCCTGTGCCAGACCGCGGACGGTGCGCAGCGGCAACCCGGCGTCGATCACCGTGCGTTGCCCCAGACCCGTGCGGGCGCGCCGGACGAGAAGCTCCCCGTGCGCGTCGGCGTCGTGGAGCACGATCACCGGGCCCCGTGCGGGCAGGGCGAGGACCGCGTCGAGATCCTCGGCGAGCGCGATCCCGTAATGGGCGGGCAGGCCGTCGGCGTCGAGGAAGGCCGTGATGGAGTGGTCGGGGCACAGGAGTACGGCCCCGGCCTCAGCACCGGAGGGCGCACGAGTCCTGGCCTGAGAGGGAACGGGAGGGGCGTCGTCGACCACCCCGGGCGGCAGCCCGCCGTACACGTACCGCCAGGACGCGAGCGCCTCCGAACGGAACGCCGCACGGCTCATGACCGGGAAGCCCCGGCCCGCACCGGCGGCTCGTGCGAGGGCGAAGCCCGCGGCGACGAGCAGCAGGGCGCACGCGATGAGGGCCAGGTACACGGTCCCGGTGAAGATGCCGAAGACGCCGACGATCAGGCCCACGAAGAGTGAGATTTCCGTACACCCCGGCGCGAACGTGCCCTTTTTGAGGCGCCTGCGCGAGAGCGCGTACCACAATTGGTCCGGCGTCACCGCGATCCTGCCCTCCTCCGTCGCCTTGGCGACGATCCTGCGCACCCGCAGGTCGCTGAGGCCGAGGGAGTTGGTCTTGGGGTCGAGCGCGTACGTGCGCCCGCAGTGGGAGCAGGTGTTGTTGGGGCGCTCCTTGCGGAGCAGGTTCTTCTCGCAGTGCGGACAGATCACCGGCGGACCTCCAGTGCGGTCGCCACACGGCGCAGTCGTGCGGCCAGGCGCTCGCGGACGGTGGTGGTGGCGATGCCGCGGTCCTGCTGATGGCGCTCGATGTCGCGCAGGGCGGCGGCGAGGGCGCGATAGTCGGTGGCGGCGGCTACCGCCACCTGGCCGGCTGTCGGGGTGTCACCCGCGGCGCGGCGCTCGGCCTCCCCGGCGGTGATCGCGTAGTCCTCGTGGTCGATCCCGTAACCGGTGTTGGCCGCGAGGATCGTCAGCGGATCGGTGCCCCTGTTCGCGAAGGAGTGGGGCATCATCTCCGGAATCCGTATCAACATCCCGGGAGTCATCGGGACTTCGGTAACCAGGTCGCGGTCCGCGTCGTAGAGGCCGCAGGCCGCGTGGCCGAGGCTGAGGACGAAGTGTTCACCGCCGTGGGCATGCGGGGTGAAGGCGCTGCGCGGCCCCACGACACCGAGTTTGACCGTGGCGTTCGAGGGACGCTCGGGGGAGGTCGCCGCGTCGCCCACCAGGTAGTGGGCGAACTGCCCGTCATCGATGAAGCGGAGAAACTCCCGCTCGGGTCCCAGTTCGCGGGCGCCCTCGCAGTCGGCCAGCCCGATGCCTCCGTCCGGCCTCAGGTGGTACAGCTCCACAGCGTCGGGGAGCGTGCCCCATGCTCCGCCCGGCATGGCGTCGGATATACCGTCATGCGGTCTCCCGGACATCGCGCCTCCCCCGTCCTCCTGTGCGCGGCGCGCGCTTCGTAAGCGCATCGTATGGCCTTGATCCACAACAACGGGAGCCTTTGGACTGGCACTTGGGCAAAGCGCGAGGGAACGGCGGGCGAACGTGCGTGGCACGGAGTGGACGGATGACCGCGCAGTCCACGAGGTGCACGTGTTGAAGCGGCGCGCGGCCGGCTTGACTCTGTCGGGATCTTGGATGGTCGGGCTCAGCTACCGAGGGTTTCCTCGGCGACCGCGCCCATGGTCGTTTCGCCGGTGCGGTCGGCGACGACGTTGAGCACCAGGTTGCGGGAGAGATCCCTTCCGGAGGACGGGGCACGCCGTCCGAGCCGGGAGAAGGCCGATCCGGCCACGCGCGAGGCGGACAGGCGCGCAGCCGAGCGCAAGATAAATGTACGTACAATTGATTGACATTTCCGCAGGGGGGCTTGCGCACCGGAGTCGCGCCGTCTAGCTTGAATGTACGTACATTTGATCGGAGGGTTCCCTTGGTGACCAAGCAGCACCACCGGACCGTGATCATCGGCGGCGGGACCGCAGGTATCTCGGTCGCGGCTCGGCTCCGCCGCGCCGGTGAAAAGGACGTCGCAGTGCTCGACCCGAGCCTTCACCACTACTACCAACCGTTGTGGACGCTGGTCGGCGGCGGACGAGCGCCGCTGAAGGAGAGCATCCGCCCGCAGGAGACCGTGGTACCGAAGGGCGTGCGGTGGATCCGCCACGCCGCGGTCTCCATCGACCCCGAAGCCCAGGAGGTGACGCTGGACGACGGCGGCACCGTCTCCTACGACCACCTGGTGGTCTGCCCCGGCATCCAGTTGGACTGGGATCGAGTGCCGGGCCTGGAGGCCGGGCTCGGCAAGGACGGCCTGTCGAGCAACTACCTGCCGCACACGGCTCCCGCGACCTGGCGCTTCATCCGCGGGACCCGCTCGGGCAGCGCGGTGTTCAGCATGCCGACGGGCGCCATCAAGTGCGGCGGCGCCCCGCAGAAGATCGCGTACCTCGCCGCCGACTACTGGCGGGAACAGGGCGTCCTGGGCAGGATCGACGTCCACCTCGTGATACCCGGTGCCGCCATCTTCGGCGTTCCGGAGTTCGCGCGCGTGCTCGACGACGTGGTCCGCCGGTACGGCATCAACGTCCACTACGGCAGCGAGGTCACCGAGGTGCGCCCCGAGGCCCGCGAGGTGATCGTCACCGACCTGGGCACCGGGGGCACGAAGACCCTGCCGTACGACATGGCTCACCTCGTCCCACCGCAGAGCGCCCCGGACTGGATCAAGCGCAGCCCGCTCGCCGGAGCCGACGACCCGGCCGGCTACGTCGAGATCGACAAGCACACCATGCGGCATGTCAGGTACCCCAATGTCTGGGCCCTCGGAGACGTCGGATCGTCCCCGAACTCCAAGACCGGCGCCGCCGTGCGCAAGCAGGCGCCCGTGGTCGTCGAGAACCTCCTCGCCACGATGAACGGCCGGGAACCCACGGCCGCCTACCACGGCTACTCCTCGTGCCCGCTGACCACGGCCCGCAACAAGATGCTGCTCGCCGAGTTCGACTACAGCGGTCAGCCCACCCCGTCGATCCCGGTGATCGACACCATCCGCGAACGCACCGACATGTGGTACCTCAAGCGGCGCGGCCTGCCGTTCCTCTACTGGAACCTCATGCTCCGCGGGCTTGCCTGATCCGACGCCCGAAAGCGGGAACCCGACCGCCGCACCGACCGGAGACCCGGCGGGTCGCACCCGCGGTCCCGGCGTACATCGCCATCCTGTTGCTGGCCACCTAGTGCCCCTCCCGGCAAGCTTTGCCCCGTCGCGTCGTCCAGCACGCCCGCTCGCCGCGTTGGCCAAAAGCCCTGGTAGCTCCATCCCCAAGCTCTCAGCTCCGTTCGAGCAGGGGAGACCCCATCCAAGGACTTCCGGCCGCCTTGCGACCGCACGCACCGGACGACGCTCCTCACGGGGCAAACATTGCCGGTCACGGCACTAGCCGTCGCCGCGCCGCATCCATGACGCGCGGCCCCACTGACCCGCCACTCGCGCCCCGGGCCCGATGCCCCGGCGCATCCTCACCGCTCAACCGCAGGAGCCCGTCATGACGAACCACACCGGACCGCTGGTCTTCGTGCAGTTCTACCTCGACTGCCTCTCCCACGCCTCGTACCTCGTCGGCGACCGCACCACCGGCCGGGCCGTCGTGGTCGACCCACAGCGTGACGTCAACGACTACATCTCCACCGCCGACCGTCACGGCCTGACCATAGAGCGGGTCCTCGAGACCCACATCCACGCCGACTTCCTCTCCGGTCACCTGGAGCTGGCCGAGCGCACCGGCGCCCGCATCTCCTATGGCTCCGCCGGCACGCTCGACTTCGACACCGACCCCCTGGACGACGGCGAGCACCTCAGCCTCGGCGAGGTCGACCTGGAGATCCTGCACACCCCTGGCCACACCCCCGAGTCGATCTGCGTCGTCGTACGCGAACATGCAGGCGACGCCATACCCTACGGTGTCCTCACCGGCGACACGCTGTTCATCGGCGACGTCGGCCGTCCCGACCTGCTCAGCGCCCGCGGCCGGTCCGCCGAGGACATGGCCCGCGCCCTGTACCACTCCACCCGCGAGCGCCTGCTCACCCTCCCCGACGACACACGTGTCTACCCGGCGCACGGGGCCGGCTCGGCTTGCGGCAAGAACCTCTCGACCGAGCTGAGCTGTACGATCGGCAACCAGCGCCTGAACAACTATGCCCTGGCCGACATGACCGAGGACGAGTTCGTTTCCGTTGTGACCGAAGGTCAGCCCGCCGCGCCCGCCTACTTCGCGTTCACATCCGTGCGCAACCGCCAGGCACGTCCAGTCCTGGACGAAAACACCCCCGCTGTCCCCCTCGCCCCGGAGGCCTTCCTCGACGCCCGGGCGCACGGCGCCATCGTCCTGGACACGCGGGACCCGGAGTCGTTCGCCTCCGCCCACCTGCCCGGCGCGGTCAACGTCCCCCTCGGCGGACGCTTCGCCGAGCTCGCCGGCGAGGTGCTCGACGCCCGGGACAGCATCATCCTGTGCGGCGACCCGGCCACCGCGCGCGAGGCCCGCAACCGTCTCGCCCGCATCGGCTTCGACCACGTCCTCGGTGCCTTGATGACCCCGGTTGACGCCGTCGACGCCGAATACCTGACCGCCGCAGAGCGCGTGGAAGCCGCCGGCCTCGATGACCGGCTCGCCAAGGACGCGGACGACTTCGAGCTGGTGGACGTGCGCGGCCCGGGCGAGGTGCGTGAAAGCGGCACCATCCCCGGTGCTCGCCTCATCCCGCTGCCCGAACTGGTCGGCCGCCTCAGTGAGCTGCCGACCGACCAGTCGCTGACCGTGTTCTGCGCGAGCGGCAACCGCTCATCGGTGGCCGCGTCCGTACTGCGCGCCCGCGGCTTCGAGGCCACCGACCTACGCGGCGGCTTCTCCGCCTGGCGTGGTGAGGTCACGCACCCCGCCGACACGACCCCGGGTGGCGTCCCGGCGTGAGCGTCCTGATCCTCGCCCTGCTCTGCGGAGCCGTGGTCGGCCTGGCTCTCGGCGCGCTCGGTGGTGGCGGGGGTGTGCTCGCGGTCCCGGCCCTGGTGTATCTCCTGGGCGTCGCACCCGCCGACGCCGGGACCACCAGTCTGGTCGTCGTCACCGTCACCTCCGTCACCGCCCTCGCCCGCCACCTCGGCACCGGCAACATCCGCTGGCGGACCGGCGCCCTGTTCGCCGCGGCCGGCGTGGCACCCGCCATCGGGGCGTCCATGGTCGCCCACCGCATCCCGCAGGCCGTGCTGACCACCGCGTTCGCTGTCCTGGCCGCTCTCGCCGCCGCGGTGATGCTGCGCGGTCTGCGCGCAGCGCACGGGACGCGCCAGGCCGCCGCGTCCGAGACGGCCGCCTCGCAGGCCACCGCACCCGGGCCGGCCGTGGGGGCCGTCGCGTCCCACTCCGGCCGGCCCGGGCTTGCGGACGCGACCGCCGTCCGGGCGGCACACCGAACGGCCGGCGGGACAAGCGTGGCTGCAAAGCGTGCGGGCGGTCCCGCGCCGGAAGAGGCGGGCGGCGCTGACGCCGACGACGGCCATGGGAGGTCCGTCGGCCGGGCCGGGTACCTGCGGACCGCCGTGGCCGGGGCCGGCCTGGGTGCGGTGACCGGGTTGCTGGGCGTCGGCGGCGGCTTCCTGGCCGTACCGGCCCTGGTGTCGGTGCTCCGCCTGTCGATGCGGAAGGCTGTCGGCACCAGCCTCGTGGTCATCCTCATCAACTCGGTCGCGTCCCTCGCCACCCGCCTAGCGGCCGGAGGAATGTCCCTCGACCTCGCGATATTCGGTCCGTTCGTGGGCGCCGCCATCCTTGGCGCCTGGGACGGCAAGCGGCTGGCCGCCAAGCTCTCCGGTGCCACCTTGCAGCGGGCTTTCGCCACCCTGTTGCTCGCGATGGCCGTGTTCATGCTCATCGACGTGTTCGTCTGAGGTTTCCCGCATGGCCGCGGTTGGTGCCGCGGCGGGTGACGGTCACTGCTGATCGGCTGCCGCCTGAGCGACGGGCAACCGAGCCCGTCGCGTGGCCTTTGGCGTCCGGAACCCGCCGGGGGTACGGGTGCCGGTCACGTCGGGCCGCCACCCCTGCGGGCCAGGTCAACGCGTCTTTAGACCGACCGGCACATGGGGGGTGGGAGAAGGAGCGGGGCTGGGTGCGTGCAGCTGCACGGCGGAGGAGGGAGGCAACGCGAAGGGGGTCCCCCATGCCCTTAGGGCTATGGGGGAGTTGTTGACTGACGACAACGCCGCAGATGTGCGTGCCCAGCCCCGCGACGCCGCCTCCCATGTGCCGGTCGCTCTTAGTCCGAGGAGCCGGTGAGCGCGGGTTTGCACCGCCCCTGCAAATGTACGAACATTCACGTTGTGTCAGTAGCCTCCGTCCGACCCCCGAGCCCCAGGAGGGCACCGGTGACCTCCCGACCCGGCCCCCGTTCCCTCACCCGATCCGCGGGCAAGCCGCTGTGGGCACAGCTGCGCGCCGACCTGCTGCGCCGTCTCGAAGACGGCGAGTTCCGCGACGTCTTCCCCGGCGAGCACGACCTCGTCGCCGAGTACCAGGTCAGTCGGCACACGGTCCGCGAGGCCCTCCGTCAGCTTCGTGCGGAGGGCCTCGTCACCGCCCGGCGCGGCAAGGTCTCCCGGTTCACTGCTGGCCACCCGCTGGAGCAGAAGGTCGGTGAGGCGTACAGCCTTTTTCGATCTGTCGAAGAGGTCGGCGCCGTCCAGCGCAGCATCGTGCGTGTGCTCGACCAGCGCGCCGACGGTGTCATTGCTGCTCGTCTGGGACTTGAGGAATCCACACCGCTCGTCTACCTCGAACGTCTCCGTCTCGCCGACGAGGAGCCGCTCGCCGTCGATCGCGTGTGGCTTCCTGCGGACGTGGCCCGCCCTCTCCTGGACGTCGACTTCACCCGCACCTCGCTCTACGACGAGCTCGAACGCCACTGCGGCACTCGCATCAGCGGCGGCTGGGAGCGCATTCGGGCCGTCACGCCCGGCCGCGGGGAGCGCACCCTGCTCGATTGCCCCGAGTCCACTGCGCTGTTCGCGATCGACCGGCTTGGTCACGACGCCGGCCGACGCCAGGTCGAGTGGCGGCAGACGCTCGTCCGAGCAGATCGCTTCGCCGTCGCCGCCGCGTTCTCCACCGACGACGGCTACCGGCTGGGCGCTCCGGTCCGTACGCCCTGACCCGGGATCGCTCCTCGGGGGCCCGACGGAGCGTGCCGAACGAGGTGGATACCGCTGCGGCACGGCAACTACCGCAGCAAGCACTTGGTAGGGTCGGGGACTGGAAACGGAGCGTAAGCCACCGCGCCAGTCCCCGACCCTACTTGGGCGTGTTTCGAAAGTAGCGTCGTCCGCCCGTAGGGCGGGCCAGACGCCGCCTGGCAGGCGGGACTTCCGAAACAGGCCCTACAGTCACGCGACCTGTGCCCGTCCCACCGCAGTTCGTGTGCATGCTCCGTACGCACATCGAGAGCTGTGGCGTGACGCCGGGCGGTCGGCTGTTGCGGAACGAGGCCGGTGCCTACGTGGACGCTTCTCCGTACGGCCTGACGTGGGCCCGCCTGACCGCCGCGAGGCGGCGGTCAGGCCGGTGTCCGTCAGTCGAGGGCGCGGCGGCCGGCCGTCGCCAGGCTCGGGTCCCAGCCGCGACGCGGTACGGAGTCGAGGAGCAGACGGGTGTACGGATGCTCCGGGGTGTCCAGTACGCGATGCGTCGGGCCCGCCTCGACGACTCGGCCCGACCTGAGCACCAGGACATCGTCGGCGATGTGCCGGACCACGGCGAGGTCGTGGGTGACGAAGAGGTAGCCGATGCCCGACTCGCGCCGGATCGTGGTGAGCAGGTCGAGGATCTGTGCCTGGATGGACACGTCGAGCGCCGCGACCGCCTCGTCGAGGATGAGGACGCGGGGTTCGACCGCCAGGGCCCGGGCGATGGCGACCCGCTGGCGCTGTCCGCCGGAGAGCCGCCGGGGCAGGGCCCCGGCCTCCCGTTCGCCGAGGCCCACCTGGTCCAGGAGTTCGGCGACCCGCGAGCGACGGGCGGCCGCGTCCAACCGGGTGTGAAGGCGCAGCACCTCGTCGACGCAGTCGGAGACCGTCACCCGTGGGTCCAGCGAGAGATACGGATCCTGGAAGACCATCTGTATCTCGCGGGCGCGCGCGAGCCGTTCGGCCCGGCTCCGGGCGCGGGCGGAGCGGTCCCGGCCGTCCAGGCGGACGGTGCCGCCGTCCGGTCGTGCCAGGCCCACCAGCATCCGTACGGTCGTCGTCTTCCCGCTGCCGGACTCGCCGACGATCGGCAGTGAAGCCCCCGGTGCCAGGGTGAACGACACGTCGTCGACCGCCGTGTGGTCCCCGTACCGTTTGCACAGCCCCTCGACCACGAGCCCCTTCGTCGTGCCGGTCACAGCGTGATCCCTTCGTCGGCGCGGTGGCACGCGGCGAGTCCGTCGCCGTACCGCGCCAGTACGGGGGCTCCTCGGAGCAGCGCGGTTGTGCGTGGGCGCAGCGGGCCGTGAAGCCCTCCGGGGTGCCGCCCGGCCCCGGGAACCAGCCCAGTTGGACGGAGAACAGCGAGACCAGCGCCATGGCGCTGACGAACGAGGGCGTCGCCGTGGCCACGCATGGTCAACCGAGTGGTTCCTGAAAGCGATCGGTGGCGCCGTCCACGAGCGTCCCGGCGGACGGTTCCCGGGACCGTCGTGCGCGGGCCCAGCGGCTGTGAGGATCAGCCGGTGGGCACAGGGGAGAAGCGGCCCACGGCGCCCCCGGACGCTGGTTCACCGCCGGGTTCACCCGTACCCAGGTGGCCGGACGGCTCGTCGACGACCTACGCGCCGCTGCCCCCGAGGGGTACGCGGCCTGCTGCGACGCCCTCGCCGCCTACGACCTGCGGCGCGATCTGCACCGGATCACCGCGCCGACGCTCGTCGTCGCCGGCCGGGACGACCCGGCCACCCCGCCCGGGCACGCCCGGGAACTGGCCGACGGCATCCCCGGAGCGACTCTCCTGGAACTCCCCGGAGCCTCGCACCTGGCGCCCGCCGAACGCCCTCAGGCCGTCCTCGGCACCCTCCTCGGCCACTTCGAGGCCCCCGCCGACGACGGCAGCAGGCACGCCGAGGGGATGGCGGTCCGCCGAGCGGTCCTCGGCGACGCGCACATCGACCGGACCGTCGCCCGCACCACCGAGTTCACCGCCGACTTCCAGGACTACATCACCCGCTGTGCCTGGGGAGAGATCTGGACCCGCCCCGGTCTCGATCGCCGCACCCGCAGTTGCCTCACGCTGACCGCCCTGATCGCCCACGGGCATCAGGAGGAACTCGCTCTGCACGTACGAGCGGCGCTGCGCAACGGGCTCACCCCGGAGGACATCAAGGAAGTCCTGCTGCACTCCGCCGTCTACTGCGGTGTGCCGGCGGCCAACTCCGCCTTCGCCACGGCCCAGCGCGTCCTCGCCGAGGACGGCGTCCTGTCCCCCCTCTGATACGGCCGCGCCCAGCACCCCTCTTACCTCTCTTGGAGCCCTCATGCCCCGTACCACCGTAGGAATCATCGGCGCCGGCCCCGCCGGACTCCTGCTCTCCCACCTGCTCCACCGGCAGGGCATCGACAACGTCGTCCTCGAACTGCGCAGCCGCGGCTACGTCGAACGCCGCCAGCGGGCCGGCATCCTCGAACAGGACACCGTCGACGTGCTGCGCGACTCCGGGGCCGGCGAGCGGATGGACCGCCAGGGCCTGGAGCATCACGGCATCGAACTGCGCTTCGACCGGCGCTCCCACCGCATCGACTTCCCGTCCCTCACCGGTGGCCGGTCGGTCATGGTCTACGCGCAGACCGAAGTGGTCAAGGACCTCATCGACCGGCGCCAACAGGACGGCGGAACTGTCCTGTTCGAGGCGGAAGCGCTGTCCGTCGACGGCATCGAGACCGACCGCCCGAGCATTCGCTACCGCCACGAAGGCGCCGAACACACCCTGGACTGCGAGATCGTCGTCGCCTGCGACGGCTTCCACGGCATCGGTCGCCGCTCCGTGCCGGACGGCCTGCTCACCGTGACGGAACGGACGTACCCCTTCTCCTGGCTCGGCATCCTCGCCGACGTCCCGCCCTCGTGCGAGGAATTGATCTACGCCCACCACGAGCGCGGCTTCGCCCTGCACAGCATGCGCTCGCCCGAGGTCAGCCGGCTCTACCTCCAGGTCGACCCGGACGACAGCACCGACAACTGGCCGGACGAGCGCGTCTGGGACGAGCTGGAGACCCGCTTCGCCGTCGACGGTGACTGGACGCTGCGGCGGGGACCGATCACCGAGAAGAGCATCACCCCGATGCGCAGCTTCGTCGCCGAGCCCATGCGCCACGGTCGCCTCTTCCTGGCCGGCGACGCGGCCCACGGCTGGGCGATCTCCAGCCAGGAGCTGCGCCCGAGGTCGGCGCCCGCCTGAGCCTTGATCTCGTCTCTGAGCTTTTTCGGCATCCACGTCCTCGGCACGGACACCGCCCTGTCCTCGGCGAGCGTCATCGATGCCTTCGCCCGCGTTCAGGTCGGCGAGGACGCCGTCCGCTCGACCCTCACTCGCATGGTCGGCCGCGGCCTGCTGGAGCGGCGCCGGCGGGGCCGCCGGATGTACTTCTCGCTGACCGGCCGTGCCGCCGCCGTGCTCGCCGATGGGCGGGAGCGGATCTGGCGGACCGGTGCCGTCAACCGTGCCTGGGACGGCACCGGGACCCTGGTTGCCTTTTCGCTGTCCGAATCCTGGCGCCGCGAGCGGCACGACCTGCGCTCACGGCTCGTCTGGGCCGGATTCGGCCTGCTGCAGAGCGGCCTGTGGGAGGCCCCCGGCCAGGTCGACGTCGCCCCCCTGGCTGTGGAACTCGGGCTGGAGGACCGTATCAAGGCCTTCCACGGCGAGGCTGCCGCACCCACCGAGGCCGGCCCTCTGCTCCGTACCGCCTTCGACGTCGACGTCATTGCCGAGGGTTACCGCGCCTTCCTGGCCCGATGGGGCGACGGCCACGCACCGACCGAGGCACGCGACGACCTGGGGCGCCAGCTTCTGCTCCACACCGACTGGCTCGACCTGGTGCGCCGCGACCCCCACCTGCCTGCCGAACACCTTCCCGAGGAGTGGCCCGCCGAGCGCGCGGAGGGACTTTTCCGCGAGCTGGCGGAGCGGTTCGAGCCCGAGGCCAAGCGGATCGCCTAGGAGATCCTGGACCGCCGGGAGCCGGCGGGATCGCGGGTCGGCCGAGCACGACGGCGGAGACGGCGTTCGGGAGCCTTATGTCAACACCATTGACCTTATGGTCCCCCGGGCGGTCTCATAGCGGCACTTCGGAGGCCCGTACCTCCGCGATCCGAAGGAGCCCCGCCCCATGGACCACCTCACCTCACTCCGGGACGCCTCGCCGACCCCGTTCTGGCTCGACGACCCCGACCGGCCGCAGGCCGCCCCCGCACTCGTCGGCGGCACCACCTGCGACCTGCTCGTGGTCGGCGGCGGATACACCGGGCTGTGGACCGCCCTCGTCGCCAAGGAGCGCGATCCGTCCATGGACGTGGTGCTCATCGAGGCGGACGAGGCCGGCGGCGCCGCCTCCGGCCGCAACGGTGGATTCTGCGAGTCCAGCCTCACCCACGGCCTGCACAACGGCCTCCAGCGCTGGCCCGAGGAGATCGGCCTCCTGGAACGACTCGGCCGCGAGAACCTCCAGGCCATCGAGGACACTGTGGAACGCCACGGCATCGACTGCTCCTGGGAGCGCACCGGCTCCCTGGTGGTGGCCACCGAGCCGTACCAGGTCGAGGGACTGAAGGAGGAGGCCGAGGCCCTCGCCCGGTTCGGTGGCAAGCCGCTGCTGCTCGACGCCGAGGCGGTCCGTGCCGAGATCGACTCGCCGACGTTCCACGGCGGCATGTGGAACAAGGACGACGTGGCCATGGTCAACCCGGCCCGGCTCGCCTGGGGGCTCAAGCGCGCCTGCCTCGACCTCGGCGTCCGCATCCACGAGCACACGCCCGCCACCTCGCTCGCCGAGCATGGCGCCGTGATCGCGGTCCGTACCCCCTACGGGCGGATCACCGCCCGGCGTGTCGCCCTGGCCACCAACGCCTATCCCTCCCTGCTGCGCCGCCACCGCCCGTACACCGTCCCCGTGTACGACTACGCGCTCATGACCGAGCCGCTGACCGAGCAGCAGCTCGCCTCGGTCGGCTGGCGGAACCGGCAGGGTTTTGCCGACTGTGCCAATGAGTTCCACTACGTCAGGCTCTCCGCGGACAACCGCATCCTGTGGGGCGGCTACGACGCCGTCTACCACCGCGACGGCAAGGTCCGCGCCGAACACGACCAGCGGCCCGAGACCTTCGCCACCCTCGCCCGGCACTTCTTCACGACCTTCCCGCAGTTGGAAGGCATCCGGTTCACCCACGCCTGGGGTGGTGCCATCGACACCTCCACCCGTTTCTGCGTGTTCTTCGACACGAGTCATCACGGGAAGGTCGCCCACGCGGCCGGATTCACCGGCCTCGGCGTCGGTGCCACGCGCTTCGGTGCCGAGGTCATGCTGGACCTCCTGGCGGGCGAACGCACCGAGCGGACCCAACTGGAGCTCGTCCGCCGCAAACCGTTCCCGTTCCCGCCCGACCCGATCCGCTCGGCCGGGATCGGCATCACCAAGTGGTCGATGGCGCGCGCCGACCGCAACGAGGGCCGGCGCAACCTCTGGCTCAAGACGCTCGACCGCTTCGGCCTCGGCTTCGACAGCTGACGACGGGTAGCCCGAGTGACGAGATCACGCGGGTAACGGGGAACTCGCCGGGAATGGCCGCCGATTGTTCCCCGAAGTGTCACCGGAGCCACGACACGGTCGGGTAACGAGCGGGGTGTCCTCGGCAGGCTGGAGATCCAGTGGTCGGTGGGGTCGTCGGCCCGCTCGGGCCATTCGACCAGCAGCGTCACGTCGGGCAGGAGGCCCTTCCAGTGGCCGTGCTCGCGCGTCGCCGACGGCGCGACGGGCGCGGTGTCCCCACGGCTCGGCAGCTTCGAGACGCACTGAACCGCGGTACTCGGAGCGGGGCGCGGTCAGGACTGGCCGGTGTCCGCGAGGATCAGCTCGCCCACGGACTCGGCCAGCACTGACCGCGCCTGTTCGTCGAGGCCGTCGTCCGAGACGAAGTAGTCGATCT
>NZ_JBICXB010000020.1:89882-100679 GCF_043200055.1 Streptomyces sp. NPDC048496 | reverse complement strand
GAGCATCCACTGGACCGCAGCCGCACCAGCAACCTCACCCGCCTCAGCTACCGACTCACAGCCTGACCACCCACCCGGAATTGCGCACCAGAGTCCACCACCTGGTCAAAGCCGTCCGACATCGCCACCTCCAACGCCATCCAGGACGCGCGGCTGGTGGGTTCCCCCTCCGGGAAGCTCGTCGCCGTCTGGCAGGACGTGACGAGCGACCCGTCATGGTTCGGCCTCTTCTCGTCCGTCCGCCCGGCGCCCGGTGCCGCCTGGTCGCAGCCGGCGCAGATAGACGTCGGCACGCCGGGACAGCCGGACGTCGACAATCTGCAACTCGTGTCCGCGGACGACGGCACGGCGACCGTGTCCTTCGAGAAGACCTCCGCTTACTACGGCCACTCCGTCAAGGTCGTCGACCTGGCGGCCGACAGCCAGGACTGGTCCGCACCGGTCACGGTCTTCGCTCCGGATCCGGAGTCCGGGATCTACGCGAACGGCGGCCCGCTGACACTGGGCCGGGACGGCCGGGCCGCGCTGGTGTGGACGGCGTACGAGTCCACGATGCTCGCGCAGCGGCCGGCCGACAGCCGCACGTGGGGAGCCGCAGAGCCGATCCCCGGCGTCGGGGCCCTGCCCGTAAGGGACCTGGCCGTCGGCCCCGAGGGCGACATCACCGTACTCTGGGGCGGCCGCGACACCGTCGGCAACGTCCTCGTGCTTGCCACCACACGGTCCGCGGCCACGGGCACGTGGTCCGCCGTGAAGCAGCTCTCCACCAATCACGTGCTGGACGACCGATTCGATCTGACGGTGGGCGCGGACGGCACCGCGCATGCCGTCTGGCGCCAGGAGGTTCCCGGCGACAGCCCTACATACGCGCTGTACACCGCCTCTCGGGTGAACGGGGTCTGGACCGCGCCCGTCCGGCTGAGCACCAACACCCAGGGCATCAGCCAGGGCCAGGTCGCCGTGGACGCTGGCAACCGCCCCGTCGCCGTGTGGACGCAGGACACCAGGGACGCCACCACCCAGGTGCGCTCCGCCACCACCGTGCCCGCTCCCCCCACTCCGTCCAAGCCGCTGCCCAAGTGGCGTGACTTCAGTGGTGACGGTCGGGGTGATCTGCTCGGCCTGACGTCGGGCGGGTCGCTGGCGGTGCGTACGGGTACGAGCACGGGCGGGTTCGGTACGGGTGTGTCGGCGGCGGGCTGGCCGGCGACCTCGGTCGTCGTCCCGTTCGGGGATCTGTCCGGCGACCGGTGCAACGACGTACTGGTGCGGGACTCCTCGGGTGTGCTGACGCGCTACGACGGGGCTTGCGGCAAGGCGTTCGCGCCGAACGGGCCCAGGCGCGTGATCGGTTCGGGCTGGAACATCTACAACGTGCTGACCTCGCCGGGTGATCTGACGGGTGACGGGCGGGCGGATCTGCTCGCCCGTGAGACGTCGACCGGTTACCTCTACCTGTACGAGAGCACGGGCGCGGGTGTCTTCAAGGGTCGCGTGAAGATCGGTACGGGCTGGAAGGGCTACCTCCTGGCCGGTGCGGGTGATCTGAACGGTGACGGTAAGGGTGATCTGCTGGCCCGGGACACCGCGGGTGTGCTGTGGCGGTACCCCGGTACCGGGGCCGGAACACTGGGGTCCCGGGTGAAGGTCGGCGGCGGCTGGCAGATCTACAACTCCCTGGTCGGGGTGGGTGATGTCAGTGGTGACGGCAAGACGGATCTGGTGGCGCGGGACACGGCCGGTGTGCTGTGGCGCTACAACGGCACGGGTTCCGGCATCTTCTCCGCCCGGGTGAAGATCGGCAGCGGCTGGCAGACGTACAAGTCGCTGTTCTGAGTGCCCGGCCCACCGACCGGTGAGCGTTCCGGGGCCCCGGACATGACAGAGCCCCCATTGACACAGGTCAACGGGGACTCCGACCCCGAGGGGTCCGGTAGGCCGTGTGGGACTCGAACCCACAACCAACGGATCAAAAGTCCCGGAAGGGTCCTGCCGGGACTTCCGCCAGCTTCCACGCTGGTCCAGAAATGCCTGGTCAGAGACCTGTTCTTGACGGCCAGTCCAGATCTGAGTGCGTGGTGCCAGCGCGTCCGCTCACGCATCGCTCACGCATCGAGCTCAACCATGCGCGTTGCGGCCCAGCACGCTTTCCAACTCTTCGTCTGGGGGTACGGCAGGGGACGGGGACGTTCTGGCCTGGGGTGGAGTGGGTGGTGGTCGCCCTCTTGGCGGCGGTGGACAGGGGTGAATGAGACCTGAACTGAGAAGCCATCCGCAATCCCGACCGGGCAACCTGCCAACCATCGTTCACTTTCCAGGCGACGTTGCCGGATTCCAAATGGCTTCTCAGCAGACCAGACCAACCGGCTTCGAGTAGCAGGCGCGGAGTCGTCGCTACGGAAGGAGTTTCGCCTGGCTCGCCCACTGCCGGAGGTCGCCGCAGGTTGCGGTTGTTGTCCGGCTGCGGCTGGCTAGGGTGTCGAAGGTGGCGCGTACCTGACTGCCGAGGTAGGCAAACACGTGCGCCGCGTGGCCGGTCTGGTAGGTGAGCAGCCGGAAGACGGCGAGGTCGCGCTCCTCGGTGTCGTCGGCCGCGCGCGCGGGCGCCGCAGCCAGAAACTCGTAGTCGCGCCTGTTTATGACGGTCTGGGCGATGACGTGCAGTGGTGTGGCGTGCAGGGCTTCGAGGAAGGCCGGGCGCCCGGCCGCTGCAGCGTCCAGGATGACGGTGTGCATGGTGAGCGCCGCGAAGGTCCCCAGCAATCGCTCTCCTTCGGGCACGTCCAGGCCGCGTTCGCGGAAGTCGTCATGTCGGCGATCACGCCGCCAGGTTTCCTGGTCGATCAGAGGCAGCAGACATCGGCTCAGGACGCGGCACTCGCGCCAAACGACGTTGTCATGGGCACTGTTCATGGCTGCTGAAGTCTCCTCGAGACTGTTCCCGCCCCGCGACTGACGGGCTGGGCGGGCACACCGTCATGCTTACACGCAGGGCACGTACAGGACGGAGCTGTAGGCGGTGCCGGAGTCGTGGGTGCCGTTGGGGGAAACGATGGTTCCGACCGTCACGGCTCGCCAGCCGGTATTCGGGTCACCGGGTTTGTTCGTGCAAGTCGCCGAAGCCGAACTTGAGCGCAGTGGGGGCGGGCAGCTGGTCTGACGCGGTCCTGATCCGCCGGTCATCCACTGGTTGGAGTAGTTGTTGTAGAACTCGACGTCGACTTCGCTGTTGCAGCTAGCCGGGGTTCCGCCAGCACAGGAAGAGATGCCGCCCGTGCCTGTGATCTTGCTGCCGCTGTGGTTGGGCTTCGAGGCGTAGAGAGTGCAGGTGATGACCGCCTCGAGGGACGGGCTGTCGTCGACCGACAGCGTCACCTCGGGTGGCCCGGGATTCGGCGGCGGCGCGGCCTGCGCGGTCGGAACGGCAAAAGCGAGCAAGGCGGCACCGATGAGCGACGCGCCAGCCACGGGTCTTGATCGCAAGAGCGTCTTCTCCGGCTCTGCCCGCACCCCTGGCACTGTACCGGCCGGGGTGCGGGAAATGAGATTCAGACGCTACAAGCGGAACACACACCACAGAAGGCCGGTTCCGGACATCTGAAGCTCGCTGGACGCTGTCAGCCGTCCCGGGCGGCTGGTTTCCAGGCGGGCCTTGAGTTTGGGCAGGGTGAGGTCTGGGGCGACCTTCCCGCCGGGGTGGAAGATCTGTTCGTCGTCCTTGTTGAGGTCGCCGGGGCGGCCGACGGCGTAGCCGATGAGGTCTCCAGACGGTGCGCGGCGGGCTTTGACTGCGACGCCGTCGGCTTCGAGGTAGGCGAGGAGTTCCTCGGCGGTGGTGGCGTGGGGGATGGCCGCGCGAATACGGCCCTGAAGCCACTCGCGGCTGGTCTGTTCCCAGCCGAGCCGGGCTGCCTTGTGCATCTCGTCCTGGGTCGGCCGGCGGGTGCCGGTGCGGTCGCCGACGTGGTCGGTGACGGGTTGGCCGAACTCGCTGTTGCGCAGGCGTACGGGCGCGTCGAGGTAGTGGCCGAGTTCGGTCAGGGTGGCGTTCTCGTCGCGGCCGGGGTCGGGCATGCCGAGCATGGCGAAGCCGGCGACGAGGTGCGGATCGAGGTGTTCGTCGTGCCGACCGGGGCCGTAGAGGCAGGCGAGCAGACCGCGCGTGTTGGAGCCCGCGGGCTTGATGGCGGCGATCACGGGTCAGATCTCCCTCGCGTCGGTGGGCTGGCGCAAAGCCTCGGCGACCAGGGTGAGCAGGTGGTGGAGTTCGTCGAGGCGCTGACGGATGTCAGGCGGGGTGTAGTCGCTATTGAGGGCGCGGGCGACCTGGTTGACTTTGACGCCGACGCGGTTGAGGGCGCGCAGGACCTGGGCACGGAACATGTGGGTGCGTCGTCGGTCCTCGGACAGGGGGAGGTTGGCGGTGAAGCGGCCGTCGAGGAAGGCGAGGACGATGTCGGCGGCGAAGCCGGATTCGCCCTTGTAGCCGTGCTCGGCTGCGGCCTCGCGCAGGCTGGTGTGCTCGTCGTCGGTGAAGCGCAGTGGGCCGACGCGCCGGCGCACCCTGCGAGCGGCTCTGAACGCGGCGATCGCGCAGCAGTTCATCACCTTCAACGTCGGACACGTACACGAGCCTGCTGCCCGAGGTCGACAAAGCTGTCGCTGAAGCCGCCGCCGCTCTGGTGCCACGTGCCCGTAAGGCCCCCTCCGTAGCGCCTGCTGTCGGACCGTCCGCTCACGCATCGCTCACGCAAGAGGCCCGGAACGACGAAGCGCCCCGACCGGATGAAGCCAGTCGAGGCGCTAAGTAGCAGGTCAGATGGGGTTTTCCCTCCCTGCATCGCGTAGGCCGTGTGGGACTCGAACCCACAACCAACGGATTAAAAGTCCGCTGCTCTGCCAATTGAGCTAACGGCCCTTGGCGGATCACCCCTGAGCATAGCCCGCCCGAGCCCGGCAGCCGATCGGGTATCGGCTGCCGGGCCTGTCGAGCCGTCTCCGGAGGTCGTCATTCGGCGGTAATACCCGCGCTCGTGCGCTTGTGATCCGGTTTGAGGAACCAGTGGCGGGCCGACACGACCCACCACGTCGCCGCGAAACCCAGGACGGCCAGGACGGCGATCGGGGCGTAGTCGAACGTCTCCCAGGTGACGGGGGACAGCTGCGGCAGCATGAAGAGGACCGTGATGACCGCCACCCACACCACCGCGACGATCCCGATGGGCCGGGACCAACGGCCGAGGTGCCAGGGACCCGGGGTGAATTCGTCGCCGCGCAGGAGGCGGAGCAGGGTGGGGATGACGTACGCGATGTAGAGGCCGATCACCGCGATCGAGGTCACTGCGGCGTACGCGGTGACGTTGATCAGGTACGGGAGGCCGAGGGCCAGCGCGCCGCGGGTGGCGAGCCAGACCGCGGCCACGGGGGTGCGGGTGCGGGGGCTGACCGTGTGCCAGACGCGGGAGAACGGGAGTGCGCCGTCCCGGGAGAACGCGTAGATCATGTGGCTGTTGGCGGTCACCGACGCCATCCCGCAGAACAGCTGCGCGCCGATCACGACCAGCAGCGGGAGCTTGCCGGTGGTGGCACCGAGGGCGTCCAGGAGGATCTGGGCGGGCGGAGCACCGGTCGGTGAGTTCAGGGCTCCGACCCGGGTGCGGGTGGCATACCCGCCCTTACCGTTGCCGCGGTACAGCCACAGGACCCCGTCCTTGTCCCGCGCCACCAGGTCCGACCGTCCGTCACCGGAGAGGTCACCGCGCCCGGCGAGCGAGGTGTACACGTTCCAGCCCCCGCCGATGCGCGTACGGCCCGCGAACTTTCCGTCGCTGGTGCCCCGGTAGAGCCAGAGCACACCGCCGGAGTCCCGGCCGATGAGGTCCATCCGGCCGTCGCCGGAGATGTCGCGGACACCGACCAGCTGGTTGTAGATGTTCCAGCCACGGAGGAGGCCGCCGCCGCGCCCGGCGCTCCGGCGCCGAGCAGCCCCGAGACCAGTGCCCCGGAGGCCGCCACCACGGCGAGGAGGCGGCCGGAACGGCGCCGGGCTGTTGTTCTGCTTGCACGTCTGCGCATCAGAAGATCCCCTTGTAGCCCTGCCACCCGGTGGCGATCTGGGTACGGGGCCCGAACGAGCCCTTGCCGTTGCCGTCGTTGCGGAAGAGCTTCCCGGCCGAGTCGCGTACGACGATGTCGTTCTTGCCGTCGCCGCTCAGGTCACCGATGCCCACGACCGAGTTGTAGGTACGCCCCCAGTCCGAGAACACCTTGACCCGCGGCGCGAAGGTGCCGTTGCCCAATCCGTTGTAACGCCACAGGCCGCCGTCGCGGTCGTGGCCGAGCAGGTCGGGGCGGCCGTCACCGGTGATGTCGCCGACGCCTGTGATCTGCCCGTACGTCTTCCAGTTGGCGAAGATCTTGACCCTGGGCGCGAACTTCCCGCCGGCCGCTCCTGCGTAGAAGTACATATCGCCGGTGGCCGTCTGGCGGGCGACGAGGTCGGCCCGGCCGTCCCCGTTCAGGTCGCCGGGCGAGGTCAGCACGTCGTACTGCTGCCAGCCCTTGCCGATCGTGGTGTGTCCGGAGTTGGGCGTGTACCCCGACTTGCCGCAGCGGCCAGCGTACTGGCGCAGCTCGCCGCCCGGCAGCCGTACGAGCAGTTCGGCGCAGTGGTCGTTGTTGGTGTCCGCGAACGGTACGGCGAGGGTGCCGGCCGGCCAGCCGGAACCGGACGACTTACCCCCGAAACGGCCCCCGCTCTGCCCGAAGTGGACGGTCAGCCCGCCGGTGGAGTTGAGGGTGACCAGGTCACCGAGGCTGAAGTAGCCCTGGTCGTGGAAGCCCTCCTTCCCGCCGGCCACCGAGACGGTACCGCTGGTGGTGTACGTCCCCGCGCCGTCCTCGGCCGTCACCCGCAAGGACCAGGTGTGTCGGCCGTTGCCGGTGGGCTCTCCCGCATCGGTCCGGCCGTCCCATTCGACGTCGGCCTCGGTACCGGGGCCGCCCTCCATGGTGCGTACGGTACGGCCGAGCCAGTCCTTGACCGTGTACGTCCAGGTGGCCGGCTTGTTGAACTGCCAGGTGCTGGACCACGTCGGCACACCGTACGGGCCCTTCATGTCGATGTCGCTGTCGCTGACGTCGGAAGCGATCTTCGCAAGAGGTTGGGCCGGCACACCACTGGGCACGATGTGGATGGAGTGCGCGGCATCGACGTACGCGATGTCCCCGCCGAACTTGTCCACCGCCCAGGTCAGCCGCCGCTGGTCGGCGGCGTTCCCGGCTGGAAGGTCGGCCACCGCCCTGGGCGCGGCGGCCGCACCGGTGTGGAAGTCGGTCAGCAGCAGCTTCCCGGCGTCCCGGTCGTGCCTGACGAGGAACCCGTCACCGACGAGGGCGGGCCCGGACGGTACGGCGAAGGACTTCTTCGCCGTACGGTCGTACACGCCGGCCGCGCCGGCCGGCCCGCAGTTCCAGTAGACCCAGCGTCCGACCGTACGCACCTCCTTGATCACGCAGGGGGCGCCGGTGGCGACCGTCTCCATGACCCTCTTCTGCGCGATGTCGATCGAGGTGAGCGCGCCGGAGACGGAGCCCGCCGCCCAGAGTCTGGTCCCCCACACCGCGGCAGCGGTGGGCTTGCGCGTCCAGTCCTCCTGGGTCGTGCGGTACTTCTGAGTCCCGGATATGTACTGCGTGGCGGGCGATCCGGCGTCGACGACCGCGTAGCGGCCGGTCAGGTCCACGATCCGCGTCGCGGGAAACGTGGCGTCGGGAACGTAGTAGAGACTGCGGGGAGTTACCCAGACCTGCACGGTCTCGCGACCGTCGGACCCCACCTGGGTCACGCCGTAGTGGCCGTTGCCCGCAGCGACCAAGGCCACACAGGAACCGGCATCGCACGGCACCCGCTCAAGGTGCTGCCCGAGCGCGTACTCACCCGCGAATGTCCCGCGCACCGGCTCGCCCGCGGACGCCCCGTCCGCACTGATCCGGCGCGACGTGACGTACTGCTCACCGTTGGCGGCGCGCTCTACGGTGTTCAGCACGCCGCCGCCGAAGTCCAGGCCCCAGACGCCGGTCGTGGTGACCGGGGTCGGTCCCACCTCGGCGCCGGGGCTCTCGGCCCGGGCCGCACCGGTACTGAGCGGCAGGAGCACCGCTCCTCCGACGGCCGCGGCAAGTATTGGGGCCAACAGGCCTTTCCGTACCGATGTCATACGCGTCCCTCCCCGGGAACCCACACAGGGCATGAGGAGGACGCGGCAGCAAGTGCCGCGGTCTGCGCGAAGTGGAAGCCCCCCGGCCCCAACCCCCATGCAAGTGGGCCGACTTTAACAGCAGCCGCACAGGTGCCGACAGGGAATTTTCGAACCTGTTCAAAGTGAGAGGGCCCGTACAACACCGAGTCGGTGTCGTACGGGCCCCGAACATGGGGTCACACGTCAGGACAGGGTCTTGTACATCTGCCAGCCGCCGCCGACCTTCACCCGAGTCGCGAAGAGCCCCTTGCCGTCACCCCGGTAGCTCCACAGCACCCCGGACGTGTCCCGGGCGAGGAAATCGGCCTTGCCGTCACCACTCGCGTCACCCACACCGACCAGGGAGTTGTAGATCTGCCAGCCCCCGCCGACCTTCACCCGGGTCGCCAGCGTGCCAGTCCCTGTCCCGGCGTACCGCCACAGCACCCCGGCCTTGTCCCGCGCCAGCAGGTCACCCTTGCCGTCACCGTCCAGATCACCCGCACCGGCGAGAAGGTAGCCCTTCCACCCCGTACCGATCTTCACTCGCGACTTGAAGACCCCGGCACCCTTGCTCTCGTACAGGTAGAGGTAGCCGGTCGACGTCTCACGAGCCAGCAGATCCGCCCGGCCGTCACCCGAGCCCGTCCACCGTCGTCCGGATCTCCTCGGGACGGCCGGAGGTCTTGAGCCACGTACTGCGGTAGCCGCCGATGTACGTGTGCGGCTGGAAGAGGTTCGAGTCGTCGGCCGTGGTGAGGATGCCGCTACCCAGGGAGATGCCTGCGGGCTGTGCGGGCATGTCCTCGATGTCGGCGACGCGCTTGCGCGTCACGGTGCCGTCGGCGGCGGCCGTGAACCGGTAGTAGCCCCAGTCGAGGGCGCCGCGGTCCGTCCGGGTCTCGGCTCCGGCGACCAGGACGGAACCGTCCGGCGCCCAGGAGAGGCCGGTGTGGGCGACCGTCAGCAGTTCCTCTGCGAGCCGGCCGTCGTCGGAGATCCGGAACAGCTGCTCCCCGCGGTACTCGTTGTTTCCCCCGGTGAGGGGACTGACCCCGATGAGCGAGTTCCCGAGCATCCGGAACGTCATGTTGTACGAGAAGTTCCTGAGGTCCAGCGCCCGGGGCGCGGCCGTCAAGTCGTTCCGGTCGAACACCTCGGCGGCATACGAGCCCACCTGGAGGAGGGTGTCCTTGCCGAGGGAGACTGCGGAGGCGTGCGCGTCCAGCGCCTTGACCTGCCCGCTCTCGAGGTCGACGAGCCACCAGCCGTTCGTCATGGTGGTGTCTTCCCAGAGGATCCCCCGGACGACGACCGAACGGGCATCACCGTCGCCGGCCGACAGATTCCACCCTTCGGGAAGACCCTGCAGCTGCTGGTCCTTGACCCCGTCGGCCTCCGCCCGCAGCAGGTGGAGACTCGTCGTGGCCCGCTGGGTGCCGGTGCGGGTGATGACGGTCGTGCCGTACGTCTCGACGTACGACTGTCCTTCCGGGATCGGGACGGTGGTGGTCGACCCGCCCCCCGCGCGCTGCTGCAGCGTGACGTGCGGGCTCGGACTCTCCGAATAGACCGCCACGGTGTCGGACCCGTGGCCGAATCCGGTGGGCCAGGTGCCCCTGGGACGGCCTTCCTCCGGGTCGTACTCGAGGGGCTTCGGAAGCCGGTCCGCCAGGGCGGTGGCCGTTCCGGTGGCGTAGTCGATCCAGCGCAGGCGGTCGTCGCCTTCCTGCGCCGTCAGGAAGCCGGTCTCACCGGCGTTGAGCACACGCGTGGCGCGGGGCACGAAGCGTGCTCCCGGGTTCACCACGACGGTCTCGCCGGACGTGTCGGCGACAGCCGTCCCTGTGGTGGTCGCACCGACCCCGGCGGTGATCGCCAGGGTGACCAAGAGGGCGATGCGGCCGGACGCGCGCCGGCTTCGCCACCCGCTGGATGAGCGAGTCAAGGTGAAAGTCCCTCCCCGGGAAACATGGCACGAGGGGAGGTCCTCAGTGGACGCACTGTGGTCCTTCGTGGTGCGGCTGCTACCGCTCGCACCACCACCCCCGAGCAGATGCGGCGACTCTAACAGCAGCCTCCGACACCCTGACAAGGGTTTTCGAACCCGTTCAAAGACTCAGGGCCCGTACGACACCGAAGTGTCGTACGGGCCCTGATCAGCAGTCAGACGACCGGATCAGCCGTGATCAGCCGTTGCGCTTCCAGCGCGGCTTGTCGTCGCGGCGGCCGAAGGAACCGGTGTTGGTTCCGGTGCCCGTGCCACCGCGGTGGTCGTCGCGGCGGCCGGTCGGACGGTCGCTGCCACCGGAGCGGAAGCCACCGGCCGGACGGTCGTCACGACGGTCGCGGTTGAACGGACGGTCGCTGCCACCGGAGCGGAAGCCACCGGCCGGACGGTCGTCACGACGGTCGCGGTTGAACGACGGGCGGTCGTTGTCCCGGTTGAAGGACGGGCGGTCGTTGTCGCGGCGGAAACCACCCGACGGGCGGTCGTCACGACGCTGGAAACCACCACGGTCACCACCGCGGTCGTCACGACGGTCGCGGTTGAACG